>SCTM01000049.1 GCA_004297485.1 Rhodospirillaceae bacterium
CAAAGAGTTCCGACGAGGGCAACGACTTCGGCGGCGACCCGTAGCACCAGCAGACGACCGACGGAAAAATTCATCCTGCCGACGGAATTAGAACAGGCGGAGGATCGCTTCCTCGGATTTCTGCGCGATAGACAAGGAAATCGTGCCCAGCTGCTGGCGTGTTTGCAGCGAGAGCAGATTAGCAGATTCCGTGTTCATGTCGGCATTGACGAGGTCGGCAGCACCACCCTGGAGGGTGTTGATGATATTCGTCGTGAAGTCGGAACGAATGCTCAAGAGCGAAGAATTGGTTCCGAACGTGGACGACACATTGCGTACGGTCGTCAAGGCTGAGTCGATAGCCGCAATCGAGGCTTGGATGGCGAAAATCGCCGCCACCCCCGTCTGACCCCACACCGTGGTTACACCGGCCGCTCCCGTCACTTTGGCCGAGGATGCAAGGATCGAATTGAAGTCCGTGGCCTTGAGACCGCTGATCACAAGCTGGTTGACGGCCTTCGGATCGGTCAACTCGTTGAATTTCACTGTGAGGTAGTCTGCGCCAGAGACGAACTTACCGCTGGTGTTCTTGAGAAGATTGATGCCGTTGAAGCTGGCGTCGGTGGCCAGGCCATCGACCTGGCTGCGCAATTCGTTGAACTGGCTGGCAAGACTGGCGCGGGTCGAACTTTCCGGTGAAGCAATCGCCGAAGTGGCGAGCGCCTTCATCTGCTGGAGGGTCGACTCGATGGAGCTCAGGCCCTGAGTCGCCGCGGTGATGACGCTGATGGCACCGGTAATGCCATTTTTGATGGTCGTGAGATCGGCCGCGCGCGCATTGAGATTGCGAGCCTTGAAGAATGCGAGTGCATCGTCGAGCGCGCTGTTGACCTTTAATCCCGTCGCCAGGCGATTCTGCGTACGGTTGATCAGGTTCTGCGTTGTCTGCAGCGAAAGCAGATTCGTCCGCGTCGCCGACGAAAGATTGATATCGCTCATAAGCGCACCTTCAGGTTTGGCAGCCGGTTTCTTCCTGGCTTGAAACCGACTTCCGCGATTGCGACCAAGCTCACGCGCCGGCGCAGACGGGAGTATTCTTCTCGTCCGCTATTGGTCGTACCTGCTTAAGACAAACAAAAGGTTAACGGGCCGACGCGAAACGGCAACAAACTCGCGGACCCAGAAAAGCAAGAAGGCGACCGGTCCGACCGGTCGCCTTCTTCTTACGTACTGATCGCGAATATTTAGAACAGGCGGAGGACCGACTGCTGCGACTTCTGCGCGATGGATAGAGAGATGGTGCCCAACTGCTGGCGTGTCTGCAGCGAGAGCAAGTTGGCGGACTCAGTGTTGAGGTCGGCGTTAACCAGGTCCGAAGCACCGCCTTGGAGGGTATTGACCAGGTTGGTGGTGAAGTCTTCGCGGATGTTGAGCAATGCGGCATTGGTACCGAACGTGGAGGACACGTTGCGCACCGTCGTCAGGGCCGAGTCGATGGCCGAGATCGAGGCATTGATGGCGAAAATCGCCGCCGTACCGGTTTGGCCCCACACCGTCGTTGTGCCCGCGACACCTGTCACTTTGGCCGAGGTCGCCAGGATCGAATTGAAGTCCGTTGACTTCAGACCGCTGACGACAAGTTGGTTGATGCCTTTCGGGTCCGTGCGCTCGTTGAAGGTAACGGTCAGGTAGTCGGCACCCGGACGGAAAGCGCCGATGCCGTTCTTCAAAAGGTTCACGCCGTTGAAGCTCGCATCTTCGGCCAGATTATCCACCTGACTGCGCAGTTCGTTGAACTGGCTGGCGAGGCTGGCGCGGGTCGAGCTTTCCGGTGAAGCAATGGCCGAGTTGGCGAGCGCTTTCATCTGCTGCAGGGTCGACTCGATGGAGCTCAGACCCTGAGTCGCTGCCGTGATCACGCTGATGGCACCGGCGATGCCTGACTTGATGGTACTCAGATCGGACGCGCGAGCATTAAGATCACGAGCCTTGAAGAAGGCGAGCGCGTCATCGAGGGGGCTATTGACCTTCAGACCGGTCGCCAGGCGATTCTGGGTGCGGTTGATGAGAGTCTGCGTATTCGTCAGCGAAAGCAGATTAGCTCGTGTCGCCGAGTCGAGGTTGATCGTGGAGGACATCGCGAAGCTCCTTTTCTAGGACACCTATACGGAACGCTTCGCTGGCAAACATTTCTAGCACAACGCGCACATCGTCAATGGCCGTGCGAGCAGCTGCGTTCGTAGCGTCGTTCTAAAAGGGAAAGCTCAACGAATGGTTAATGAGATCGATAAATTTTTATCGAACTGACCTAAATCGATGGAACGCGTCGGAACCGTCCGAAAATAAGTTGTGCCCTAAAGAAAAAACGGCGGGCCATGGATGAGCCCGCCGCTTAAGGCAGAAATGACCGCAATATTTAGAACAGACGGAGGACCGACTGCTGCGACTTCTGCGCGATGGACAGCGAGATAGTGCCCAACTGCTGGCGTGTCTGCAGCGAGAGCAGGTTGGCCGACTCGGTGTTGAGGTCGGCGTTGACCAGATCCGACGCACCGGCCTGAAGGGTGTTGATTAGGTTGGTGGTGAAGTCCTGGCGGATACCAAGCAAGGCCGCATTGGTACCGAAGCCGGACGATACGTTGCGGACCGTCGTCAGGGCCGAGTCGATGGCCGCGATCGAGGCGTTGATGGCGAAAATCGCCGCGGTGCCGGTTTGACCCCACACGGTCGTTACACCGGCGGCGCCGGTCACTTTGGCCGAGGTTGCCATGATTGTATTGAAGTCCGTGGCCTTCAGACCGCTGACGACCAACTGGTTGATGGCCTTTGGATCCGTACGTTCGTTGAAGGTGACGGTCAGATAATCGGCGCCGGTGGCAAACGCGCCGGTGGTGTTTTTCAGCAGATTGACGCCGTTGAAACTCGCGTCTTCGGCCAGATTGTCCACCTGACTGCGCAGTTCGTTGAACTGGCTGGCAAGGCTGGCGCGGGTCGAGCTTTCCGGCGAGGCAATGGCGGAGTTGGCAAGCGCCTTCATCTGTTGCAGGGTCGACTCAATCGACGTCAGGCCCTGAGTCGCCGCCGTGATCACGCTGATGGCGCCGGAGATGCCTGCCTTGATGGTCGAAAGATCGGATGCGCGGGCGTTGAGGTTGCGGGCCTTGAAGAAGGCGAGCGCGTCGTCGAGCGGATTGTTGACCTTAAGGCCCGTCGCCAGACGATTCTGAGTTTGATTGATGAGAGTCTGTGTATTCGTCAGCGACAGCAGGTTCGCGCGTGTTGCCGAGTCGAGATTAATAGCGGACATCGCTTTGTTCCTTTTCTAGGGCAAACTCTCAGGAACACGTCGTCGCCGCGTCGTTTCGAATAGAAACTATCTAAACGCAACTGGCCACGATGACCATGTTCGTGGTGGTCTTCTAAAACGGAATCGTCAACGATCCGTTAAATTCGACAGGGAATTCCCCGCAACGGTCTTTAAAGGATGTCCAGAATTTCTACCAAACGTTGTGCTGACGGTGGTTACGGCCAGCTCTGGTCGAGGGATAAGGGGATATGGCGGCGACAATCCTGAATTAATCGATTCGGCCGCCCAAAAGAAAACGGCGGGCCGTGGAAGGCCCGCCGTTTAGGACAGAAATGACCGCGATGTTTAGAACAGACGGAGGACCGACTGCTGCGACTTCTGCGCGATCGACAGCGAGATGGTGCCCAACTGCTGGCGTGTCTGCAGAGAGAGCAGGTTGGCCGACTCGGTGTTGAGGTCGGCGTTGACCAGATCCGACGCACCAGCCTGAAGGGTGTTGATCAGGTTGGTGGTGAAGTCCTGACGGATGCCGAGCAAAGCCGCGTTGGTACCGAACGCGGACGATACGTTGCGGACCGTTGTCAGCGCCGAGTCGATGGCCGCGATCGAGGCGTTGATGGCGAAAATCGCCGCCACGCCGGTCTGACCCCATACCGTTGTCGCGCCGGCTGTGCCGGTGATCTTTGCCGAAGTCGCCAGGATCGAATTGAAGTCCGTGGACTTCAGACCGCTGACCACCAACTGGTTGATGGCTTTCGGATCGGTACGTTCGTTGAACACAACGGTCAGGTAATCGGCGCCGGAGGCGAAGGAGCCGCTGGTGTTTTTCAGCAGGTTCACACCGTTGAAGCTCGCATCCGCCGCAAGGTGGTCGACCTGACTACGCAGTTCGTTGAACTGGCTGGCAAGGCTGGCGCGGGTCGAGCTTTCCGGCGAAGCGATGGCCGACTGAGCAAGCGCCTTGGCCTGTTGGAGGGTCGATTCAATCGAGGTCAGGCCCTGGGTCGCCGCCGTGATCACGCTGATGGCGCCGGAGATACCCGCCTTGATGGTCGAAAGATCGGATGCGCGGGCGTTGAGGTTACGGGCCTTGAAGAAGGCGAGCGCGTCGTCGAGCGGGCTGTTGACCTTAAGGCCCGTCGCCAGACGATTCTGAGTTTGGTTGATAAGGTTTTGGGTATTCGTCAGCGACAGCAGGTTCGCTCGTGTCGCCGAGTCGAGGTTAATACTGGACATCGCGTTGTTCCTTTTCTAGGACGGGTTTCAAGACATTTCTGTCCGATCAACGTAGCAACATGCCAGGTCTCCTTCTGGAGACACGCTGACCTCCTCAACTTATAGATGGTCCTCCATTCGTTGTCAAACTATTAACCTTTTTAAGTTTATTTAATATAAACAATAGGTTAAGTGATAAAAACAGAGGTGTGGCACACCGGATCCGCCGCAGCTGTTAGAGTTCCGAGCGATAATAAGGAGCTTCGGGGCAACCTTAGCATGAAGCGAATCGGAGGCGACGTGGACGGACCGGAAGGATACCTAGCCATCGCCTTTGACGACCGGCGGTATCTCGATCTCGCCGTTAATCTCGCCCTTTCCGTGCGTCGGTGCGAAGCCAGGCCCATAAGTGTCATCGTCAATGCGGGCATCGACCTGCCCCCTTCCGAGCGGGCTCTCTTCGACCAAGTGATCGTCGCCCCGCCCGAGGACACCCTGCGCGGTGCCATGAACAAGGCGCGGCTATACGATCTCACGCCATACGCTCGCACGATGTACGTCGATTCGGACTGCATTCTGTTCAGCCCGCGCATCGAACACTTTTGGCACAAATACCGCGGACATGCTGTTGCCGTCGAAGGCCATCGCCAGACCGGCGGTCCTGTCTTCGCCTGCTCGCTAGGCGCAAAAGATGCGGCAAACTTGTGCGCTCAGCTGCACCTGCCCTACATCACCGTCTTCAACGCGGGCGTCATATATTTCGAGCGCACGGATGCGGCGCTCGCGGTCTTCGATAAGGTCAAGCACCTGCACGCCGGACCGCTCCGCGACGTCATCAGCTATCAATATAAGCATAAAGGAGAATACGCGGACGAACCGTTCTTTGGCGTCGCATTGGCGTCCTTCGGCGTTCCGCCGTTTGAACCGGCTTTGACGGCACGTCTCCAGGTGACGACTCCAAACGTGGTGGATGGGGTGATGGATCTGGATACCGGCGATCTGCGCCTGGTTAAGCAGCCGCCCGGCGGCACGGCACAACTATGGGCCGGGGTTCTGTGCCATTTCTGCGGGCTGGCGCCCATGAAAACCTACTTCGACCTGGCGGATCGGCTGCGGACGGAGGCAGGGCTGCCATTGATGGATCGCGCGCTATTTCAGCCGGTCCTATTGACCGCCACCCACCATACCGAAGCCATGACCCACCCGTGAAATTCGCTTAACGAATTTTAGTGGTGGGCCACTCAACAATACGGCGCGCTTTCCAACGGACAACCGGCTAACGGAAAACCGGAAGACCACATTTCCGGAAAGCGCGCTAGACTACCGCGACTGGCTTCACCCGGGTTCCCTACATCTCATGTCCACTGCTGCCCCGCTTTTTCTGGCCACAAGTCTCGTGCCCGGAGGCGACCGCGCCCTGCAGACGGCCGCCGTCGAGTCATGGCGCACCGCCGGATTTACGGTGCTGTCCGTCAACGCGGCATCGGAAATCCCGGCGCTCACCTGCGATTATCCCGGCGTGACGCTGGTTGCCGCGCCGGCAACAGGAGAGCGTCTGGCCGGCAAACCGGTTCCCTATATCCACGACCTGCTCAAGTCCCTTCGCCGCGCCTGTGCCGGCCACGGCGCGCCGCTCGCCGATTGCACCGTGGGCGTCATCAATGCCGACATTCATTTGCGGTTCTCCGCCGACGATATCGGTATTTGCGCGGCAGGCGCACGCGATAGCGTGCTTCTTGGCCCGCGGGTGGATGTCCCTTCGATGGCAGCCCTAGGCGCGTACACGCCGACGGGAACGGAGACTTATTCCGTCGGCTACGATTACTTTCTTATGTCGGGGAACGTGCTGGAGGATTTCAGCGACAGCCCCTTCTGCCTGGGCATGCCGTTTTGGGATTATTGGCTGCCGCTGATCGCGCTGCTCAAAGGCCGGCAACTCAAGGCCTTGCTCGCGCCCGTTGCATTGCATGTCGCTCACGAAACGCGATGGGACAACTCCATCTACGTGTTCTTCCATGCCCTGATCGCCGATGTGATGGAGGTCTGCCGAATAAGCCGTGAGCGCGACAAGTCGGCCACGTCTCGTCAGTTCGATCTCCTCTATGACATTCTCAGCCACGTCTACGCTGACGTCTTCGCGCGCGGAACCCAAGCTGCAAAGAACACGACCGAGCCGGACCCAGCCGGCATCGCAGCACTCGCCGCCTTTTACGATCGCTTCCAAGAGGTCGTGGTTCATCACATCAAGTCGCGAGCCGTTCCTCTCGCGCTTGCGACAAAAGTGGTGAGCACCACGCCATGACCGAAACCGCCGCGATGCTGTACCAGCGCGGGATGAATTTCCATCAGGCGGGGGAAATGGCGCAAGCGGCGGATTGTTATCGACGCGCTGTCGCACTCGATCCGGCACACACCCACGCCCTTCATCTCCTCGGCATCGTCGCCTTCCAAATCGGCGATCTGGAAGATGCCACCATCCTGATCAGCCGCGCGATCGAACTTGATCCGGATTTTGCCGATGCCCTCAGTAACCTGGGCACGGTTCTCCAGGCGCGGGGAAAGCTCGAAGAAGCCGCCGCGACGCTCGAACGCGCGGCCACTCTTGCGCCGCGCAACGCCGCCATACATTTTAATCTCGGCAATGTCCTGTCGGAGCTGGGCCGCGGCGACGCGGCGCTCAACGCTTATGACACGGCCCTCGCCGCTCAACCCCACTACCCGGTCGCTCAATCCAATCGCGGCATTGTTCTCCGCGACCAAGGCGACCTCACCGGCGCGACCACAGCCTTTACCACCGCTGTGTCCCAAGATCCCACCTATGTGGAAGCGCGATATAATCTCGCCAATTGCTACCGGGATCTTGGTCGGCTAACAGACGCGGAGCGCGAAATCCGCGAGGTCATCCGCCAGCGCCCGCCCCATGCCAAAGCGCACAACGCCCTCGGCAGTATCTTGAACGATCAGGGGCGCGTCGCCGAGGCGGTTTCAGCCTTCGCGCAGTCCATGACCCTGGACCCTGGATCGCCCGCGATCGCCAGCAACTGGCTTAGTGCCCAGCAGTATCTGCCGGGGGTCACCAACGAATCGCTCGCTCAGGCGCATCGTGCCTGGCATGAGATTCATACGGCGCAGCTTCCCACTTTCCCTGTCCGATCCCGATCCCGGGATGCAAACCGGCCGCTGGTGATCGGCTTTGTATCGCCGGATCTCGGCCAGCATCCGGCCGGCGTCATGACCGTGCGGCTGTTCGAGCACCTCAACTGGTCTGAAGTGCGGCCGGTAGTTTTCAGCACCCGGCCCGAGGCGTGGGAAGATGCCGTCAGCGCCCGTATCCGTGCCGTCAGCGATTGGCGCCGCGTGAAGGATTGGGACGACGATCGGCTTGCCGCCGCCATTGCCGAGGCCAATATCGATATTCTGTTCGATCTCTCCGGCCACACTGCCGGACACCGCTTGACGCTGTTCGCCCGCAAACCCGCGCCGCTACAGGTGAGTTGGTTCGGATATGTGGGCACAACGGGGATACCGGCCATGGACTATGTCCTGGCCGATACTGTTCAAGCACCGGCCGACGCGGAGCAGACCTATGTGGAGCGCGTCATCCGTCTGCCGCATTGCTACGCATGTTTCGATCCGCCGGCAAACGCGCCGGTCGTCGCTCCCCTGCCCGCACTCAGCGTGGGACACGTGACATTCGGTTGTCTCAACAATCCGGCAAAACTTAATGACGTCGTCATCGCGGGCTTCGCCCACCTTCTCAATCGTGTTCCGGACAGTCGCCTCTTGCTGAAATTCCGCGGTCTGGAAGACAGCGGCGTGCAAACACGCCTCCGCGCCCAGTTCCAGACGCATGGCATCGCCACGCACCGTGTGTTGATCTCCGGGCGCTCGAACCATGGCGAATTTCTCGATGCCTACAATCACATCGACATCGCCCTGGACCCCTGGCCCTATTCCGGTGGACTCACAACGTGCGAAGCCTTGTGGATGGGATGCCCGGTGGTGACTGCGCCAGGAAGGACCTTCGCCAGCCGTCACGCCGCGACATATTTAACGAATGCGGGGCTTGGGGACTGGATTGGCGCGGATTGGACCGCGGCTGAGAATATCGCCGTGGCCTACGCCCAGGATCTGCCGCGCTTGGCGAGCCTGAGGAATGGATTGCGTGAACGGTTGGCGAGGTCATCGGTTTGCGACGGCAAAGCGTTCGCCGCCGACTTCACCGCCGCCATGCGCGTCATATGATCCGCCACGGGCACTTAAGTACTCAACATACCTGCGCTAGGGCAGCCAGAAGACGGTCGGTCTGCGTCGACCAATCCCATGTTTTCATGAAGTCCGCACCGGCGCGACCACGCAACACCGCCTGCGCACGGTCGTCATAGGCCTCCGTCATCCGTGCTACCAGTTCGTCGATGGAGGATTCCCCCCATCCTTCCAATTCCGCGCGCCCGGTGACTTCGCCCATGGGAATCTGCAGATCGAGGCTGTAGCAAGTCTCCGGCCCGATCAGATCGAGATGGCCGGTATTGCGCGAGAGGACGACAGGAACACCTGTGGCCATGCATTCCATGGCCACCAGGTTGGTGCCACCTTCGCAGCGGTTAGGGAAAACCGCGAGATCAACCTCTCGTAACAAACTGGGGATGGTCACATTGGGAAGCTGCCCGACGTCGAAAAATGAGCCGTCGGGAAGGCCGTTCGCCTTTAACCATCCAGCAACGTCCGTATGGCCGGCACCATTGACGCCGGGCGCTCCGGTAATATGCGGCGACAGCGTGATCGTTCGCGCGCTTTCGGGCCAGGGGTTGTGCCACGCCGTCACCAGCAAGGCGTCGGGATGGCTGGCATGGAAGCGTTTGAACGCCGCCACGACCAGATCCTGCCCCTTGCGGTATTCAAGCTTGCCGCCGGAAAAAATCGCGAACCGGCCCTTAAAGTGCCCTTCGCGGGGTCCCGGGTTAAATAAAGCGAGATCGACACCCTGAGGACAGTTCACCACGCGCTCAAAGCCGTGACGCCTGAGAACGTCCGCGTTCCAGCTCGATCCGGTCACAATCAGGGCAAAACGCTGCGCATCGGCCAGGTTTGCGGGAGGAATGATCGCGGATTCAAAGAAAACCACCCCGATGTCAGGGTACCCCTTTAGTCCGGCGGTTTCAGGTGGAACGCGGAGTTTATCGCTGAGCGCGTGCAGAAAGGGGAAATCGAGCGTGGCCTCGCCTTGCTGCAACAGGGCATTCCAGCGCGGGTATTCCGCCAGGGCCGGACCGAGCAGCGCGGCTTGCGCCTCGGTAACCATTGGTTTGGGCGCTATAAGAAAAATGCCGGGGGTAACGCCTTTACGGGCCAGCTGGACCGCAAGGTTAACGCCGTAGGTTCCCCATCCGCTGGAAACGCCAAATTGCCAACCAAGTCCGATCCGCTCGATCATACCCTACCGCGCCCCCAACAGCTCTCGTCACGGAAACATTGTCGCGTCTGCGGATGGTCGCTTAAAGTGTTATTTACCAATGCGCCGTACCTCTGACGAGACTTGGGTCGCACGCGTGGCGCTCGCAGCCCGTGTTTTTGCTTCTTGTGCGGAAGGACGAATTCATGTCGGATTTCATGCTGAGCCAGGTGATGGGCCTGCTGACAAGGGTCTCCGATGATCTTGGGAAAGT
Source organism: Rhodospirillaceae bacterium (assembly GCA_004297485.1). Classification (GTDB taxonomy): domain Bacteria; phylum Pseudomonadota; class Alphaproteobacteria; order Rhodospirillales; family Rhodospirillaceae; genus SCTM01. The sequence goes on from SCTM01000049.1 coordinate 10,168, forward strand.
GGGCACCACGGCCAGCCAGTTGGATACGCTCCTGGGAGCGATCGACGACCTTTCGGCCAACGTGTTCGCCACGCAGGCGCTGCTTTGCCTGCTGCTCAAGGATCACCCCGTCAAAGCCGAGGAAGCAAAAGCTTGGATCACCCGCCAGGTGGGTGATGCCGACAACGCGCCAAAGGCCCTTGGTCTGGTCGATCTCCTGCTGGCGCAGAAATAACGCGGTCCCGCGCTTTCTGACTATCGCACCGATAACGATCGACGGCTCACCGTCGTCCGTTGGCGCCTGAGACTTTATGGCGCGTCTTCCCTATCTCGAGCTTGCGCTTTACCGGGGCCTGACCCGAGCCCTCGCCGTTGCCGCCCCCTTCTGGCTTGCAGGGCGTACCGTCTCCGGCAAAGAAGATTGGTCCCGCCGTCGCGAGCGATACGGACTGGACTCCGCTGAACGCCCGGCCGGATCGGTCGTATGGTGCCACGCCGCCAGCGTCGGGGAGTCCCTGACGCTGCTGCCGCTCCTGACCGCGATCCTCGACGACAAAAACGCGTGTAGTGCAAGTCCATGGCATGTGGTGGTGACAACCGGCACCGTGACCTCGGCAGCCCTCATGTCTGAACGCCTGCCGCCAGGCGCAGTCCACCGCTTCAATCCGCTCGATCACAGGCCTTGGGTCGCGCGTTTTCTCGATCATTGGCGGCCGGACGTGATCTTGTGGACGGAATCGGAACTTTGGCCCAACACCCTGTCCGAGATCGCCGCGCGGCGCATTCCAGCGGCGCTGATCAACGCGCGCCTGTCCGACAAGGCGTTGCGTGGATGGCGTCGATGGCCGGGGCTGGCAAACTTTCTTCTCAGTGCGTTCCAGCTCATTCTGGCGCAATCACCCGATGACGCCCGCCGCTTTGAGGACTTGGGCGCAACGGACGTCCGGGTCACTGGCAATCTCAAACTGGCGGCCGAAGCCCTGCCCGCGGACCCAAAGGCCCTCACAGCCGTGACCGAAATGATCGCCGGACGCCCGGCCTGGCTGGCCGCAAGCATTCACCCGGGAGAGGATGCGATCGCGGCACAACTCCATCGCATGCTCAAGGCGAACCACCCGGGATTGCTGACGATTGTTGTTCCACGCCACCCGCCTAAAGCGCCGGAAATGATAGCCACACTGGCAAAGGCAGGACTGCGTGTCGCGTGCCGGAGCCATGGCGAGAGGGTCGCGCCTGATACTGACGTTTACGTCGCCGACACCGTGGGAGAGTTGGGCGTGTTTTACCGGGCCTGCGATCTGGTCTTCATGGGCAAGTCGCTGGCGGTCGGCGGCGGACAGAATCCGGCGGAAGCAGCGTTGCTTGGCTGCGCCCTTGTGCTCGGTCCCGACATGAGCAACTTTCGAGACATGACCCAGGCTTTGCGGAAGGCGGACGCCGCCGTGCAGGTGGCTTCGGCGGCGGATCTGACCCAAACCATCGACCGGCTGCTGCGGGACTCCGTGGCGCGCCGACGCCTCGGCGACAATGCCCGCGCCTTCATGGCCGCTCAGGGGCGGGCGCTCGCGGAGACGCTCACTGCTCTGGCGCCTCTGCTGGCTCACCCCTATAACTCATCCCTACGAATTCCATAATTTGTCCGTGGTCATGGATTCCGATTCCGAGAACCGGCTACGCGATTTGCGTCTTAACCTGGCGGAGGTTTGCCTCGACGGCCGCGTCGAACGCATTGCGGCTTTGTGTCGCAACCCATCCGGCGACGCACTGATGACCATGATTCATTCGGGCGTTCGTCATCTGGCCATGACCAAGGTCGACCAGGCTGTGGCCGAACGCTGTCATCGCATCCTGAGCGTGGAGCACGACGTGGGGCGCAAGGTTGCCGCCTACCTCGCGCTCAACCTCTTCACCTTTCCCCACACCATCGAGCGCGCATTCGATATCGTTGATGTCCCCACGCCGCTGATTGCCACTGTCGTCAAGGTGCTGTTGGCCGTTCCCATGTTCTTTAACCGCGACGGCGGCCGTCGGCGCGCCCTGGCGCACGTGGAGGCTACTGTCCAGGAAATCCACAAAGCGGCCACCGTGATCGACGAGACGGACTTCCGGACCGAAATTCTCAACGGCTTCATGGACGGCTATAGCGCCATGTCCATCTACGCCGAGGACGTGCCGCTAAAACAGATGGCACAGCGGCGGGCGCAACTGATTCGGATGTATGTGGAAATTTCCGGACTGGTGCGTGAACGCGTTGCTCACCCCCGAATTGCACGAGGCGAAGCGATCCGGCTCGGCGTGCTGTGCCCCGGCTCGTTCAGTGAGATCGCGGCACTGCGCGGCCATCTTAAAGGGATCGATCACAAGGCCTTTCAGATCATCGCCTTCGTGCCGGACGAAGCGGCCACAACCGTCAGTGCCGGCTTTGAGGATCTGGCTGACGATTTTGTTCCCCTGCCCGTGGCTGATATTGCCCGCGCGGCGGACATGATCGCCGGAGAACAGCTTCATATCCTTATGGCCGGCGCAAACCTCACAAATGTGTGCCGCTTCCCGTGGACACTATTGATGGCGCAGCGGCTGGCCCCGCTTCAGGTGGCCATGCACGCCAGCAATCTGACCACCGGGTTTGCCACCGTGGACGTCTACTTGAACGGTGCGCTCAACGAGCCGGACGACGGGGCGACGGACTATACCGAAGACCTCGTTCTCTTTCCCGGTTCGTCGAATCACTATGTCATGACCGGCGGACGCGTTACACCGGACTCGATCACCCGCGAGCAGATCGGCGTGCCCGACGCGGCCATCCTCGCCGTCACCGGCGCGAATTTCTTCAAGATCGGCCCGGACTTGATCGACGCCTGGGCGCGCATTCTCGAAGCCGTGCCACGCGCGCATCTGCTCATGTATCCCTTCAATCCCAACTGGATGACGCACTACCCGCACAAGGAAGGTTTCCTGCGCTTCGTCCAGGAACGATTCGCCGCACGCAATGTCGGCATCGATCGCCTTCACGTCCTTGAGGCACAGGCCAGCCGCGCACCCATCCTCGGTGTGCTCAAGGTCGCCGATCTTTATCTGGACAGCTTTCCCTATTCCGGCGCGGTCTCCCTCGTCGATCCGCTCAGCGTTGGGTGTCCGCCGATCGTGCGGGAGGGACATACGGCCCGCTGCCGCCAGAGCGCCGGCATGCTGCGCGATCTTGGTCTGGACGTGATGGTCACACGCACCACCGAACACTATGTCACCCTGGCGACACGGTTGCTTCAAGACGATTCCCTGCGGCGCGAAATGCGCGAAGCCGTCGCCGATGTGGCGCGGGAGTCCGGCATCGCTCAGGAACGCGGCATTGGCGACCGCGTCGGCGATGTCCTGCGCGCGGCGCTCGAGAAAAAACTGGGCGTGCGTTAAGACTCTGTTTCTAGAAACGTCAGCACATCGCGAAGAAACCGCTCAGGACACTCCAGATGGAGCATATGACCAGCGGCTTCGTAATCAATCCGCCGCACCTTTGGCACCATGGCGGCGATAATATCTGCGACGAGACGGAACTCCTCGACGTCACGGTTCCCGGAGAGTAGCAGAGTGGGAACAGCGACATTCTGAAGCTGTTCCATATCGGGTATTGCAATCAGCTCGTGGCGGTCCGGTTCAATCCATTGGCGTCCAGCGTAGGCCTGGATTGATTGCCAGAGCTTCGGCCCAGCCTGGTCGTGTTGCCGCGTCGTCTCAAACAAGGGATGATTCCACCAAAGATCGCGCGCCTGCGCGAGATCACCGCGCTTTGCCGCATCGACAATCGCCGACCACCGAGCGCGCCAGGCCGGGGACCATTCCCAACCCATAAGGGCAGGACTCTCGAGCACGAGACGGTTAACGCGATCTGGACAACGAAGCGTAAAGTTGATGGCGACGGCGCCACCTTCCGAGACACCCAAAAGATCGCACGCGCCGATTTCTAATTGATCGAGAATACCACCCAAGTCGGCAGCATTGCTAAAGGTTCCCGCGTCCTGTTCTCGCGAGGCGCCGAACCCACGGCGGTCGTAGCGAATACCGTATCTGTCTCGGCAAATTCCATCCCAAACACCGTCCCACGTATGGTGGTCACTGCCGAAGCCGTGGACGAGAACGATCGGTGCGCCGGCCCCGCCGGTCACAACCCAAAAGTCGGCGCCGTGCACCGGAAGGATTGCGGCCGCCATTTAGGCGCCGCGCTGCCGCGCCATGAGGGCATCTTCCAGGCGGGCGATCTGGTCGCCACGAATCGCGTGCGCGAGACGCAAATCGGCGATCCGGCGTTCCTCACCTACATAGAGCCGTCCGATGATGACCAGCAGGCGCGCGCGATCCGGATCGCGCACCGCGATTATATTGAGATGCTTCCAATCCCGCGGCTCAAATACGGCGAGATGATCGAGCCGCGATATGCTGCTGAAACGATAGCTGTTGTTATCCTGCCAATAGGTGGCGAGAAGAGTATAGCCGAGGTCGGCAAGCGTCGCGGCGATCTCCTCGCCGCGCTGGTCCTCAAGCCCTTGAAAAGCACAATTTACCTTTACCACGCCAGCACGCCAGCGTCCGAAGAGCGTGTGCGCGTCATCCGGCCATAGCGGCCCTTCGAGCGACACAACATCGGCATCCTGGACACAGCTTTCGTCACCTGCTTGCGCAGGAACCACCGCAAGATCGACTTGTCCCGTCGCCCGGAAACCGGGCGCCGTGAGAACCTGCCAGCCAGCGGTCGCATACTGCTGCATTTGCATGGTGGCCGCCGCCGAGAAGAAGACTACACGCGGCCCGTAACCTTCCGGTGCGAGAATCTGATCGGCGAAGATAATGGGTATGTCGTCGCTCACGTCTTGATCCTGCTTCTTGTGTGCTGCCAGCGTGGCGCAAAACCTCTGGCGCTGAAAGCCCTTTGATACACGCCGTGGCGATACGAAATTCAATAATTGCCTCGTGGTCCTTTGATTCTAACATTCGCAAGCCAGACCGTCGAACCGGGAAGCGAATGTTAGAATCAAACCACTACCGTGCCGCAAACTCAGCTAGCACGACGGCCATCGCTTCCAACGCCGGCTCCCATCGGCGCGGCGGCTGTTGGCGGAACAAACGCATGGTGGGATACCATGGGCTGTCGTCGCGGCCATGAAGCCAGCGCCAGTCATTGCCGCGATGGATGGGAACCCAGACCGGACGCCCGAGCGCACCAGCCAGGTGAGCCGAGGCCGTATCCACCGAGATCACCAGGTCCAAGTCCGCCATCACCGCCGCCGTTACGGCGAAGTCGGTGAGATAAGGTGAAAGATCAATGATCCCACCCGCCCACGGCGCCTTGAACTGCTCCTCCTTACCGGCACCGCATTGCAAACTGTACCAGGTCACATTCGGCACGGTGCGCAAAGGCGCGAAACTCGCCAACGGAAGAGAGCGCCACTTGTCGGCGTCATGCTGCGGGTTGCCCTGCCAGACCAAGCCAACCTTCAAACCGGTGCCGGTCAGGGGTGGTGCTTGAGTTCCCGCCGGAATGGCCAGATACGGAATCGACGCCGGCAAAGTTGCGAGCGTGGTTCCGAGCAGGTGGGGGATGCTCATCAGTGGGACAGTAAAGTCAGCGTCGGTAACG
>SCTM01000006.1 GCA_004297485.1 Rhodospirillaceae bacterium
TATGAAGCCTCGGCTTCTTCCTTATGGATTAATCATGCTGTTCTTGGCGTTGGCGGCCTTCACCACCACAGCTCACGTCATCAGCGTGACAACCGGCCATCGTCTGGAAGCACGAAACAAAATGAAGGGCCAGAACTAGAAATTGAACGTGTGTGGCGAAGGACGCGAGACCGTCCGTGCATTACACAAGCGGCCGGCTGGGCTGCACGTTTGCTGTCGCCTTTGACCACCCCATGCCAGTATCGAGGATCGCATGGAGTACGGCCTGATGGGCCGTCTCGACGAAGCCATAGACGCCAGACTTCACGTAAAAATTCACCGTCCCCAATTGCCGCAAGGCATTGCCAGGCGAGAACCCCGAGAGCGTGATGACCATACACCCCTTGGCCGCGGCCATTTCAGCGGCACGCAATATATTCTTCGATTCACCGGAGCTTGAAATCGCAATCAGCACATCACCCGTCAGTCCCTGCATATCGACTTGCTTGGCAAAAACGTGCTCGTAGCCCAGATCATTGCCCAGACACGTGAGGGACGAGGCGTCGTTGAATGTGATGGAGCGAACGCCGCCATTCTTCGCGAAGTCGATCGCCATGTGGCCGGCGATTCCCGCTGAGCCGCCATTACCTATGAACATGACCTTATTAGGCCCAGTCATGACGCCGCTCAAAATCCGATGAATCTGCGCGATTGCGTCATCCATCGCGATGCCGGTTCCGCCGGCAATCGTCGCCTCTACCGCGCGGAGAGCATCAGTCATAGTTTCGATATAATCAACGTACCGCGCCGCCATGATCCCCAACCGTTCGCGAACCGACAAAAAGAAGCTCCCCGTCCTCTCTCGCGTTATAGCTTAGCACGCACCTTTCCCGATAATATATCCCCCGATTGACGAGATTTCCGCAAGGGACTAGACGAATCAACGATAGTCGCGTTGTTCGGCTTTTTGTAAAGGCTCAAACCATGGCGCAATCCGCTGCCGAAGAACTCTTCGCCAAAGGCATCGCCTTGGTCAAAGCCGGTGATATGGCGGGCGCGGAGGCGAGTTTCAAGGCCTGCGTCGCCGCCGACCCGAAGCAGGCCATTGCCACCTTAAATCTCGGCATTCTATTGATGAACCGCAAAGCTCACGCGGAAGCCGAGCCCCTGCTGCGACAAGCAATCGCATTGCAGCCAACCGTCGAATCCGTGACCGCGCTCGCTAACTTGTTGGCGACGACCGGTCGCAATGCTGACGCCGAGCAATGTTATCGGGACATATTGAAATCAATACCGAATCATGTCCCCACGCTGAAGCGCATGGCGGAGATTTGTAACGCGAAATCCGATCGCCGTGGCGCGCGGGACTATTACAAAAAAGTCTGGGATGCCGAACCCACCGAACTTGCCGCCGGAATTGAGTACGGGATCGCATCGTTCGCCGACGAACCAGCCGAAACTGCGGCCGTTATGACCCGGCTCCTAGCGGGCGCTGCCAACGACGATAACGCGCGCCTGAAAATACTGAACAGTCTCTTGCTGTATAAGGAGTTCTACGAGCGCATTAAGCGTGGCCTGATGCCCTATCACGCCACTCGCCTCGACGAACTCTTTTTCACGTATTGCGCCGATGACTTCGCGCTTTTCCGCGACTTGAGTTTCAAATCTGCCGATCAGAACCCCAATGACGTCGGCGCGTTGATCAGAAAATTCACAGCGTTGTTCTGTTCGCGAGATCGGCGCGGTGCTCAGGAATGCCTCATCCGATTTCAGAGCGCTATCAAGGATCATATCTGGAATGCGGTTACGTTCGATCCTGGTTTCTATCGGACGCTCGAGGGAATGACCGACGACGATCTCATACGGGGACTGCCACCCCTGCAGGATGTGGTAACGGCGGACTTTACCGACCAGCCGGTCGCATATCTATCGTGCAACTACGCTTATTTTGCTGCTTTCGCCGCGCCGATGATTTTGTCCCTGGCCGACAGAAATTCGGGTGGGCAACTTCACGTTCACATTATGGACGCCACCGACGATGAGCTTAAGCAAGCCGTGGTGTTTTGCCGAGAGTTGCGCGCACTGACGATCGCCATCTCGGCGGAGCGTCCGGATGTGCAGAAACAACACGGCACAGGCGCGG
>SCTM01000050.1 GCA_004297485.1 Rhodospirillaceae bacterium
TCCGCTTGGTGGCCATGACCGGCGCGCGCTACCACGCCGCGCATATCTCGACATCGGACAGCGTCGAGATCATCGCTCGCGCCAAGGCACGGGGTTTGCCGGTAACATGCGACACCGCGCCGTTCTATTTCGCCCTCAACGAATTGGCCGTTGGGGATTATCGCACCTTCGCCAAGCTCTCCCCGCCGCTGCGCAGCGAGGACGATCGGCGCGCCATCGTCGACGGCCTGAAGAACGGTGTCATCGATGCCATCGCCAGCGACCACTCGCCCCAGGACCAAGACTCGAAGCGCCTGCCCTTTCCGCAGGCCGCTTTTGGCGGCAGCGGTCTGGAAACACTGCTGGCCGTCACTCTCGATCTTGTCCACAACGGCGAGCTCAGTCTTTCCGAGGCCTTACGCCGCTTGACCTATGCACCGGCACAACTTCTCGGGCTCGAAGCGGGCACCTTGACCAAAGGACACAAGGCCGACTTGGTGATTTTCGATCCTGACCGGGCCTGGAAAATCATCGCCGATGATTTCCGCTCCAAGTCGAAGAACTCGCCCTTCGACGGGCGGCCCGTGCAAGGCCAGGTGTTGCGCACCGTGATCGATGGGCGCACGGTCTTCGATACCTTGGCCGGGTCGTGACTGTTCCATTTCTGGAAATGGCATTTGTCGCGGGAGCGATCGGGTATCTGTGCGGATCGATTCCCTTCGGGTTGGTGCTGACCCGAATCGCCGGTCTCGGCGATATCCGCGCCATCGGTTCGGGAAATATCGGCGCCACCAATGTTCTGCGTACCGGGCGTAAAGGGCTCGCGCTTGCGACCTTGCTCCTGGACGGCGGCAAGGGCGCCATCGCCGTGCTGGCGGTGGGCGCCGTCATGCCGACGCCAGCTGGTCTGATCGCCGGTATCGGCGCGGTTGTCGGCCACAACTTTCCCATCTGGCTGCGCTTCAAAGGCGGAAAAGGCGTGGCAACGACCTTGGGCACCATGTGCGCGGCGTCGCCCGTTGTCGGCCTGCTGGCTTGCGCCACATGGCTCGCGATGGCGGCGATCTTTCGCTACTCGTCCCTCGCGGCCTTGACGGCGCTCGCACTCGCGCCAGCCTATGCGCTTTTCCTCGGCCAACCTCAGGCAGCCATGGCATTCGCCGGACTCGCCGTGCTTGTGTGGTATCGCCATCACGCCAATCTGAAACGGCTTCTCCGCGGCGAGGAGCCGAAGATTGGCGCAGGCAAGACGTGAACCGTCATGCCAGCCACCACTCTCAGCCGTGATGACCTGATCGACTGGATCAGGTTGATTCGCACGGAAGGCATCGGGCCGGTCATGTTCCGCCAACTGGTGGAGAGGTTCGGCGCTCCCGGCGAGGTCCTCCATCACCTGCCCACCCTCACCGCCAACCGCAAGCGACCAGTGAAACTGTTCACCGCCGCCCAGGCCGAGGCGGAAATGGCCGCCGCCGCACGTTTGGGGCTCACATATATAACGTGGCGCGATCCGGCGTATCCGGCGCCACTCGCCGCCATCGACGATGCACCGCCGGTGCTGCTGGCGAAAGGCGACGCGACGATTCTGAACCGCCCCATGATCGCAATCGTCGGCGCCCGCAATGCCAGCGTGAACGGGCGGAAGATTGCCGGTCTACTCGCCGCCGACTTGGCCAAAGCGGGGTTCGTGGTGATCTCGGGCTTGGCCCGGGGTGTGGACGGTGCCGCACACAGTGGGGCACTTCGGGCCGGCGGGACGACCGTCGCGGTCCTTGCCGGCGGAACCGACGTGATCTACCCGCCGGAGCATGCGGCCCTGCATGAGCAGATCTCGGCGGAAGGCGCCTTGATCTCGGAGATGCCGCCCGGAGCCGAACCTGTAGCTGCGGCTTTCCCCCGCCGTAACCGAATCATCTCCGGGACCAGCCGAGGTGTGGTGGTGGTGGAAGCCACCCCCCGTTCCGGCTCCCTCATCACCGCCCGTTTTGCCGCCGACCAGGGCCGGGATGTGTTCGCCGTACCCGGATCGCCCCTCGATCCCAGGGCCAACGGACCCAACGGCCTGATTCGCGATGGCGCCGTTCTGGTTGAGAAAATAGACGATATTCTATCTGTGATAGGTTACCCCAGTCCGGAGCAACCTACTTCTTTTCAGCCCCCACCCGTCATTCAGCAATCTGTTGATAACATTGGATTTAATGACACGGTCCGGGTTCTAAAACTGGTCGAAGGCGCCCTCGGTCCCAGCCCGACCGCTGTTGACGAGGTGGTTCGACAATGCCAAGTGTCACCGGCACTCGTTGCCACGGCTCTTCTGGAGCTTGAGCTGGCAGGCCGCCTTGAGCGGCATCCGGGCAATCGCGTCGCCCTGATCGGAACAACCTGACTTTATTAAGGTTTCCGCGGTACGAGACCTGAAACTGCGCCTGAACCGGGCCCTTTGGGGTCAGGCTTTTGGCGCGGCAAGACACCAGTCGCGATGAGTTTAGGCAGCACGTCAGGCGCATTATGCAGGTTGTCATTGTCGAGTCTCCGGCTAAGGCCAAGACCATCAACAAGTACCTTGGTGATGGTTACAAGGTACTCGCGTCCTATGGTCACATTCGCGACCTGCCGCCGAAAGACGGCTCGGTGCGTCCGGCGGAAGATTTCGCCATGGACTGGGAAGTGGATGCCAATTCCCAGAAACACCTGAAACTCATCATCGACGCCCTCAAGGGTGCCGACGGCGTCATTCTCGCCACCGACCCGGATCGGGAAGGCGAAGCCATTTCCTGGCACGTGCTTGAGGAATTGCGCCAGCGCAAGGCGCTCAAGGGCGCGAAAGTTCAGCGCGTGACTTTCAACGCCATCACCAAGAAGGCGGTTCTGGAGGCCATGGCCAACCCACGCGAGTTGGATCGCGAGTTGGTGGATGCCTACCTGGCACGCCGCGCCCTGGACTATCTGGTGGGATTCACCCTCTCCCCGGTTCTGTGGCGCAAGCTGCCCGGCTCCAAGTCCGCCGGACGCGTGCAATCCGTGGCGCTGCGCATGATCTGCGAGCGGGAACTGGAGATCGAAAAGTTCAAGGCCGAGGAATACTGGACGGTCGCCGCCGACATGGCGACCGCTGCCAAGGACCCTTTCACCGCGCGCCTCACCCACCTGGACGGCAAGAAGCTCGACAAGTTCGATATCAACGACGGGACCAAGGCCGAACGGGCCGCCGCCGCCGTACGCAACGGCAAATTCACCGTGCTGTCGGTGGAGAAAAAGACCAAACAGCGCCGGCCCTATGCGCCGTTCACCACGTCGACACTGCAACAGGACGCTTCGCGCCGGCTCTATTTCTCCGCGCGTCAGACCATGGATATCGCCCAGAAGCTCTATGAGGGCTTCGACATCGATGGCGAAACCGTCGGTCTCATCACCTATATGCGTACCGACGGCGTGCAGATGGACCCGGATGCCATCACCTCCGTGCGCAATCTGATCGGTTCGCGTTTCGGCGAAAAGTTCGTTCCCAAGGAAGCACGCGTCTATAAAGCCAAAGCCAAGAATGCCCAGGAAGCGCACGAAGCGATCCGCCCGACCGATCCGACCCGGACACCAGAAAGCGTCGCCAGCGCCCTGACCCCCGATCAGCTTAAGCTCTATGACCTCATCTGGAAGCGCACCATCGCCAGCCAGATGGAGTCCGCCCTGCTTGACCAAGTGAGCGTCGTCTCGGCAACACCGGATCAGGCAACTCAACTTCGCGCCTCGGGCTCGGTGATCGTGTTCAAGGGTTTCCTTGAAGTGTACGACGAGGCGCCGTCCCAATCGGCGGGAACGTCAGAGGACGACGAAGCCATTGGCACGATTCTGCCGCCCATGAGCGAGGGGCAGGCCCTGACCGTGACGCAGGTAACGCCGGAACAGCATTTCACCCAGCCGCCACCGCGCTTTTCCGAAGCCAGCCTGGTCAAAGCCTTGGAAGAGAAAGGCATCGGCCGGCCGTCGACCTATGCGTCCATCATCCAAGTGCTGCAAGACCGTAAGTACGTGCGCATGGATGCGCGCCGCTTCATCCCCGAAGATCGCGGCCGCGTGGTGATTGCGTTCCTGGAAAGCTTCTTCCTGCGCTACGTGGAATACAATTTCACCGCCGACCTGGAAAATCAGCTCGATGAAATTGCCGGCGGCAGGCTTGACTGGAAGAAAGTGCTGGCGGATTTCTGGCGCGACTTTATTGGCGCCATCGACGGCACCAAGGACCTGACCCGCACTGCTGTTATCGATGCCGTGGACGCCTTGCTGGAACCGCATTTGTTCCCGGCTATGGCCGACGGCGGCAATCCGCGCAAATGTCCGGCCTGTGCCGACGGTCGCATCGGCCTCAAGTTCGGCAAGTTCGGTGCCTTCATCGGCTGCAGCCGCTATCCGGAGTGCCGCTACACCCGGCCGCTTGGCGCGCCGGAACCGGGGCAAGCCGGCGCGGTTTTGGATGGACCCAAGGAACTGGGCCTCGATCCAGTCACCGGCCAGATGATTACCCTGCGTATTGGACCATACGGCCCCTATGTGCAGTTGGGCGGGAACGAACCACCGCCACCGCCGCCCGCGCCAGTCGTGGTCGCCGAGGAACTGAACGGAAAGAAGAAGCGCAAGCCCAAGGCCCCGAAGGTCGAGAAGCCCAAACGCGCGTCCCTGCCCAAGGGCACCGACCCGCACAGCGTCGATCTGGAAAGGGCGCTGAAGCTTCTGTCCCTGCCGCGTGAAATCGGCGTCGAGCCGGAAAGCGGCGAGATGATCACCGCGGGCATCGGCCGCTTCGGACCCTATCTCAAAGTCGGACCGCGCTATCAATCACTGCCGAAGGACGATGACATCCTTGAAATCGGATTGAACCGGGCCATCGTTGTGCTGGCGGAAGGCAAGAACAAGCAAGGCCGCCGGGGCGGCATGGCCGGCAAAATCCTCGGCCAGCATCCGGCGGGCGGCGCGATCACCTTGCGCAAGGGCCGGTTTGGTCCTTACGTCCAGCACGGTAAGATCAGCGCCACGTTGCCGCGCGACATGGACAGCGAAAACGTGTCGCTGGAAGCCGCGTTGGGTCTCATCGCCGCCAAGGCCGAGAAGAACGGCGGCCCGCCTGCCAAAGCACGCGGCGGACGTGCCCGTAAATCCGCGGAAGCCTGATGTCAGTGATTAGCGCCCCTTGAGACACATATGACGCGCAGGCGGACAGGCGCAGGTCCTAAGCGCGACAGAGCCAAAGACG
>SCTM01000342.1 GCA_004297485.1 Rhodospirillaceae bacterium
CCTCGCGTTGAAGCTGCACCTGTTCGGGCGGGCCCGGTTCGTCCAGATCGTCGGCCTCGCCATGGATGCGGGGTCACTCCAGGAGGAGGACTTGGGGGTCAGCCCGGCCGAGACGACCGCCTTGGAAGACATCTCGGACACGGTGTCGTGGGCGCTCCTCGACGGCTGGACGATCCCCGGCCCGACACCCCAGTCACCCGCGGACGTCCACGGGCTGCCCCCGGACCTGCGGGCAGCCCTCGCTGACGCTGTCAGCGGTGAAGGCTCCCGGGCGATCAGGGAGGTGCTCGGCATTGGCGAAGGTCAGCATCGAGGGGCTTGACGCGTTCTTCCGGGACCTCAACCAGAAGGCCGAGAACCTGGACAGGGCCGCCCGGACGATCACCGTGCAGTCAGCTGCCGCAGTCGAGGGCGCAGCGAAACGCAACTTCATCGGCGCCCACCGTCGGGGGATGCCGCACGTCGGCGGGAACCGCCCGAACGTGGTCACCGGGCAGACCCGCCGGTCGATCATCACGGACCCGGTCCGGCATTCGGCGCCCGGCATGTGGGAAACCCAGGTCGGGCCGACCGTCCGGTGGGGTCGGCGCCTCGAACTCGGCCTCCCACCGACCCGCGCCTTCCCCTACCTGGCGCCCGGTGTCGCCTCCACGGAAGCCCTCCGCCGGTCCATCGCCATCACCCAATGGGGCCGTGCCCTCGCCTGACCAACCATGGGCGGGAGGCCCGGAACCGTGCTTCCCCCCGTCATCGCGAAGATCGTCACCGACGCGAAGGACGCCCGCGCCGACATCAAGGCATACGGCGCAGACGTCAAGAAAACGTTCACCGAGGTTGCGAAGGTCGCCGAGGCTGAGGCGACCCGGATGGAGGCCGCAGCCAAGAAGGCCGCCGCGACCGCTGACGCAGCAGCCCAGAAGGCTGCTGCCGCCGCCGAACAGGTCGTCGCCCGGTCCAACGCGGCGACCGCACGGGCGATGGCCCAGGCCGACAAGGCCGCCGCCGAACTCGACGCCGCCTACGGGCGCACCGAAGCGCTGATGGCGTCCAACACGGCTTCAGCGGCCGAGACGGACGCCGCGGTGAGGGCCGAGGCGGTCGCGATGGAGCGGCTCCAGGCTGCTGCCCTCAAGGCCAACGAGGCGATGGCCAAGGGTGCGGTGACGACCGCGCAGGCGATGGAGCGGGCCGCCGCGGTCGCTGACCTGGGGGCGAAGAAGGCCGCGGAAGCTACCGCCGTCGCGACGGCAGCGCGGGCTGAGGCGGACAAGGCTGCCGCAGCGGTCACCGGGTCCTCCGCGCGGTCCGCCGCGGCCCTCGGCGGGCTGAAGAAGGCCAGCGACAAGGCACTCCTCGGTGTCGCCGGCACCGCCGCCTTCGTCGGGTTCGAGTCCCTGAAGATGGCCGGGAACTTCCAGCAGTCCGTCACCCTCCTCAAGACGGGCGCGGGGGAGTCTGCACAGAACCTGCAGATGGTCGGCGACGGCATGAAGTCGATGGCCGGTGACGTCGGGGTGTCCGTCGGGGAACTCGGCAAGGCGATGTACTACGTCGAGTCCGCCGGTCACCACGGCGCGGACGGCCTCGAAGTGCTGCGTGCGGCAGCCCAGGGTGCGAAGACGGATGGCGCGGACGTCACGGAGACCGCCGACGCCCTCACCACCGTCCTGGAAGACCTGGGCAAGAAGGCCGGGCCCCCGGCCGAAATGATGTCGAAAATGGTCGCCGCAGTCGGCCAGGGCAAGATGAAGATGAACGACTTCGCGGGCAGCATCCACTCGGTTCTCCCGAACGCTGCAGCTCTCGGAATTAGTTTCGAGGACGTTGCTGGCGCGTTGGCGACAATGACGGCGCAGGGCGTGTCAGCGGACCAGGCCGCCCAGAACCTGAATCACGTCATCGTGTCGCTGGCGAACCCGACCGCGGTCATGACGAAGGCGATGGCAGCCTACGGTGTGTCGTCCCTCGATGTGCAGAAGAACCTCGGGAAGCAGGGGCTCACCAAGACGCTGGACGAGCTGTTTACGGCTGTGATGAAGCAGACCAAGGGTGGCGTCGCCATGCAGTCTGCGTTCATGGCGAACAAGGCTGCGGCCCGGTCGATGCTCACCGAATACGTGAACCTGCCGCCCGCGGTGCAGAAACTCGCGGACGCTTACACGAAGGGCACCATCACCGGAAAGCAATACCTGACGGCCATCCATGACATGCCGCAGGACGCGGCCGTCCTGGGCGCCCAGTTCAAGAAGACCGCCGACAATGCGTCCGGGTTCTCCCAGGCGCTCCGCTCCGGGCAGGGCGACCTGCAATCGACGACGGCCGCGTTCGCCCAGATGACGGGCGGGCAGACTGGCCTGCAGGTGATGATGCACTTAACGGGCGGCGCGGCGGAGGAGACCGCCGCCAAGGTCAAACTCATCGGCGCCGCTACCGCCGACGCCGACGGGAACGTCAAGGACTTCGAGGAGACACAAAAGAACCTCAACAACCAGCTCGCCTCAGCAAAGGCTGCGCTCGGGGCCGTGGGGGTCACGATCGGTACGGAACTGATCCCGCCAGTGTCGGCCGCCCTCGGGTTCTTCAAGGAACACACGACCGTGCTGAAGGTCATGGCCGGGGTTGTCGGTGGCGTGGCTGTCGCGCTGGCCGCCTACTCGGTGGCGATGAAAGTTGCCGCCGCAGCACAGGGGACGTGGACGACTGCGACGAAACTGGCGTCCCTGACGTTGGGCGGACCGTGGCGGATGGCGTTGACGGCAGCCGCCATTGGTCTCGGCTACCTGCTGCAGCAGCACCAGAAGGCCGCGTCGCGTGTGGCCGAACTGACGGAAGCGATCAAGGCGGACTCGGGGGCGTTCGGGGAGAACACCCGCCAGAAGATCGTCAACAGCCTGGAATCGGATGGGGTTCTGAAGGCAGCCCAATCCCTCGGGATCGCTTTGCCGGACCTCACGAATGCGCTGCTCGGCAATGCTGACGCACAGAAACGCGTCAACGACACCCTCGACTACGCGAAGAACACTGGCGTCTGGAAGTCTGGGGACATCGGCGAGTACGCCGCGAACCTGAAACGAGTCCAGGATGCCATGTCGGGCGGGACCGGTTCCGCCAAGGAAGCCATGGCCGCCTATCAGCGACAGAAAGACGCCATCGCGGAGGCATCTAAGGCTACCGACGGGGACCGGAAGTCTGTTGACAGCCTGACTGAGGCGCAGAAGAGGATGCAGGCCGCCCTCGACTCGTCCAACAATAGGCTGCTGGCCGCCCATCAGGCCGAGTCGGCCTACTATGCCGCGGTCGATGATATGACGGCAGCGTTGAAGGAGAACGGTCACACCCTAGACGTGCATACGGCGTCTGGCCGGGCGAACAGGGAGGCTCTCGACGGGCTCGTTAAGGCGTCCCTTGACCGGCTCCAGGCGCTGAAGGACTCGGGTGCTCCGGCCGCGGCTTTCAATAAGGCGCTCCAGGATGAGAAGACAGCGTTAGCGAACGCTGCGGGGCAGGCGACGACCAGCAAGACGGAGATCCAGAAGTACGTCGATCAGCTTGGGCTGATCCCGAAGCAGGTAGACACTACGGTCACGGTCAGCACGGCCGCGTCCATGGAGCGGGTCGCGTTGCTGCAGGCTGCCCTCACGGCGGTGGGGGCCGGGAACCGGCAGGCGCTGCAGAAGGCCGCGCAACTGGCGGGTCACGCGGCCGGCGGCCTGATCCCGGGCTCCCCGTCGCGAGTGGACAACCTGCTCGTGGATGGGCCGGAGGGCCCGACTGGGCTCGCTACCGGCGAGTTCGTCGTCAACTCGGAGGACACGTCACGGAACCTGGGGCTGCTCCAGGCGATCAACTCGGGGAAGCGGGTGCTGGCCAGCTACGCGGCCGGCGGTGCGGTACAGCATCTGGCGTCGGGTGGGCTGACGGTAGGGGATGCTGCGCGGCGATCCGCTGCTGCCTCGCAGATGCTCGCTGCAGTCAGTAGCGGCGGCTCATCGGGGTCGAAGAGGACATCGCGAGCGAAACTGTCCGCGTCAGCGAAGCAGGCTGCCGCGGATCTGAAGTCGGCCATGTCGTCGGTGACCCGGTGGATCCCGGCGGGTATTGCCCAGGCGGTGGAGCGGGGTCGGGACGCTGCGATCAAGGAGATCCAGACCCTCGGCGTGCAGGTCAGCAAGGCGCACAACGGGTTCGTCAACAACCTGGTCAAAACGTCGGGTGCGTCCCTGATTAAGCTGGGGACCACGTACGACGCGCTCGGGACCAAGCTGAAGTCGGCGCAGGCGAGTCTCAAGCAACTGCAGGAGGACTCGGCGAAGCTCGCCGCGGACACCGCTAGCAAGATCATCAGTGGTGGTGACATCACAGCGATCAACGCGACGACCGGTC
>SCTM01000051.1 GCA_004297485.1 Rhodospirillaceae bacterium
GCGGTTTTCATGTGTCCAAATCGTTACGCAAAGTACTTCGACGTGAAGCGTTCAGCGTGACGATCGACACGGCTTTCGCCCAGGTGCTCGAAGGCTGCGCGGAAACCACATCTACCCGGCCCGACACGTGGATCAACAACGAGATCGTGCGGCTGTTCACGGAACTGCATCACGCAGGCGTTGCCCATAGCGTCGAGGTCTGGCGGGAGGATCGCCTGGTGGGCGGTCTCTACGGACTCGCCATGGGCGCTGCATTCTTCGGCGAAAGTATGTTCAGCCGCGAAACCAACGCATCCAAAGTGGCTCTGTGTCACCTGGTTGGCTTATTGCGCGTCGGCGGTTTTGCCCTCCTCGACACGCAGTTTATCACCGATCATCTCAAACGTTTCGGCGCGATCGAAATCAGCCAGACGGAATATCTCACCCAGCTTTCCAGCGCGTTGATGCGGAGCACCCGGTTCGGTCCGGTTCTCGCTCAGTGGGCGTTGGAGGATACGCTGTTTTCGCAGCGTAATACCCAGACGTCGTAAACCGCGTTGTCCATGGCCGAAATCGCCGGGGTAGAGGAAAACATCCAACCCGAGAAAAGGAGCTTTGGCGGGCCCTTCGGTTGAGGCTGGGTGATTTCCAGAAACGCCGAATTCTCAGGACGTTCTTCCGGCGGATGACTGACGCACGTCCGCGCGATAATCTGCAGATTGCCGAAGGTCACTGCCTGGCCGACCCGCCCCTTGATAGTGTTCACCTGCCCGCTGACCTTATCCAGCTCACCGAGAACGACCGTATCGTTCTGAACATCGGTGGCATTGGCCGGCAGGCACAGGGAAAGGCCGAGGATCAGACTGGAAAATGCTATGCGAAACGCGACCGACTTCACTTTGGGGCATCCTGCGTCTTAGATGAACTGTCGCCATGGCTGTCCGCCGGTTTATTAGGGTCCTGCGTCGCCAGAAAAATAACCTGACCGACGAGATCCTCAAGAGATTGGAAGTCGCGGGTTTTCGCAATCTTGCCGCCCGCCGGAATATTGTCGGACGCGCGCCCCGGAATGAGATTGACGTATTTAGACCCCAACAGACCATCGCTGACAATCGAGGCCTCCGTGTCGGCCGGCAGCTGCACATTGCCGGACACGGTCATGGTCACACGGGCGAGGAAACTCGTGGGATCGAGAGTCTCGGCGGTAACGGTGCCGATCGGGATACCGCTCATGCGTACGTCGCTACCGCGTTCCAAGCCGCCAACCTTGAGAAAATCGGCCGAGACCTCATAGCCGCTCACGGATTTCACATCGGCCGTCGAGTAGGCGAAACCCAAAAACATCGCGGCAATCGCCAGCACCAGGGCGCCGAGCACCGTTTCAATCGGGTTGCGCTTCATGGTGATGTGCTCGCGGCTGACGCGTTCTCATGGGAGCCCTCTCCCCGCGCGGCCTTGGCCTGGTTCACGATGCGGGCGATGAGGTCTTCAATTATCACCGAGTCCTGAACGTAAGCGATACGCCCACCGGACGTGAGCAGCGTGTCCGCCCCGCCCGGCTGGATCTCGATGAACTTGGAGCCAAACATGCCGTCAGTTTGAATCATGGCCGAAGTGTCTTCCGGTAACGGAACTGCACGAGAAAACTGCAGGGTCAGCAGCGCGCGAAAACGGCTATCAAGGTCCATGTGGGTCACCGTGCCGATCCGCACGCCGGCAATCCGTACCGGGCTACCCACATGAATCCCATCGACGCGCGCGAATTCCGCCGAAAGGTGAAACAGCCTGGTGTCGCCTTCCGTTCGTCGACGATTCGCCATGGCGGAAAAAGCGAGGACCGCGACACACACCAAGGCGGTCACGATGCCCACCATATATTCCCGCCGTTCGATCCGGGACATGGTTCAAACCTTCATCGGCGGCGTAAATGCAAAAATCGGAAACGTGCCCTCAGGACTCCGGCGTCCAGGCTTGGTAGTCGCCGGTGGCCCGCTCGCGATGACCACCGCGTTGATCGGCACCCGGCGGCAGATAGGCGCGGTCGGTTCCGGTCGCATTGGCCTGGTGGGGTTTGATCCATGCCCTGGCCGGTCCCTTGATCGGCTCGTTGGTGGTGTGGTGCAACCAAGCGTGCCATTCCGGCGGCACCTTGGATGCTTCAGGTTCGCCGTTGTAATACACCCAGCGCTCCTCCCGCCCCCCGAAGCGAAGGCGTTTGGACCTATAGTAGACGTTGCCGTAGGCATCTTCGCCCACGCGCTCGCCCTTGAGCTTGGTATGGAGCCAGGTTCCTAAATTCATCGATCTCAATCTCCCGTGCGCCACATCCGGCGCGCTCCCGGAAAAGTGGACTTCCGGTTTTCCGATAGGAAGCGCGCTATTTCTATGAACCAGGACCATATTCCCGATTCAAGCGAACCGGGAACCGGTCTAGGCGTGGCCAAGTGCCTCGCACTATACGATTTTCGTCGTCTTACGCCAGCTCCCTCCAACCCCAATATCTGGTCATTAAGACTGGAAATAACACCAGCCTTCACATAATCTGGTGTCATGGGATCGGGTCACCGCTACATGTAGTAGGGGTGGCAGGGTGTGTTGCGCGTTCTAACACATTGATTCTGCAGGAATTGCAGGCGGTCCGTGATGCAGGCCGAGGTGTTGTGGCTCGCACCGGGTGAGAAACATCCGGCGCTAGGGAGGCTATAGAAAAGATGCGCATCTCACGAAGATTCACGGCCGAGAACAAGTCGCCTTACGACGGCCTGACCTTCCGCGCGGTCGGCAGCGAAATTCGCAACCCCAACGGTTCGACCGTATTCCGCCAGGACGACGTCGTTGTCCCGGCGGGCTGGTCCCAAGTCGCCTGCGATATCCTGGCGCAGAAATATTTCCGCCGCGCGGGTGTCCCGACGCGCCTGATTCCGGTCGCGGAACCGGATGTGCCGGATTTCCTGTGGCGCAAAATGCCGGCAACGACGGAATTGAGTGAGCTGCCGGCGGCGGAACGTTTCGGCGGTGAAACCGATGCCCGCCAAGTTTTCGATCGCCTGGCTGGCTGCTGGGCCTACTGGGGCTGGAAAGCCGGATACTTCGACAGCGATAACGACGCCCGCGCCTACTTCGACGAAATGCGGGCGATGCTGGCGCGGCAGATGGCGGCACCGAATTCGCCTCAGTGGTTCAACACTGGCCTGCATTGGGCCTACGGGATCGACGGTCCATCGCAGGGCCACTTCTACGTGGATTACCAAAGCGGGTCCCTGGTCCGCTCCCAGTCGTCATACGAACATCCGCAGCCCCACGCCTGCTTTATTCAGTCGGTGGCCGACGATCTGGTGAACGACGGCGGCATCATGGACCTGTGGGTCCGCGAGGCGCGTTTGTTCAAGTACGGCTCCGGCACCGGCACGAATTTCTCCAGCCTGCGCGCCGAGGGCGAAGCGCTTTCCGGTGGCGGCGCGTCGTCGGGACTCATGAGTTGGCTGAAGATCGGCGACCGTGCGGCGGGCGCCGTCAAGTCCGGCGGCACCACCCGGCGCGCGGCGAAAATGGTGATCCTTGATATCGACCATCCGGACGTCGAAACCTTCATTAATTGGAAGGTGCGCGAGGAACACAAAGTCGCGGCCATGGTCGCGGGTTCGCGTCTGGCCCACAAACACTTGAATGCCATCATCAAGACGTGTCGCGACTGGGACGGCGCGGATGATGACGCACGCTTCGACGTCAAGCGCAATCGCGGCCTGCGCCGCGCTGTGAAAGCCGCGCAAGAGGCGATGCTGCCCGAAAATATGATCCGCCGCGCCATACAGTTCGCCCGCCAAGGCTACGCGACCATCGAGGTGCCGCTGCTGGACACGGATTGGGATTCCGAAGCCTACGCCAGTGTGTCCGGCCAGAACGCCAACAACAGCGTGCGCGTCACCGACGCCTTTCTGCGCGCGGTAGAGACCGATCAAGACTGGAATCTTATCAATCGCGGTAATGGCGCAGTGGCGGCGACGGTCAAGGCCCGCCGGCTCTGGGACTCTATCGGCGAAGCCGCATGGCAGTGCGCCGATCCCGGCGTCCAGTTGGATACCACAATCAATGCCTGGCACACCTGCCCGGCGGACGGACGCATCAACGCGTCCAATCCCTGCTCCGAATATATGTTTCTCGACAACACCGCGTGCAATCTAGCGTCGCTCAACCTCCTCGCCTTCCGCAAGGAAGATGGGCGGTTCGATGTGGACGGCTGCGCCCACGCCGCGCGCCTTTGGACATTGACCCTTGAGATTTCAGTACTCATGGCTCAGTTCCCGTCCCAGGCCATCGCCGAGCGGTCATACACCTATCGAACCCTCGGCCTGGGCTATGCCAATCTTGGCGCGCTGCTCATGGCCAACGGACTGTCCTATGACAGCGATCAAGGACAGGCGCTTTGCGCCGCAGTGACCGCGCTCATGACCGGTGAAGCCTATGCCACCTCGGCGGAGATGGCCGAGGAGTTCGGGCCATTTCCCGGATACGAACGCAATCAGGATGGCATGCTACGGGTGATCCGCAATCATCGCCGGGCGGCCTACGGTTATGGCGATGGCTACGAGAATCTGGAAATCGCGCCGGTGGCGCTCAACAGCACTGCGTGTCCCGATGGCGGCCTGGTAGCGGCCGCCAAACGCGCGTGGGATCGCGCGCTTGAGTTGGGTACACGCCACGGGTTCCGCAATGCCCAGGTCACCGTGCTGGCGCCGACCGGCACCATCGGGCTGGTCATGGATTGCGACACCACCGGCATCGAGCCCGACTATGCCCTGGTCAAATTCAAGACCCTCGCCGGTGGCGGCTACTTCAAGATCATCAATCGCATTGTGCCCCTGGCACTGAAGACCCTTGGATATTCGACGCCGGAAATCGACGATATCATCACCTACGCCGTCGGCCGCGCCACCCTTACCGGCGCGCCCGCCATCAACCCGGCGTCGCTGCACGATCGTGGATTCACGCCGGCAGCTCTGGCGACGATTGAAAAAAATCTCACCGGCGCGTTCGATATCAAATTTGCGTTCAACCGCTATACTTTCGGCGACGACTTCTGCACCAACCAATTAGGCTTCACCGCCGCGCAACTCGATGATCCGTCCTTCAACATGCTTGAGGGGTTAGGCTATTCGGCCGCCGATATCGCCGCCGCTAATACCTACATCTGCGGCGCCATGACCCTCGAAGGCGCGCCCCATCTTAAGCCTGAGCATTTGGCCGTGTTCGACTGCGCAAGCCCCTGTGGCCGGATCGGAACCCGCAGCCTGTCGGTGGGGAGTCACATCGGCATGATGGCGGTAGCGCAACCATTCATCTCGGGCGCCATATCCAAGACCGTCAACATGCCGGCCGACGCCACCGTCGCCGATTGCAAAAGCGCCTACATGAAGTCCTGGAAGCTGGGACTGAAGGCCATTGCCCTCTACCGGGATGGCTCCAAGTTGTCCCAGCCCCTCGCCGCCTCGCTCCTGGAAGACGTACAGGCCGACGACGACGTTGAAGCGCCGAAGGTTGTCGAGGTACCCGCGGCCGTGCGGGCGGAGATTGTCGCCGAACGAATCATCGAGCGCGTCGTACAGCGGGAACGGGAGCGCATGCCCGACCGGCGCAAGGGTTATACTCAGAAGGCCATGGTCGGCGGCCACAAGGTCTATCTCCGCACCGGCGAATACGACGACGGACGGCTGGGCGAGATTTTCGTCGACATGCACAAAGAGGGTGCGGCGTTCCGCAGCCTGATGAATAACTTCGCCATCGCAATTTCCATCGGGCTGCAATACGGCGTGCCCCTTGAGGAATACGTGGACGCCTTCACCTTCACGCGCTTCGATCCGGCGGGCGTGGTGGAGGGCAACTCCTCCATCAAGATGGCCACGTCCATTCTGGACTACATTTTCCGCGAGTTGGCGGTGTCCTATCTCGGCCGGCACGACCTAGCCCACGCCGAGGCTCACGACATTCTGCCCGACGCCATGGGCGAAGGCGAAAAGGCGGAAAAGCTTTTGCAGATCGCCGAGAAGACCGTTTCGCAGGGTTTCATCCGGTCCTCGAACCTTTACTTCATCAAGCCAGCGGCACGAGCGGCGGCGAACGAAACCGCATCTCTCGGCACAGTCATGAGTCCGTCCGGATCGAGCGGTGCCACAATGAGCATGGGCCAGACGGCTGTTGCGGAAAAAGTTGAGATGACCACCCGCATCACCGAGGTCACGGAATCCCGCACCACGGAATCCCGCGTCGGCGCCATCCGGGTCGCGCGGCTCAAGGGTTACGAGGGCGATGCCTGCCCCGACTGCGGCAACTTCACCCTCGCGCGTAGCGGTACATGCATGAAGTGCGAAACCTGCGGCGCTACATCGGGGTGTTCGTGAATCGCAATGAAATATGGCGTCACAACGGCAGATCAAACAAATCGAGGCACGAACTACGAGGTTCGCTTTTACTCATTTGTCACCCTCGGGCTTGACCCGAGGGTCCAGGGTATCGAAGCCCGACACAATGCGGCAAGCGCAAACCCATCTGCATAGTTGGGTGTCTATAACCCTGGGTCCTCGCGTCAAGCGCAAGGACGACAGTAGAGATTCTTCAACGCTGGAGAATCTAAACCAAGCAACGACAGTCGGTGGTTACGGGTCCGTCCAATGAGCCTTCCTGCCGCACTCGCCACCGCACCGACGGCCGATCCCGTCAAAGTCGCCGGATTCCCGCCAGCGGTAGAAGGCACGATCACCATTGCCGGATGCTTCGGCGCGTTCCTGCGGCGGTTGGTGCCCATGCCCGCCGCCTATGGCGAGGCGCGCGCCGCTGGGACCGAGGTCGCGGCGGCGTTGCGGGCGGAACTGTACCCACGGACGCAGATCGACGTTTCCGGAGTGGACCATCTCATTGCCGGTTCCGTCGGCAAACGCACAGCCATCGCGCCGATCCAGAGCGTGGACCTGCTGTATGTGCTGCCGCCGCGTTTGGCCGCGCCCCGCGCCGCCGATGCGGTAAAGATCATCGCCGCCGTGCTGCAAGATCGTTTCACGGTCGCCGATGCCGACGGCACGGGTGCCGCCGTGCGGCGCGAGGATATGACGGTCAAGGTCTGGCCCGCGCGCCAGCAGGACGGTGCGTTCCTTATGCCGAGCCCAGCGACCCTGGACCGGGCCTCGGGCTGGAGCATCACCAATCCCATTGCCGAGGCGGCGACCCTACGCTTGTCGGACAGCCTTTACGGCGGCAGGCCGCGCCTTTTGTTGGCAGCCTTGAAAGCGTGGCGGCTTCACGGCGATGTGCCCATCGAGCCCTTCGCCCTGGAACTCCTTGTGCTCGAGTTCTACGGCACGGCGCCCCGCGCCTTCGCCATCGATAAAGCCTTGCCGGAGTTCTGGGGCTGGCTCCGCAGCCGCGCCGGCACCGGCGTGCGTCCACCCGGCGGACGCTCGATGGTAGACGTGGGCGACCGCTGGCAAGCCAAAGCCAAAGGCGCCTATTGGCGGGCAACTCTCGCCGAGCATCATATCAAGGAGCGGCGGCTGGTGGACGCGGCGGTGGAGTGGCGGCAGGCCCTTGGACCCGCCTTCCCCGTACCCGGCGAAACACCGCTGAAAAAACTGCCGCTGTTTAAGGGTGTTCAGAGATAGTCATGCAGCCGCCCGTTCGGCGATCAGGAGATCTGCTGGCAAACCCAGCCGCGCATGGAGCCGGCGAATCATCGTCAGCGTAAGCGGTCGCTTGCCGTTTAGAATCTCACTCACCCTACTGCGCGTGCCGAGGATTGGGGCCATATCCGCCGGAGAAAGACCATGCTGCTCCATGGCATAGCGGATCAGTTCAGCGGGCTGCATTGCTCTCGCCGGCCACCGGGTTGCCTCATAGGCCTGAAGAAGCAACGCCTGAGCGCGCAAGCGCGCTACATCTGCTGGCTTGCGCGATTGACCGAGTTCCGTCACAAGTTCCTGCGCCGCTTTCAGATCGCGCTCATTCTGTATGACGATGACTTCGGTTTTCATCTCAGGGCACTCCTGTCACACGATCTGCGCATCAATGTCGTCATACTCGGCGTGGGTGCCGAAAAATCGGATTTCCACAGTCTCCGCCGGATAGTTGATCTGCGTCATCAGGCGGTAATCGTTCGCTTTGATGTTGAAGACAACCCGGCCTTGCTTCAACACCGAGGCCTTCGGATGGCTTCGCTTTACGTCAATGGGGGTTCGCCATTGCGATGCCGAGGCGATGGCCCGCCACGCTTGATATGCTTTCCTGACCGCCGCCAAGCCTTCGCCACCGGCGGTTCGCGCGAGATACCGCTCAACGATATCGAGCCGGACGACAATCATGATTTAAAGACTAGCAGATTTCCCATGCTGGGAAAAGCCAAATTTCCCAATATGGGAAACCGAGCGCCACCTTACGTCGCCGGAGCCTCGTACAAGAACCGAGTGCGCACCGTGCCGTCGATGGCCGCGAGTTCCTTGCGGATTCCCATTCCCACCTGGACCCGGCCGGTGACGTCGGTCACCACATAGCCGATCTCGCCATCGGTGCGTAAATACTGACCTGCGATGTTGATCTTGCGGCGGGCGAACACCTCGGAGATTTTCGACATCACGCCCGGCACATCGCGGTGAATATGCATGAAGCGGGTCGTATTCTCCTGGATCGGCAGCGCCACTTCGACAAAATTCACCGCGCCCAGGGTAGAACCGTTGTCGGAATACTTCACCAGCTTCTCTGCCACCTCGCCGCCGATATTGGCCTGGGCCTCTTCGGTAGACCCACCGATATGGGGCGTGAGGATGACGTTGCGCAAACCCTGAAGCGGGCTTTTGAATTTCTCATTGCCGTCGGCCGGCTCCTTGGGAAACACGTCCACAGCCGCGCCTGCGATGTGACCCGACTTGAGCGCGTCGGCCAGAGAATCGATCTCCACCACGGTGCCGCGCGATGCGTTGATCAGGAACGAGCCCTTGTTCATCTTCTTGAGCTTGGCAGCCGTGATCATGTTCTTGGTCTGGGGCGTCTCCGGCACATGGAGTGTGACCACATCGGACACGGCTAGAAGCTCGTCGAGCGAAACGCAGGGCTTGGCGTTGCCGATGGCCAATTTCTCGACGATATCGTGAAACCGGACCTGCATCCCCATGGCTTCGGCCATGACCGAGAGCTGGGAGCCGATATGGCCATAACCGACGATGCCGAGGGTCTTACCGCGGATTTCCTTGGCCCCCTTCACGGTCTTGTCCCACGCCCCCTCATGGGCGCCCCAGGATCGCTGGGGAATGCCGCGGAACAGCATGATGATTTCGGCGATCACCAGTTCCGCCACGGAGCGGGTGTTGGAATACGGCGCGTTGAAAACCGGAACACCCATGCGTTTTGCGCAACGCAGGTCTACCTGATTGGTCCCGATGCAAAAGCAGCCGACGGTAAGCAGTTTCTCCCCGGCGCTGAGAATGTCCTTGGTCAGGCGCGTGCGCGAACGGATGCCCAGAATGTGAACGTTTTTTAAACGTGCCTTCAGATCCTCGGGTTCAAGAGCACCCGGTATCGATTCGATATTCGCATAGCCATTGCGTTTGAGCAGGTCCACCGCGCTCTTGTGAATATTCTCCAGCAGCAGAATCTTGATGCGACTCTTGGGCAGCGACAGTTTTTCCACGACGCGGGTTCCTGCTCGGTGGCTGTTCCGGCCGGCCCGCACTGGCGCCGGGGTCGGCGGACGTCCTATGATAAGGGGCGCTCTCCTAGCATATATGGAGCACCGGGCGAAAGTCCGCCTAACCTACAAACGAGGCAATCATGGCAGACACCGTCGGCGACCGTCTCAAGAGCCTTGGAATAGCTATTCCCAACGCCTCCAGCCCCGTCGCCAATTACGTCCCCTGGGTCCGTTCCGGCAATCTGGTGTTCGTATCCGGCCAACTGCCGCTCCAGGACGGCACTGTGGCCTGCGTAGGCCAGATCGCCACGGAGGTGAATGCCGACCAGGGCTACGCCGCCGCCCGTCTCTGTGCCCTCAACCTCATCGCCCATGTCCGTAACGCCTGCGACGGCGATCTGAACCGGGTAAAGCGCGTGGTCAAACTGACGGGCTTCGTCGCCAGCGGGCCGGCGTTTACCGACCATCCGGCTGTCATCAACGGCGCGTCCGACCTCATGGTCCAGGTCTTCGGCGATGCCGGCCGACATTCCCGGGCTGCCGTCGGTGCGTCGTCCCTACCCCGCGGCGCAACCGTCGAGGTCGAGGCTATATTCGAGGTGATATAGAGCCGGATCAGATGGACGACAGCCTGCCCAATGATCTGACGATCAAAGTCGTCACCAGTATCCATCAGATACCGGAAGCCGAGTGGGATGCATGCGCCGGTAGCGACCGGGCGAACATAAATCCTTTCGTCCGTCATGCCTTCTTTAGCGCCTTGGAGGATTCCGGGTCAGTGAGTCTTGACACCGGATGGAAGCCGCAGCACCTCGTTCTCCAAGGCGAAGGCGACAGGATTCTGGGATGTGTACCGCTCTATCTCAAGAATCACTCCTACGGCGAGTATGTGTTCGATTGGAGCTGGGCCCAGGCCTATGAGCGGGCGGGCGGCCACTATTACCCGAAGCTGCAATGCGCCGTGCCATTCACCCCCGTAACGGGCCCGCGTCTGATGATACGACATGATCTGCATGCACACCGCGATGAACTGCGCCATGCCCTCGTCGGCGGTATGATC
>SCTM01000052.1 GCA_004297485.1 Rhodospirillaceae bacterium
GCTTGATCGGCCAATTGCAGCCTCGCTTCGCAGACGGGATCGCGTGCGCGCACCACATCGCGGGCCTCCTCGAAGACATACCCATGGGGATACTGCTTCACGCGGGAAAGCGGGATGACGGCGTTCTGACAGAAAAGCTCGTACAGATCATCGGTTGTCGGCTCGCGAACCATATCGAGCTTGGTGGGCGCCTCGTTCATTCCCGCGAAGTCCACATACTCAAGCGCGAGGCCCAGCTTTTGCGCCACGCGATAATAGATTTGCCAGGACTCCATCAGGTCAGAGCCCGGTGGAGGGTCTACTGTGGCCGGCTGGTAAATGGCGTACGGCTCGGTCCAATCATAGCCAGGATGTATCCTGCCCGTGACCTCATTGAACTGGGACATGGCGGGCACTTCGAGCTGGCGTTTTGTGGCGATGACGTAGTGGGCCATGGCGGACGTGGCCGTGAGTTCGACGTCATGCATCACCAGAAGATCGAGCGCACTCAACGCTTCGATTGTCCGGCTCTGTTGGGGCCACGTATACATGGCGCCGCCATGAAGAAAGAGCGCTCGGACGCGGTCTTTCCCTTTCGAAAGTATAAGCTCAGGCAGCGCCGCCGCCGGCATTCCCGCCACAGTCTGCTGCAGGCCGCGGACCGACGTGCGCAGGCCAAATCCCCAAGCGGGTTGTGGCGCCGACGGCTGCGCCTTGAATGTATGCCGCGGCAGCAGCACGCGCGGCCGCGAGACCGGGTCGCCTTCCTGCGCCCAGAATCCCCGCAAGGTCTGGATACAAAGCGCCAGATAGCTCGACAACGTGCCGCGCGTCGCCATGCTGGGCCCGACGCCCAGCCCGATGTCTCCGGCACGGGCTTGAATGAGAATGCGCGCGGCGGCGATCAGATCGTCCGCTTCAATGCCCGCCCGCGCGGCAACATAGTCGGGCGTGAAGTCTCGTGTGGCCTCTCGCAGATCGTCGGTGCCTTGTGCATTCTGCCGGCCAAAATCAGCATCAACGCCGTCCAGTTTGAAAATCAGGTGGATCAGACCGGCGAGCACTGTGGGATCCTCACCGGGAATAACCTGCAGATGCACGGCAGCCCGCCGCGCGGTTTCGCTGCGGCGCGGGTCGATGACAATCAGTTGCATGCCCGCGTTGGTCATCGACTTCAGTTGCTGGGCGGGATTCTGCGGCAGATACTGTTTTGAGACGACCGGATTCCCACCGACAACCAGGAACGTCTCCCATTGGCTGGGATGTGTGCGCCCGCCCTCCCACGCACCGTGCAGCGCTTGGGCCAGTATCAGCCCCGGCTGATCGATGGTCCCGCTCGAAAACATCATCGGCGAACCTATCGCCTTCAGAAACGGAAGCATCATGCCGGAGGTTGCCGGCTGTTCCATTACCCCGCCGCCGAGGAACGCGGCGACAGACTGCGGTCCATGAGCGTCGATGATGCGCGACAGGCGGTCGGCGATTTCTTCGACCAGCGCCTCGCTGGAGATCGGCACCCGCCGACCATCAGGCAAGCGCTTCAGGCTATGCAGGAGACGGTTCGGATTCTCATGTTGCTGTGGAAGAGCGCGCCCTTTTGGGCAGGTGAAGCCGTTGTAGAGCGGGGCGGCGGGATTGCCCTCGACCTTCAGCACTTTGCCATTGTCGATGGTCACCAGAATCGGGCACAGCGAACCGCAGTTCCGGCAAACGGAGGTTTTCACGTCCATACTCATCTCCCGGCCCTCGCCTTCTCACAGGGTAGGCTGAGCCCGTCCGCCGGGCAATCTCATTCCGGAACGCGAAACGACGTCTAGCCCGACGGAAGCAGCACGCCCGTGATGGCCTTCGGCGAAAACGGCTTGAGACGGTCGAATTCGCCCCGGTGCACGATTCTCGCCCAATCGGGTTCGGCAATCATCGCACGGCCGACCCCCACCAGATCGAAATCACCCCGGTTGAACATCTCGATAAGCCGATCGAGGCTTGAGAGATTACGGCCGGCGTCGCGCCCTTCCATGAGGCTCGACATCATGTCGCAGTCGAGTCCGATGGAGCCGATGGTCATTGTCGGCTTGCCGGTGACCTTCTTGGTCCATCCCGCGAGATTAAGATCGCTGCCCTCGAACACCGGCTCCCAGAAACGGCGTTCAGAGCAGTCGAAGAGGTCGACACCCGCGTCCACGATGAGACTTAGTAACTCCTCAAGCTCCTGGGGTGTGGAAGCAATCTTCGCGGTGTAGTCGATAATCTTCCACTGCGAAAACCGAAATACGATCGGAACTTCGGGACCGACGCGGCGGCGGCACTCCGCCACGATTTCGGCGGCGAAGCGGCCACGCGCGCGCGCGCTCCCACCGTACTGGTCCGTGCGCGTGTTAAGCTTGGACCAGAAGAACTGGTCGATAAGGTAGCCATGACCGCCGTGTATTTCGATCCCATCAAAACCCAGTGCCATCGCTGTTTCCGCCCCGACGCCGTAAGCGGTGATTACGTCGTCGATCTGGCGCTGGGTCATGCCGTCGGTGACCTTCTTGCCGGGCTCGATATAGCCCGAAGGACTCACCTGCCCCAATTCGGGCCTGAACCGTGCTTGGCCGGCAGCCATATCGTAGGTGCTATAGTTCAGCCCTACGTGCCAAAGCTCGGGCATGGTGAAACCACCTGCCGCATGGATGGTCTTTGCAACGTTGCGCCAGCCTTCAAGCGCGGCTTTGCCATGGAAACGACCAAGCTGCGGGTTATCGCCGGATGAGGGGTGATCGATATAAACCCCCTCGGTCATCACCAGGCTGGCACCGCCCGTGGCACGGCGCGCGTAGTAAGCAGCGACCTCTGGCGAGGGACTTCCTTCTTCGCAGATCGACAGGCCCATCGCCGGCATCACCACGCGGTTCGGCAAAGTAATGTTGCCGAGCCGGAAAGGCGTAAACAATCCCGACCAGTCCGCCGTGGGCGTCATCTGCGCATCTTTCGTTGCCGTCGCCAGACTACGAGTTTGCGCTCGTCCTGCAAAGAACGGCAAGGCATCGAGATCGTGAGGGCTCCCCCATCGACAGCCGGATAGCGCCGGGACGGAGAAACTCGACCGTCGGCTGCGTCGTCAGTCCGCTTTCTCATCCGGCACAATGCCGCGTGCCTCGAAGACCTTGCGGGCAGCGCGGAAGGCCTCCATGCCCGCCGGCGCGCCACAATAGACGCCGACTTGCAGGAATGCCTCGCGGATCTCCTCCGGCGTCACGCCATTGTTCAGCGCACCACCGATGTGCAGCGCCAGTTCCTCGCTTCGGTTCAATGCCGCCAGCATGCCGAGATTAAGTAGACTGCGGTCGCGCCGACTGAGGCCAGGCCGTGACCACACCGCACCCCAGCAGTATTCCGTCACCAGATCAGCATACGGCTTCGCAAAGGGCCAAGCTGTCGCGGCGCCACGGTCGACATGTTCGGCACCCATGACCTCACGCCGAAGCGCTCGGCCAGCCTCCATTCTCTCGGTCGGCGCAGTCATCATCATCCTCGCAATACTGTTTGTTTCGCCTTGGTACGAACGTACCCACGCCACGACCCAGCGCGCCAGGATAGCCTCTGGCGCGCATAAATCGTTTCATTCGCTATAAGACAGTCTTACGCCCGACTTCAATCAGAAATAGGCTGATCAAATATCTTCGTCGACCATCCAGTGGACGAAGCGCTGTAAGGGATACATGGCGTCGTGCGGACCGCCGACCCCGTGCTTTCCGGCACCTCCCAAACGCACGACTCTCTGGGCACCGGCAGTCGCCAGCCGATCCCGCAGCTCAGCCTTGCGATTGAACGGGAAGACACCGACTGTCTGCGTGGCCACGTTCACGTATTTCACCGCATCCGCCAGCGAGGCGACCTGCACCACGTTCGCGGTCTTGTTGGTCGGGTGAAACTCGACCGGCTCCTCGGAACGGATGACCATACCCCGCCCGTCGAAGCCGCCCCAAACGCGATAGCTGTCACCCATCGCCTGCAGCACTTCGATCTCTTCGCGCATTTCGCCCGGCAATGGCGGAGCGATGGCAGAAGCCGTTTGGCGATCAACGCCAAGCCGTGGGAGCAGCTTCTCGCAGAAGCGGTCGACCTGCTCGCGACTGCCTTCCATAAAAATGTAACGACTTGCAAGGCAGGCTTCCTGATTGAAAACCGTGACATCCGCAGCCGCGCGTTCCGCGACATCTTCAATGGTGGCGTCGGAGGCAAAGGCCTCGACGCCAACCATGGAGATCGAGGCCTTCGGATCGAAGGAGATCAACTGGAAGCCTGGCCCGAGGTATTTAATCACGTTGTTGATGGCATCGCCGCCGCCCCAGGCAACGATCTTATCGAAATACTGCGGACGATAGAGCGTCCGTTCGATGGCCGCGTCACCGCCACGCCAATAGACCGCCGACATGGAGCGGACCAACGGATGGTTAGGGTCGACCTCCGCCATGGTGCGCAAAATGGCAACCGCGGTGAACGGATCGCTGGACGGCATCTTGAACAGATTGACGGCCTTCACCAGGGCACCTTGGGCGATCGACGCCACGGCGCCGGTCGGCGAATTGCCCGCCAGCACGTGAATCAAGCGCGGTGGAAACGCACGAATTGAGGTCTTGTTGCCAAATGGGTCCGTGGTCGGCACCCAACCGTCGAGGTAGGCCGGGTTCCCGAAATTGCGCTCGATCTGAAAGGTGAACGCCTTCTTGTTCAGATAATTGCGGGCTTGCCGGAACAGATTATCGATAACGCGCCGCGGCAATGGATTGGTGACGGCGGTGCGTTCGGCGCACTCTTGAAGATGAACATTGCGCTCAAGATCCATCCGCTCGCCGGTCTCAACCAGGAAGTCGATGATCTCGGATATCTTGACGTCGAACAGCGGCCCCGGCTCGGATCGCGGCGTGATCAGTGCATCGAGATCGATCGCGGGCGTCGTGAAGTCGGCGCCGAGATCCCGCGACGTGTAACGCACGTCATTGCCTTCGACGAGGGCGCCACGGACAAAATGGTGAACCCGTAACGGTTCGGTACTCGCCGTGGGCAGTTCGCCGGTTTTGATTGCGATGTTCATGCTGCACCTCTGATGTATGCGTCGATGGTTCCCGAGCAGGCGATCTTGTCCCCGTCCGGAAGTTCGGAATAGCGCACGATATCATTATTCACGGTGGGCCCTTGATGGCCACAGGCGCACTTGCCGTAATCGACCTTGATTTTATCGCCGGAAATCACGCCGCACCAGCGGCCATCCAGCGACAGATCGAAAAATCCGGCGCGCCCCTCGATTTCACCACTTCCCGGTCGGATCAACTGATCACCGGTCTGGTCCAACAACAGCAGGATGTTCCAGGGTGGCACGTGATAGCGCCCAGCCGCACAGCGCGGCATGTTGCCGTTAAGCTCCTGCATTCCGTAAGATTGGCAAACCCGCTGCGGCTGAATGTTCAAAGTCTCAAAGATGCGTTCGCGATAGTCCGCGGGCAAGACCGCACCCTTGAGGCCACCGGCGGACAGCAGGGCATTCTCCGGATGAAAGTCCTTGGCGCTGTAGCCCATGTTCCGAATCATTTCAGCAATCCGGAACATCGTGGCGAACATGCCCATGAAGAACATCTTTTCGCTCCGGCTCTCCACGATCGCCTCAGCCGTGCTGACGAGCGCTGCTTCGATCATCTTTTCTCGCGCCGCGGAGGTTGCCTCAAACGCCGCAATCTCAGCTGGACGCGCAGTGCCATCGCCTATTTTGCGGCGTAGCGCCACCATCTGGCTCACCTGCCCCACGGTGATCGATTCGTTTGTAAACGGCCGATCGCTGCTTCCGAAAGCGCCGAAGAGGGCTGTCCGACCGTCTCGTGCCCGGACGCTCTTGGCGATTGGAGTCATGCCGATGAATTTATAGCCGGCACCCCGCTGAATGCCTGACATCCACTGCGTGATCGCAACGTGATTGCGCTGGCCGAACGTACGATCTGCCATCCCGGCCGGAATCATCGAACACTTGCCGGTGGTCCCGCTGGAGCAAGAGACGTAGTAGCCCGCCGCTTCAAGTCGCTCCAGCCATTCATCAATGTCCTTGATGTCTTTCGTATCGACGCCGCGTACCGGATATGTCGATACGGTGTCCAGCCACTGGCCCATGCGATCCCATTTGCCCTGGGTGAACCAGCTTTCGGGATAGCTCTTGTAGGTTGTGTGCGCGAACAGCAGCGGCACGAGATCGGCCGGATCGCGTACAGTTTTGATTCCGCCGGTCTCCGCGCGATTTGCCAGAAGCTTGATGACGCCGACACGTTCCTTCAGCCGCTCATCGGCCGCCGCGATCTGCATCGGCAACAGGTCAGCATAAGGAATGTCGTAACGGTCCTTGTCTTCCACCAGCTTCGTGAGCCGCTCGACCGCCGATCCCATTGACTATTTCCTCCCTGCTCTCAAATTCGGATGATGGAAGAATATATTGACACCTCGATCGTTTCAATAGGATATTGCACTTTAAGACACGCGAAATGCACGCCCCTCACTATCCCGAAACCCGACGGAACGTTGGCCTGGGTAGCCGTTGGCCCCGGGACAGCGTACCATCGGGGCATGGATCTCAGTGGTGGATAACATGGCCGCCGATATGCGATGGCCTTGATTCCATTGAATGGTTGTGCGCCGCGGACGATCCTTTGCCGCACGTTTTGAAGACGATGTAAGTGTTGAGTCGTGCAATCTGCACGATTGTCATAAATGCAACTGATAGGGACCGCTATGCGCTACAAACTATTTGGCCGTTCGGGGTTGCGGGTATCGGAAATCTGCCTCGGGACGATGACCTTCGGTAAAGAGTGGGGATGGGGCGCGGATGCCGCCGAAAGCAAGGCTCAGTTCGACGCCTTCGCCGAGGCGGGCGGCAACTTCATCGACACCGCACACATGTACACAGAGGGCGCGAGCGAAAAACTCGTCGGCGAATTCATTGCCGCCGATCGCGACCACTTCGTTGTCGGCACCAAATACACACCCTCGACCGGCACCGATATCAGCAAGTCCGGCAACAGCCGCAAGAATATGCGGCGCTGTGTCGAGGATAGCTTGCGCCGTCTGAAGACCGACAACATCGACGTCTATTGGCTGCACTGGTGGGACAACACGACGCCGCTGGACGAGATCATGCGCGGTCTCGACGATCTGGTCTCGTCGGGTAAAGTCACATATGTCGCAATTTCCGATACCCCCGCGTGGCAAATCAGCCGGGCCAATATGATGGCTGACCTGCAGGGCTGGGCGCCATTCGTTGGAATTCAGGTTGAGTACAGCCTTGCCGAACGGACGGTAGAGCGGGACCTTCTGCCTATGGCCAAGGAACTGGATTTAGGAATCACCGCCTGGTCTCCCCTCGCCGGCGGCGTTCTTTCCGGCAAGTACAACGATGATAGCCAGACGGCAGGCGGTCGGGGGCAAGCAATTTCCCCGCGTAAAAAAGAGATTGCGAAGACGGTGGTCGACGTCGCACGGGAAGTCGGCCGATCCCCGAGTCAGGTCGCTCTGGCAGCGATTCGGCAACAGCGGCAATTTGGAACAATCATCCCGATCATTGGTGCACGTACCATGGCGCAGTTCACCGATAACATGGCCTGCCTTGATCTGATCCTCGATGATGCCCATCTCGCCCGGCTCGACGAAGCGACCAAGATACCGTTGGGCTTTCCGCATGAATTACTGATGAATCCCCATATGCGGCGGAATTCCCATAGCGGCCACTACGACGATCTGGACAATCACCGCGCCTAGGCTTCTTGCGGATCGCTCGAAAAGCAAGTCGGCGGCTTCGACCTGCGTCGAAAGCGGCTCGACCCCCATGCCATTGATTGTTTCCACCGTACAAGCAGGCTAGCGTAGGCGGAATATCGCAATACCTGGATCACTTCGACATGCCAGTGAGACTCCTCAGAGCCAGCGCGCAACGGTCCTCGCCCAAGATCCGCCGGGGCGCCGGACGTCCCACGCGCGAGGAGGCCGTGCAACGCCACACGGAATTGCTGGACAAGGCCCTGGAGCTGTTTCTGGAAAGAGGCTTCGAGATGGCGACCATCGACGCGATCGCGGCGTCCGTCGGCATGACCAAACGCACGGTTTACGCACGCTATAAGGACAAGACTGCCCTTTTCAAGGCTTCAGTTGAACGTGCCATTGAGCGATGGATCGTACCGATCGAAACATTGCGGGCGGTGGAGAGCCATGACTTACAAGCGACCTTAATGGCCGTGGGGCGGATCCTCGTCGGAAACGCGCTCAGCCCCGCCGGCCAACGGCTGATGCGCGTCATCAACGTCGAATCGTATCGGTTCCCCGACATCGCCAAACTTACATTTGAGCGAGGGTCGAAACGGACCATCGCCTTCCTGGCGGATTTACTGCGCCGCTTTATCAAGACCGGCGCCATCAAGGTCGCCTCGCCGGAGGGTGCAGCCGTTATCTTCCTGACGATGGTGGTGGGAGGACCCTCACGGGCGATCATGTGGGGCCAACCCGCCGACAAGGCGACGATCGAGGAACGCACCAGCCTCTGCGTGCAGTTATTTCTGAACGGTATACGTCCACGTTGATCAGCTCGACGAGGGCTTGAGCTCAGCGCGCCTGGACGCCTCCTGGACGAGACAATCATTAGGCTACAAAGGTCGTGTTCAAGGGGTGTGACGGCAAATCCAGGTCCTCATCGCCTGGGCTTGCCCTGGGCGGCCCTGCGGGCTAATTTGTCGCCGGAAATTCGGGTCCATCTAAGGAGTATTAGTAAGTGGTTGATATTGTTGATTTAGGCCAGCGCCCGCCCGTCGGGGTTGTGCCGGAAAAGATGCATGCCTTCGCAGTTCGTCAGAATCGTTTTGGGCAACCTCGCGATGCCTGGAAGCGCGAAGTGCTGCCTGTCCCGTCGATCAAGGATGACGAGGTCCTGATCTATGTGATGGCCACAGGCATCAACTTCAACAATGTCTGGGCTGCCCTGGGTACGCCGGTCGACGTCATCGCCGAGCGGCAGAAGAGCCTCGGCGAGAAGGAAGATTTCCACGCGGGCGGCAGTGATTGCTCGGGCATCGTTTGGGCGATCGGCAAGGACGTCAAGAACGTCAAAATCGGCGATCCCGTCGTGGTCCACAGCGGCTGGTGGGACAAGGACGATCCGTGGGTTAAGTCCGGCAAGGACCCGATGCTGGCGGACAGCACCC
Source organism: Rhodospirillaceae bacterium (assembly GCA_004297485.1). Classification (GTDB taxonomy): domain Bacteria; phylum Pseudomonadota; class Alphaproteobacteria; order Rhodospirillales; family Rhodospirillaceae; genus SCTM01. The sequence continues at coordinate 9,192 of SCTM01000052.1, forward strand.
GAATCTGGGGCTATCAGACCAATTACGGCAGCTATTGCCAGTTCGCCCGCGCTCAGGCGCACCAGTGCATCCCCAAGCCCAAAAATCTGACGTGGGAAGCCGCAGGATGCTATCTGCTCTGCGCCTCGACGGCCTACCGCATGCTGATGGGCTGGGCGCCGAACATCGTGGAAAAGGATGATCTCGTGCTGGTATGGGGCGCCGCAGGCGGCCTCGGCAGCATGGCATTACAGATCACACGCGAAATGGGCGGCAAGCCGATCGCCGTCGTTTCCGAAGACAGCCGCAAGCAGTTCTGCATGGACAAGGGCGCCATCGGCGTCATCAACCGCAAGAACTTCAATCACTGGGGTGCGATGCCCAACACCTCGGCCCCGGAATACAATGATTGGGTGAAGGGCGCGCGCGCCTTCGGCAAAGCGATCTGGGACATCGCCGGCAAGGGCGCGGCCCCGCGCATCGTGTTCGAGCATCCCGGCGAGACCACATTGCCGACCTCGATGTTTGTCGCCTCTACCGGCGGCATGATCGTGATCTGCGCCGGCACCAGCGGTTACACGATCACCGGCGATCTGCGCTATCACTGGATGCGCCAGAAGCGCCTCCAGGGCAGCCATCTCTCGAACGATGAGCAAGCGGCAGCGGTGACCAAGCTCGTGGCCGCCGGCAAGGTCGATCCTTGCCTCGCCGACCGCCTCTTTAAATTCGATGAGATTGCGGAAGCCCACCAGCTCATGCACGACAACAAGGCTCCCGCGGGGAACATGGGTGTGCTGGTGAATGCCACCAAGGCCGGCGAAGGCGTCGGGATCTAAGTCCGCAAGCGGCGTTGAAGCGGGCTATGCTCGCTTCAACGTTCGCCTGTCGGCAATACCCACATCAACTATCTTCCAGTTCGACGCCGGCCGCATTTAAGAACATGGCCAGCATGGCGTAACCGCCCACCGTAAAAAGCAAATCCATCAGTTGACGCTGGTCGAGATGTGCGGCGAGCGCATTCCATGTCTCGTCGGTGATTGTTGAATCGGCTCGCAGCTCATCCACCGCGCGCAACAGCTGCCGCTCCAGATCAGACCATCCGATTGCCGCGGCGCCGACCTTGACCGCAGCGATTTCCGCCTCGGTCATACCGATCCTTATCGCCGATATCACATGTTGATCCCACTCATATTCCGAGCGGTACAAGTGAGCCACCCGCAGAGTCACAATCTCGCGTATCCGGTCTGACAGACTGGAGGTCTTCAGCAAGCACTTGCTGAAGTTCAGGTACGGAATGGCCAGATCGGGATAATTCGCCAGCGTGAGGATAATCTTGAATCGGGTGCCGTTCTCCCGGGCTTTCGGTCCTTCGATGATCGAGAAAACCTCCCGCGCCGCCTCGGTCCATTCGGCGGGTGGAAGAGGTGAAATACGGGGTGACATGCAGGACACCTTGGCTTGAGGGTTATTGCGTTACGGTCTTTTGTAAGGAGACGCGCTCCTCGGCACTCAGCTGCTTAGCAACGAGATCCCGGAAAGCGCTCGATTTGATCTTCGCGCTACCCGTCAATGCGATCTCATCGTCCCGGAAAAACAGCACACGCCGCGGCACCTTGTAACTCGCGAGCCGTTGTTTCAAGAAAACGCGGATAGCCGCTTCTTCGAGGGCGCTGCCTTCGTGCGGCACGACGCAACTCACCACGATCTCGCCCAGGGTCTCGTGCGGCACGCCGACTGTCTGGGCAACCTTCACACCGGGATAGGTTCTCAATGCGATGTCGACCTCTACCGGCGA
>SCTM01000337.1 GCA_004297485.1 Rhodospirillaceae bacterium
ATTAGCGTCTCTAACGACTCAGCTCAGTCTTTTGGTGCATGGGCATCGTTCAAAGTGATCAATTTAGATCCCGTGAACTCTGCAGCCATCGTTGCATCAGATCTTCAAACGGGCGTTAATGCAGCCGTGACGTTGCCACTTTCTGCACAGACGTACACTGTATACGAAACTCTTCAAAATCAGTCTTCTGTTATGGTAGAGGTCGTTCAGAACCTGCGTGCGACCATTTTCCCGTCCCCTCAGTTTTTTACTGTGAACCTTGGGCCACCGCAAACTCTTTTGGGGGTCAACGCATTCCCGGTGCCGTTTGACATTGTCCTTGCCCAGAGCACGCTTACGGACGCCGTGTCGTATTCACTCCTAAACAACGCGTTCTCTGTATCGCCTGGCGTCACGGTACTGGCGAACGCAACAGTCGTTCTTAACAACACATCAACGGGATTTGATACGCAACCGTTTCTTATATTGGCGACCGCGGGACAGGTCACCAGTCTCCCCGGCAACGTAATTGCCGGGAGCGCGTCACAGATTCAGATCAGTGGATCGACTGAATTCGCATTGTCTGTCGTGTATACAAATCAAACGGCTGCTCCAACGTTGTGGCAGGTATATGTCGCGGCATTTGCATCAGCTGTCACGACTATCTCCGCCGACCTAGCAACATTAAATGTCAGTCAGATAGTGTAACGATCATCTCATAAATGACGACGTTCGGATTTGGTGTGCAAGACATTGCGACCGGACAGAGCTTGCAGCTGCTTAAACAAGGTCTTCCGACAACCCAGACTCCGGTGTCGTTTGTTGGAGCTGGTCCGTTTGTTCTGACTGGCACTCAATTTGAGACGGCGCTTCAGACCGCGCTTGTTCTGTCGGGCAACGTCGGCGGTCTTCCCGTAACAGTTGTTCTTCCATCGACGACAACAATTCTGTCTATTCTGTCAAACTGCAGTCCAAACAGGTCTATCAGTACGCTCACCCCATTTCGGGGAACGAATCAAACATACGGTAGCTGGGTATCTCTAAACATCATCAACCAGAACAGCGCACAAACAGTCAACCTTGTCGCTGGTGATGCCAGCACTGTTCTAGAACAGGTCGGGACGCCTGCACAGGCAGTGCAAACGTTTGCCATATTTGAAGTTCTCAACGAAGATGAAATAGACGATGCACTCGTGCGCGTCGTCCAGGACTGGCATCTAACAGCACAGCCATCGCCATCTTACCAGGTGGTACAGAACAATTTTATCCAGAACGGGACAGCGGCAACGGCATACGTAATACAATTTAATGTTCTCGCTAACTCTGGAGGAGCAGCTGGTCAATTTGTCTATGCGTTAGATCCGTCTAACCAACTGCAGATCAGTGCCGGTGTTACGGTTCTTATATCCGCAACAATATCGGTGATTAACGGCGCGGCTGGGGTGCCATTGAACATCTCGATCAACTTGGCAAGCAGTGGACAGGTCGCGACACCGCTAACGAATGTCATCGCTGGACAAACGACAACTATTCTTAACGCACAAGCCGGACTGGTTACGTTTAGCGTGGTGTATCATTCAGTGGGCGTTTCGAGCTTACAGCTATATATGAGCGGCCACGACACAGCCGGTCTCACCACGGCAATCATTGCTTCACCGCTTAACTTTCCACAATTGACGATGACACAAATTATATAACACGTAACGCAATGTTCGTGGCCCACTCGCGAAATGGACGCACGCCAATCATATGATCCGGACACGATAGGACGAGAGCAAGTTGAGTGTATGGCGTAATTGGAATCTGCATAGACCGATTATACCAAACACTGTCGCCGGAGAACACAAATTCTCTCCATGCATCCAGTGCAGCCCGATAAAACTCGTGTACAATCGGACCAGCATCTTCAAGAGCCAGGTGCACCATCTGTAGGTACGACATATCGTTTTCGTTATTCATTTTTTATAGCCTATTTTTCCTAGGTGGCAGGAACTATCGTTTGGCAACACGCCATACCACAAGCCACACTACCAGAATTACTGCTACCAGCATACCTGTAACAATCGCTGCTTTGTGAGACGCAAGAAACGTAAGTGACCCAACTGTGTTTGTCACAAGAACAGGATCGTTTCCATTGATCATCTGCGTAAAATAGTGTTCACGTGTCGAGTCTTTTACTCCTGCGAGATGCACAACCCAGTTGCCGTCGTGTGTGCCCACTCGTTTATCTCTTGGCAAGATCTTTATCTCGTTGGCGTACTGCGATTTCTGTAGTTCGTTTAAGCACGCTTGCTCTCGAGGATGTGTATATTTCCACTCTCTACACAGAGCAGTTTCCGGCGCCTTAATCCATGCGTCCAACAGTTCAAACGTCTTTGGGGTGTTCTTCACGACGAGAAATCCAGCGTTCAGTTCATTCTTCTTCCAGCATATTTGCTCGCTCATGCAATCCGCGGACGCGTATATCAACGCGTTGTCGTTCTCTTCGGCAAGAAACTGCTCGACAGACTTCGCAGCATCCCGAAACACGGCATCCGAATCAATGTACACGAAAACGTGGTAGCTCGGAAGATATTTCTTAATGAACTCGGCTTTGTACCACACAAGCGTGTATTCATGCTTCGGATCCCATTTCCAATCAACGTCGGTATCATCCGGACAACGATTTACAATGAAATCATATTTATGGCGAACGCTGTACAAATAGTTAATCCACGTGCTAGATATGGCGTAATTCGGAATACCGGGCGAATTGAGCATCCCGATGCACACCCGAAGTTTACCAGCGCATCCGGGTTTCGGTTGCGTCATTTATATACGGTGCTCGAACTGCATGTCGTTTAGCTCCTTCTGGACGTGCTTCTAATTGCATCTTTCGATTACAGAACATACACGTGTACTCGCTCACCTCCGTTCGCGGCAACTAACGCGTGATCGTTATCCAACCACGATGTGCAATTGAGACACCCCCCGTTATCACCAGGATGTAACGCGTTCAACATGTCTGTGAGTGTTTCAAATGCGCGTAAACGTGACCATTCAGCATTATCCAACGTATCTATAACACTTGCGCGGGCGTCAATAACAACATTTGTTTAAAAAACAAAAGCGTTTTATATCGTC
>SCTM01000053.1 GCA_004297485.1 Rhodospirillaceae bacterium
ACCTCGCTCCGCTCGGCACCCTCTCCCCGGCGGGGAGAGGGTTGGGGTGAGGGGGCGCTTGCGCTTCCGCGTGAAGCAATCGGGCTCTGAGAACATGGCGATAACCGCACAAGCTCTCGCTGGGCCAGCCCCCGATTGCGGCCTGTGTCCGCGTCTGGTCGCCTTCCGCCGCGACAACCGCAAAGCCCACGCCGACTGGTTCAACGGCGCGGTGCCGGCCTTTGGTCCGGCCACGGCGCGGGTGCTGGTGGTGGGACTGGCGCCGGGGCTCCAGGGCGCCAACCGGACCGGACGTCCCTTCACCGGCGACTACGCGGGCGTGCTGCTCTATCCCACCTTGCTGAAATTCGGGCTGGCCAAGGGAACCTACGGCGCCGATCCCGGCGATGGTCTCACCCTGGTTGATTGCCGCATCACCAACGCCGTGCGCTGCGTGCCGCCCGCCAACAAGCCCACCCCGGCGGAGCAGAATACCTGCCGCAGCTTTCTCGTCGCCGAGATGGCCGCGCTGCCCAAGCTCAAAGCCATCCTCGCCCTCGGCCGCATCGCCCACGATGCGGTGGTGACGACGCTTGGTCTACGCAAGTCCGCCGTGCCCTTCGGCCATGGCAAGATTCACAAGATCAGCGACAAGCTGATCCTGGCCGACAGCTACCACTGCTCACGCTACAACGTGAACACGGGACGGCTGACGACGGAGATGTTTGAGGCGGTGGTGAAAAAGGTGGTGGGCGCAGCTAACGAATAGTTCACTTCGTTGATGCGCGACGCATTAATGCTTACCAGAAATAAGTTCATATGCCTTTGCGATACCTACAAGATACCCAACGGCACTACCGCCCAAGGTGAACCATTCCTGGGCTCTAACCTTCCATAATGGTCGGTGCCTATAAAGTTGCTCTCCATGTAAGCGGCCCGTCATCGCGGCTTTATAGACACCGTCAGTATCCTTGCGGAATTGCGCAAGGTAGGACTCAAATAATTGCGGGCCACCGAATCGACCGAACTTTGTCGTAAGTTGGCTAATGAACCAGTCAATTTCGTTCTGCAATAACCCTATGTGCTCTGTAGGGTCGGTCCATTCTTGCTTGCAATAAAGCAGGTACTCCCGCGTCAACACGTCGAGTGCCGCTTCGCAATGACGGCATGCAAGTTCACCAATTCCGCGCCCCTGTGCCGATTCTGATAGCGGATATTTTGCTCGGATAGGGACGACCTCCCGTTCGATGGCCGCGAAACGTGAATCAACCAAGCTATGAAGCCGCCCCACGATATAGGATTCTTCGAAACTCATTGCGATCTCCACGACATCACGGCGACACCCGATGTAACGTTAGAAGAATTGGATGGAAACCTCACGAAAGCTGGATGACTTCAGACCTTCGCTCAATCATACCTCTCCTCCTTCCACGGATCGCCGCGCATGTGATAGCCGCGCGCTTCCCAGTAGCCGGGCTGATCCTTCTCCATGAAGGTGATGTGGCGAAGCCACTTGGCGCTTTTCCAGAAATAGAGATGCGGAACCACCAGCCGCACCGGACCACCGTGCTCGCGCGCCAGGGGCTGCCCCTGCCAGGTGTGAGCGATGAGCACGTCGTCGCGGTCGATGTCCGATAGCGGCAGATTGGTCGAGTAACCGTCGTAGCTGCGCAGCATCACGAACTTGGCCGTGTCGAAAGGTTTCACCGCCGCCAACAACGCGCGCATGGGCACACCAACCCACGTGTTCTCGTATCGCGACCATGTGGTGACGCAGTGGATGTCGTTGGTGAGGGTTACTTGGGGCTGGGCGTTGAAGGTCTTCCAGTCCCATTTCAACGGGTGCTTCACCTGTCCCGCCACCGACAGGGTCCAGTCGTTGGGGTTGAGATTGGGCTGCACGCCCAGATCGAGCACCGGAAAATCCTTGGTCAGGCGTTGGCCGGGCGGCAACCGCGCCTTGGTGGGGTCGGCCGTGGTGCCGGTAAGGCCGCGTCCGTCCCGCGCCCACTGTTCCTTGGTGCGGATGAGTTTGTCCTTAACCGGACCAGTTGGTTCGTCGTTATCGTCTGTCACAGACGCTCCGTGCAGTGTACCGATTACGAAATTTGATGAAGTTAAATCTCCCCCTCACCGCCTCGCCCATTCTTAATCCGGGCGACGATGTCGCCCGGTCGGGCTCGGCACCCTCTCCCCCGCGGGGAGAGGGTTGGGGTGAGGGGGCGCTACACACGATCCAGTTCATTCGGTAGGAACAATCACTGTACCGACCGGCGCCAAGCTGAGACCAGCAAGTTTAAGGTGCGCCCAGGCGAACGGCAAACCGATGATGGTCACGGCCAGCAGCGCCGCATGCACCAAATGGCCAAGCGCAAGCCACCATCCGCCGAATATAAACCACACCACATTGCCGAGGAAGCTCAGCGGGCCGGTGCTGCCGTTCTCGACCTTCTGGCCGAAAGGCAGCAACGTATATCCCGCGATCCGGAGGCACGCCGGTGTCCACGGCAATCCGACAATAGTGATGGCCATCAATAGCGCCGCCACGAGCCAGCCGAGGGACATCAACAGTCCGCCACAGATCAGCCAGAGGATGTTGAGCAGCAAGTTCACGATTCCACCTCGGGATGATTATGGTGCACAATCACCCCTTGGCGCGCATCACCCGCGCCTGCTCCCGTTGCCACTCGCGCTTCTTGATGTCCTCGCGGCGGTCGATGTGGTTCTTGCCCTTGGCCAGACCGAGCGTGACTTTCGCCAGGCCGCGCGCGTTGAAAAACATGCTGAGCGGCACAACCGTCATGCCCTGGCGCCCGACCGCCGCCGACAGCCGATGAATCTCCTTTTTATGGAGCAACAGCTTTCGTTTGCGCTTTTCATCATGTTGGAAATGGCTGGCGCCTTCGTATGCAGGAATGTGCAGATTGATAAGGTAGAAGCCATCGCCCTCCGGCTGGGCGAACGCTTCGGTCAAGGTACAGCGACCCTTGCGCAGGGATTTGACCTCGCTGCCGGTGAGGACGATGCCGGCTTCGACGGTATCCTCAATGGCGAAGTCGTGGCGCGCCTTGCGGTTCTGCGCCACCGTGCCGTGAGAGATGAGGGCAGCTTTGGTCATTGATGCGTTGAATCCAAGCTCGACAATAGAATTCGCGGTTTCAGAGAATCTCAGTCGTCATTCCCGTGCCGGCGGGCGAAGGCCCGCCACTATAAACCGCGCGCGTCTTAGCGCGCGACACGGGAATCCAGGGTTACAAAGCCAGCGGGATGCAGAAAAATCAACGGTTGCCGCATCCCACCGAGTCACACACTCTGGATCACCGGGACAAGCCCGGTGATGACAGCGGAGGCGGTTCACCCTGCGGAGAATTACCGCCGCAATCGAAACGCTAATCCTCGATCAGGCCGACCGCGCGCAGGGCCTCTTCGACCCGGGCCTGGGATTTGACCGAAAGCGGTGCCAGCGGCAACCGCGTCTCGGCGGTGCACTTCCCAAGCATATAGGCGGCGAACTTCACCGGCGCCGGGTTGGTCTCCACGAACATAGCTTCGTGGAGCGGCGCAAGAATGTCGCGAATGCGGAATACGTCCTCATAGCTTTCCAGCTGCCAGGCATCCTGCAGCTGCGCGCACAGACGCGGCGCGACGTTGGCCGAGACGGAGATGCAACCGACGCCACCCTGGGCGAGGAACGCGACCGAGGTCAGGTCCTCACCGGACAGCTGCGCAAAGCTATCGCCGAGGTCGAGGCGAACGCGTACCGGACGCGCCAGATCGTTGGAGGCGTCCTTGACCCCGATAATGTTCGGATGCTTGGCCAGCTGCACCATGGTCTGGTGGCTCATGTCGATGACCGACCTGCCAGGTATGTTGTAGATCAGGATGGGAATCTCCACCGCGTCGGCGATGGCGCGGTAGTGCAGCAACAAACCTTCCTGGGTCGGCTTGTTATAGTACGGCGTCACCACCAGCGCGCCATCGGCACCGGCACGCTTGGCGTGCTTGGTCAGCTCGATGGCTTCCGCCGTGGAATTGGACCCGGTTCCGGCGATGACGGGCACGCGCCCCTTGGCAACCTCGACGCACAATTCCACCACCCGGCGATGCTCTTCATGAGACAAAGTCGGTGACTCCCCGGTGGTGCCGCAGGGCACCAGCCCGTGGATACCTTCTTGAATCTGCCATTCGACAAATTCCTGGAAAGCTTTTTCGTCGACCTTGCCGTTACGGAAGGGTGTGAGAAGAGCGGTGAGCGCCCCGCGGAACATCATAATCTCCCAATAAAAACTGCGGCGGACCTTAGCACAGGAACCCACGTCTGCAAGGGAACCGTCCCGGGCCATGCCCCCGGACTTGCTCATAGACTTGCCCCTAGACTTGCTCCCTCGGGCGGCACGGCTTAAGAGTTTAGCCCGTGTAACGGCCGCAGCCCGGACGTGTCGCCGAAGAACCAGGATCACCATTACGCATGCACGAGCCGCCCGGCGCCCGTAAGGACCTGCGCTACCGATTTCCCCGATCCGTCACGATCCTCGCCTTGGCTCTGGCGGTCTTGCTGGCCGCGCCGGCCATGCCGCGCGCGCAAACGCCAGAGGCTCCCCCTGCCCCGGCGCCGGCCGCACCGGAAGCGCCTCAGAAAAACGCCCCCGCCCACGCAAAAAAGCACGGGGGCAAAAAGAGCGCTCATCATGCGCCGAAGAGTGCCAAGCCGAAGCCCGGTAAAGCCAAGGAGGGCAAAACCAAGCCCGGCGGCGGCAAAAAGAAGCCGCTCCCTCCGCTTCCGGCATCGGCCCGGGCCCCGGCTTTGCCGCGGCGCGAGCCCATCACGCTCACGGCCAAAGACCGGGAAGCTTTCGCCGAGGCCATGAAGGCGGTTTCCGCCCACGCATGGCCCCACGCGCAAGCGGCCGTGGCGCGAACCGATAACCCGATCCTCAAGAAGGTCGTGGACTGGAGCTATATGCGTGAGCCCGGCGCTCACGTTCCGTTCGCCGACCGCGTCGCGTTCATCACCAATAATCCGGGATGGCCCGGGTTAAAAGAATTGCAGCGGCGCACCGAGGAAGCGCTCGACGATCCCATCACCGTCACCGTGCCGGCGGCGCTGGTGGCCTGGTTCAACGACCACCCGCCGCTGACCACCGCGGGCCAAGTCGGATATGCGCGCGCGCTGCAGACGGTGGGCGAAACCGACAAGGCCGCCCAGATCGCGCGCCAAGCCTGGATTACCGGCAGCTTCGATCGTTCCACGGAGCGCGCGTTCCTGGACACTTTCGGCGGCCTGCTCACACCCGGCGATCATCGGCAGCGGTTGGATAACCTGCTTTACGACGAGGATACGGCGGAGGCGGAGCGGATGTTTCCCCGCGTCGATACCGCCACCGCCGCCACGGCGAAGGCGCGGATATCGCTCATCACGTCCACCGGAAACGTCGATGCCCTGCTCCGGGCGGTACCGCCGGAATTCGCCGGTGATCCTGGGTTGCTCTATGACCGCATCAAATGGCGCCGCCGCCACGACCAGGACGACGCGGCCCGTGCCCTATTGCCGCAAGAGCCGGATCGCGGCCCGCGCGCCGACCTGATGTGGAAAGAGCGCGAAGCCTTGGCCGAGGATGCCCTCGATAACGGCCTCATCACCGAGGCCTATAATATCGTGAAAAATCACGGCGAACTCACGGCCGCCACGGGGCTGGCCGACGCGGAATGGATGGCAGGCTGGATCTCGCTCCGTTTCCTCAAGGACGGGGAGATGGCCCTGCCCCATTTTGAAAAAGTCTACGACACGGTGCAAATGCCCGCCAATCTGGCCCGGGGTGCCTATTGGACCGGCCGGGCCGCCGCATCTCTCGGTCGCGCGGACATCGCCGCGGACTGGTACCGGCGCGCCGCCATTTATGTCACGACCTACTATGGGCAACTGGCCCTCGCGCGCCTGCACGACGATCCGCTTCCGGCACTGTCCGACGATCCCGTTCCCACGGCCGATGATCGCGCCGACTTCGAAGCCCGTGAGTTGACCCAGGCCATGCGCGCTTTGGCCGACGTCGGCGACACGACTTACCTGCGGGCATTCATTCTCGCCCTCGCGGAGTCATCGGACGACGCGACGGATCGTCTCATGGCCGCCGAAATCGCCGATCGTCTCGGGCACCCGGATTGGGGCGTGACCCTCGCCCGCCAAGCGGGGCGCAGCAACATCACGCTGTTGACTTACGGCTTCCCCGTCCCCGCGTATCAGGTTCCAACCGAACCGGAGCGCGCTTTCATTCTGGCGATCACCCGCCAGGAGAGCAATTTCGATCCGAACGCCCGAAGCGGCGCGGGCGCCATGGGGCTGATGCAACTTATGCCGTTAACGGCGAAAGCCATGGCCAAGTCCAACGGCGTCAAATTCAGCGGCCCGAAATTGATCGCCGACCCCGCCTACAATCTGCGGCTCGGGGCGCTATACCTGAAGACGTTGGTGAACAGCTTCGGTGGTTCATACCTGCTGGCGGCCGCCGCCTATAACGCCGGACCCGGGCGCGTGCATCAATGGATGCGCGAATTCGGTGATCCCCGCGACGGACAAACCGATCCCATCGATTGGGTCGAAAAGATTCCCTTCGGCGAAACCCGCGCCTACGTACAGCGGGTGCTTGAGAATATGATGATCTACCGCGCGCGGCTGGCCAAGACGCGAGCCATCGGTCAGACCCTGGAAACCGAACTCGCCCGGCCCGGCGTGAAACCGCCCGACGATACGCCGGGGTAACGCGCGGAGCGATCCATTCGCCCCACGCTGCGCGCTTTATTTGACGGGCTGTGGCGTGCCGGTGCCCATGTATTTCGCCAGCAACCGGTGAAAGTGGGTCACCGCCACCTCCTGCACTGGGCTCGGGCGCGCGCCCATGAAGCCACGGGACTTCATGCCCTTCTGCACCTGCGGCATATTGCCGAAGTCTTGAGACAGTATCTTGAGCCACTGCTCCTCGGTGGCTTCGGGTTTGTATACCCACTCGGTCTTTGGTTCCTGCCCTTCCGGAAAGCGCTCAAGGACGTAGACCTCGAAGATGCAACTGTCCGGGTTGTAACCGTTCGGCCGCGCGCGATAACACAGCGCAAACGCGGGACCTTGCAAGATGACGGTGTTCGGGAAGATGTGCCAATCGTGCCCGGCGGCCGCCCACTGCGCCGGATCGATCTTCGGCCAGATGACGCCGCGCGCGGCGTCATCACGCTCGGCCGCCGCCATCAGATGGGCACCAACCACATCGGCCGGCGTCCCTGGCGGCAATTCATCCACCAGCCGGTTGGCCGCTCTGACCAGCGTTGCTGTCGTCACGGCATCGAGCGTTGCGATCAGTTCATTTTGATGTTCCGCGGCGGCGAGACGCGGATCCTGGTCCGGGGCGGCCATGACACCCCCCAATCCCTTACTTCCCCCACGCACCTGTCCGTCACGGGACGAGGCCACCCCGTGCCAACCGCAATGGTTCTCGGCCTTACTCCACCATGATGTAGAGCCAAATCGAATCAATTGCGGGTGGGTCGCATCCACGTGATAGCTCTCGTTGAATGCTTCAAGGGCGGTCTTCCAGTTGCAGGGGAAATAGAGCCACTGGCGCCAGCGGTACCGCATCTGGTCCAGTTCAAACGGGGCCAACATGGAGACAGCCGGCTCCAGGTAGTCCTTCAGCGGCTGGCAGTTGGAATCCATGTTGATCCAGACCCAGCCGCCCCAGGTGTCGACCTTGACCTCCTTCAGCCGCAGGTTCTCCGGGGTCAGGCACGCGCCCCAGTCTTGGGGGTCCAGAACGAACGTGCTCTTGCCTTCCAGATTCCAGCACCAGCCATGGAAGCGGCAGCGAAATTGTTTAGCTTGCCCACACCCCTCGGTGAGGCGGCGACCGCGGTGCTGACACACATTGTAGTATCCTGAGATCTTATCCGGCGCGCTGCGCACGACGATGATCGATTCATCGAGAATGTCATAAGTGACGTAGTCGCCGACCTTCGGGATCTCCTCCACCCGGCAGGCGATCTGCCAAACCTTTGGCCATAGCTTGTCGTTTTCGGCCCGCGCATAAGCCTCGGAGACATAGGCCTCATTGGGAATCACCTGGGGCTGTTCCGCGCTATCGCCGCCAACTTTACTCATCTCGTTCATGCGTGCTCTCCCTGACACCGATGTCCCAGCCGCTCCGCTCATCCCCGACGGCCATCGCCTAGCGCGGTCTCGCCAGCCAGAGACAAATTCAAGCAGAAAACCTTAGCCGAGGACGACTCATTTTTCAGGGCTGGGGCCGCGTCCCGGGGTTCAACGATGCCGATCTTTGCGACTCATACGTGCAGGCAACGTCTTTCTTTATAACGGTTTTGAGTACATACTACCTCCACAATCAGGGGTTTCGGCCGCGCGCGCATTAAGACAAAGAAGCACTGTGGGGACGGGAATGGGGTCGAGAGTCTTGAGGCGCCAAAGTTATGCCGCGCTCTTCGCGGGCATAACTTCTCTTACCGCGATGTCGACAATTGACGTACGGGCGGCAGACGCTGACGGCTTGAATTCAGTAGCGGAGATTAGCGCTCTTTCGATCGAAGAACTCGGCAATATCCAAGTTTCCTCCGTATCGAAAACAGCCCAACCCCTGAGCACCGCACCAGCGGCGATTTATGTCATTACGCAGGATGACATCGCGCGTTCCGGGGCAACGCGTATCCCCGAAATGTTGCGGCTTGCGCCAAATCTCGACGTCGCGGCGGCAGGCTCCAGTGCCTATGCCATCTCGGCGCGCGGGTTTAACGGAACCTTGGCAAATAAGCTTCTGGTACTGATCGACGGCCGCAGCGTCTACACGCCGCTTTACGGCGGCGTCTACTGGGACATGCAGGATGTGATGCCCGAGGACATCGATCGCATCGAGGTCATCAGCGGGCCGGGCGCCACGTTATGGGGCGCAAACGCCGTCAACGGCGTAATCAATATCACGACAAAGAAATCGTCAGACACCCAAGGTGGGATTCTAACTCTTGGCGCGGGTAACCTTGAGCGGAGCGCCAGCCTCCAATACGGCGGCAGTCTCAGTGACGACGCCTCCTACAGGGTCTACGCCAAAGGATACGAACACCAATCCACCATAACGGCGGCCGGAAAGAATTCACACGATGGCTGGCGTGTACCGCAAGGCGGGTTCCGCTTCGACTGGAGTCCTGAAAACGACCTGATAACGGTGCAAGGCGATATTTATCGTGCCTCAGAAGATCAGCCGGCCGCATCTGACCAGATTGAATCCGGCCACAACCTGACCACACGTTGGGAACATCATTTCGCAAGCGGTTCGGTCGTACAGATCCAAGCCTACTACGACCGGGCTCAGCGCTTTGACAACAACGGCGGCTTTGCGCTCGACACCTATGATGTCGACGTGCAGCACAGTTTTAAGTTCGGAACTTGGAACGACATCGTCTGGGGCGGTGGCTATCGGGTCAATCACGACCAAATCCGGAACGCGGTCGCTTTCCAGATTCAGCCCGACACCCGAACACTCAGTCTCGGCAACGCCTTCGTGCAGGACAGCATCGCGCTTGCCAAATCGCTGAAGCTCACCGTCGGTCTAAAGCTTGAAGACGAGGAATTCACGGGCCTCGAAGCCCTTCCCAGCGCGCGGGTGTCCTGGCAGGTCAACGATAAAGCCTTGATCTGGTCGGCGGTCTCCCGTGCCGTGCGGGCACCAACACGGTTCGACCGGGACGTTGTCGAGAAGCTTGGGCCGATCGTCTTTCTCATGGGCGGCGCGGACTTCCAGCCCGAGACACTCATGGCCTATGAACTCGGAACCCGCGTCGAGGCTTCTTCCCGTCTATCGTTCTCGATTTCCACCTTCTACAATGTGTACGACTCACTCCGAAGCATCGAAGCGAACCCGGTAACCCACTTCCTTCCTCTGGTTTGGGGGAACTTGATGGCCGGCAAGGTCTACGGCATGGAGGCCTGGGCAAGCTACCAGATCAACAATTGGTGGCGCGTCAGCGGCGGCTTCAACGTGCAACACGAGAACCTGGGCTTCAAACCCGGCAGCAGCGGCTTGGGCGGAATTCAGCAAGCCGGGAACGATCCCGATCACCAGATTTCATTGCGTTCATCAATGAAGATCACCGACGACATCTTGTTCGACGCCGATGTGCGGTACGTGAGCGCGCTGCCGAACCCAGTCGTTCCGGCCTATGTTGAACTCAATGGCCGACTGGGGTGGAAACCGACAAAATACATGGAAATCTCCATATCCGGGAACAACCTCCTCCATCGCTATTACCGGGAATTTAATGGCGGGCCCACGGCTGTTGAAATGGCGCGCAGCGTCTTTGTCGAAACGCGATGGAGCTTCTAGTGGTGGCCGGACCGAAAATTTCCACCGGCAAACGCTTCGTTTTGGCCCTTACGACCGCGCTTACGGTGACGTCCGGAGCGGCGGCTGCGGACGCGGATGCGAACTCGGTGGCGGCGCTGAGCAGCATGTCGATCGAGGAATTGGCGAATATCAAGATCGTTTCCGTATCAAGGAAAGCGGAGCCTTTGAGCGGCGCGCCTGCGGCAATTTATGTCATCACCAACGAGGATATTCGCCGATCGGGAAAGACCAGCATCCCGGAGATGTTGCGTCTGGCCCCCAACTTGGTGGTGGCAGGCGTTGACTCCAGCACCTTTGCCATTTCCGCACGCGGGTTCAACAGCACCACCGCCAACAAACTGCTCGTGCAAATCGATGGCCGCAGCATCTATACGCCGCTCTATTCCGGCGTCTTCTGGGATGCTCAGGATGTGATGCCAGATGACCTCGATCGCATCGAAGTGATCAGCGGCCCCGCCGGCACGCTCTGGGGCGGGAATGCCGTGAATGGTGTCATCAACATCTTGACCCGGAGTTCCCGCGACACCCAGGGCCTGGTGGCGAACGTCGGCGGCGGTAACTTCGAACGGAGCGCAGGCGCACGCTATGGCGGGAAGATCAACGATGACGCCACCTATCGCGTATACGCAAAGGGATTCGATCGCCTTGATACGGTAAAGGCGAGCGGTGTAAGCGCGAAGGACGCCTGGGAAAATGCCCAAGGTGGATTCAGGCTTGATTGGAATCCGAACACCGACACGGTGATGATCACCGGCGATGTCTATAGCGGTTCCATTCAGCAGCCCGTCGGCGCCGACAAGACCATCTCCGGCGGTAATGTCCTCGCGCGATGGGTTCATCCGTTGCCCGACGGATCGTCCATCGGTGCGCGCGTCTATTATGATCGAGTCAGCCGTGATTACCCTGGTACCTTCGGCGAGGCACGCAACACCTATGATGCATTCCTGCAGTACCAGTTTCCCCTGGGCACACGCCAGGAGATCGTCGCGGGGGCAGAATATCGCACGTCGGCCGATCACATTACAAATAGCCCGACCATCATGTTTCTACCGGCGGACCGCACGCTGGATCTGGGCAACGCGTTCGTCCAGGACAGCATCACCCTTACGAAGCGGCTCAAGCTGACCGTCGGAGTCAGATTGGAGCACAACACTTATACCGGCTGGGAAAACATGCCCAGCGCGCGCCTTGGATGGAAAATTAACGACAAGACGCTGCTATGGTCAGCGATTTCACGGGCTGTGCGCACGCCGTCGCGAATCGACCGGGATTTTTATTCTCCCGGCGTGCTTGCCGGCGGTCCCGATTTCCAATCGGAGGAATTAACCGCCTACGAACTCGGTTACCGGGCCCAACCCACACAGCGCCTATCATTCTCAATCTCGGCGTTTTACAATGTATATAACGATCTGCGCAGCTTTGAACCCGCGACAGCCGGCAAACCCTTCCCTGTTGTATTTGTCAACAACATCGAAGGACATACCTACGGGGGAGAGATGTGGGGAAACTATGAGGTCAATGACTGGTGGCGGTTGAGCGCGGGATTCAACATGCTGCAGGAAGAACTCAAGTTTAAGCCGGGGACCAGCCAGCTTGGCGGTATACAGACCGCAGGCAATGATCCTTCCCACAAAATAACAGTGCGATCGAGCATGAACCTGTCGCATGATGTCGAGCTTGATGTTGGCCTGCGGATGATGGGCGCGCTGCCCAATCCTCGCGTACCGGGCTACGCCGCTGTCGATGGACGGGTTGGGTGGAATGTTTCGGATCATGTCACCCTGGCGCTGACCGCCGACGGTCTTCTCAATCGGCGCCACCCGGAGTTTGGAGCCGCAGGCACCCGCAGCGATCTTGGGCGAACATTTTACGTGAGCCTAAAATGGAAAAGCTGACCATGAGGCTACGGCTAACGCGGCGTCAGTTCGAGTGCACTGTCACGTCCGCGCTGATATTCCTCCTCGCGGTTTTTGCGCCTCATATCGTGTTTGCATTCGAAGGGGAAACGCTGGAATACGCTGTGAAGGCTGCATACCTCTACAAGCTCGGTGGGTTCGTGGAATGGCCGGCATCCGCGTTCGCCTCTTCGAACAGTCCGATAACGCTTTGTGTGGTGGGCGAGGATCCGTTCGACGGGATTCTGGATAAGGCCGTCGAGGGCCAGCACATTGGCGATCATCCAATTGCCGTTCGCCGCCTAAAGAGCGTAACCCATGAATCCGGATGCCAAATTTTATATGTCGGCGCTGCAGATCCGCGTCAGGTTGCTCAAGTCCTCGACGTGGTCCACGGGTCCAGCGTATTGACGGTGACAGATACGCCTGAGGATTCTGAAACGGGCGGTGTCGTTCATTTCGTCATCAAGGATAACCGCGTCCGCTTTGATATCAACGATCAGGCCGCAGCGGAAAACGGTTTGGTCATCAGTTCGAAATTGTTAAGTCTCGCCATGTCCGTCAAGCCTCGCGCATAGGTGGACACCTCATGCTTAGATGGTTCGCCCGTCTTTCGATTCGTTGGAAGCTAGCTACCGTCACGATTGTTACGACCGCGGTATCGCTGCTTCTCGCCGGCGCCATCATGGCGGCATACGATGCCCGGACTTACGAGCGGCAAAAGGTTGAATCAACCACAGCCCAAGCGGACCTTCTGTCGGCCAGCATCGCCGCCTCTTTGGTCTTTAATGACCGTGACGCAACCCATGAATATCTGAGTGCACTCAACGTCAATCGCGAGATCGACGCCGCCGCCGCATATGACGCCGGAGACAATCTCGTCGCCAAATATGAACGGCCAAATGTCCATATTCGGCCCGTCCCCGAGATAGCCGAACCCCGGGGGTATCACTTTGACGGAGAACATCTCACCGTCTTCGTTCCCGTCATCGACCATAATGCCCGCCTGGGGAGCGTGTATTTGAGCGCAAGCGTCGAACCTGTCTCGACGCGGCTCGCGCGCTATGTGGCCAGCCTTGTTGTGATTGCATCCGCCGCACTCGCCGTGATTTTGCCCATCGCCCTCCGGCTCCAGCGCATTATAACAAACCCGATCGCCGAACTTGCCACGAAGAACGCGATTATCGAAACCACCCTTGAAGCTGTCGATCATGGTGTGATTGTCGTCGATTCCGAACTGCGCGTGTCATTTCTCAACGAGCGCGCTTACGTCATGCTGAACATACCGCGGCACAAGTTGCGGGTCGGCATGAACCTCGAGGCTTTCATGCGCGCGTGGGAGGCCGAGTTCGGGCTTCCAATTCAAGAGACAGGGTACAAGCGCCTGTACGCGACAGAAAAATTGCGCAAAGAATTTGTCTTGCCCGGTGGCAGAGTCATTGAGTTCCGTCAGTCGCCCCTGCCGCAGGGCGGGTTCGTCCGCACATATACCGACATCTCCGAGCAGCGCGTCCTGCAGGAAAAGCTGCAGCAGGCGAAGGAAAAAGCCGAGGAAGCCGCCACAGCAAAATCGAAATTCCTAGCGGCGATGAGCCACGAAATCCGCACGCCCATGAATGGCGTGGTCGGTATTGTCGAGCTTTTGAAATCCACCCGCCTGTCGGACGAACAGAAACAGATGGTGGAGATTATCCAACGATCGGGAATCACGCTCCTGGACGTGATCAATGACATCCTCGACTATTCGAAAATTGAAGCCGGCCGGATGACCCTCGAAACGACAGCGTTTTCACTGGCCGACGTGGTCGAAACGACAGCTGAGATAAGTACGGCACACGCTCAGAGCAAGGCACTCGACATCTCATGCACCGTCGATCCGGACATCGACGAAATTCTCCAAGGTGATCCCGTCCGCGTTCGACAGGTTATTCTCAACATGATGGGTAACGCGGTGAAGTTCACCGAGAAGGGCGCCGTCGGCATCGAGGTTACAGCGGACACCATCACCGACGACCGTATCGTTGTTTTGTTCGAAATCACCGATAGCGGCATCGGCATCAGCTTGAAGAAGCAGAAGGCATTGTTTCAAGCTTTCCAGCAGGCGGATTACTCGACAACACGACGGTACGGCGGCACCGGCCTAGGTCTTTCGATCTGCAAGAACCTCGTAGAGTTGATGGGCGGTGAGATTGGCGTCAGCAGCATCGAAGGCAAAGGATCCACATTCTGGTTCAAGATTCCCTTTGAACGCCTGCAGCGCTCCGAGCCCACGAGCATGTTCAGTCATCATCAACGGCACCTGTCCGGCTTGCGTGTTCTCGTGCATGACTCAATTCAGTCCCGGTCAGCCATTTCGCTATACTTGCGGGCGATCGGTATTGATGCAATCGAGTCAAAGGGAATCGCGGAACTGTTCGATACCCTTCGCCGCGCGAGAGCATCCGAACGGCCCATCCATATTGTGATCGTCCGTTTCCAAATCGGCGACGATCGCGCTCATACCTTTTATGAGGAGTTGGATCGGCATCCCTACCTTGACGATACAAAATTTATTTTTGTCGTGCCGCACTTGAATGCCAGCGCGGCTCGTGTTGCCACAAAGGAAGGCGTTTCGTGGTCGATATCGGCGCCCATTCGGCGGGCGAAGTTTTACGATCTGATCGCCCGCGTCACCGGCCGCATATCACGCAAGGTGAAGATGGAGGAAGACGCGGCCGATCTTAACTTCATTCCGCCGACGATAGACGAGGCCAGGTCCGCCGGTTGTCTGGTTCTCGTCGCCGAAGACAATGAGACAAACCAGTTTGTCATCAAGAGCCAGCTACAAAGACTGGGGATTGCCGCCGAATTTGTAAATGACGGACGCGAGGCCTGGGATAATCTGAGCCGCGAGGAAGATCGATATGGCCTTGTCATTACCGACTGCCATATGCCGTTTATCGATGGCTATCAGCTTACAGGACTCATCCGTGATCAAGAGCTGACAACGAAACGCCGTCGCTTGCCGGTTGTCGCGCTCACCGCCAACGCCCTGCAGGGCGAAAGCGATATTTGCCGCGCGGCGGGAATGGACGATTATCTTTTCAAACCCAGCAGTCTCGAGGCGCTCGATATCGTCCTGAACAAGTGGTTGCCGAAGGCCATCAAGCTGCGTCGGCCTCAGGCACCTTCGAGCACCGGCAGCGCCCCTGTTCACAGCGTCCGGAATACAACACCGGTTAAGAAGAACGGAGCCGCGAACCCGCCAATCGATATCGCCACCTTGGCAGGCGTTCTCGCTAAATATAATCCTGAATACCCGCGAAAAATATTGGAAGTGTTCCGGACAACGGAATCACAGACAGCAGCAAAATTGCGCGAGCTCGTGCGGACCCAGAACGCGACGGCATTGAGAGCTGCGGCCCATGGTGCAAAGGGCTCAGCGGCATCGGCCTATGCCGGAAAATTGGCGGGACTGTGCGCCGAACTCGAACGGAGCGCCGAACAGCCGGATTGGATAGCGATCGACGTTCTGACGGCAAAGATCGAGAACGAATTTGAAGAGGTTCTGAGCTTCATCGAAAATCTCGAATAGAGCTCAATCGCAATTCTGCCGGAAGGCCGCCGACGCTGCCGCGCACAGCATAGCGCTCCGTGCTACGGCGCGCGTGTTTGATATTTCACGAAATCGGGGAAGCTTGAGGGGAGCGTTTAACCGGCAACCCGGGCCGGCTTTGCCACCGGGGCACCGAGACGCGCGCCCATGTCGTTACGCCGCACATCCAGAACGGGCGTCACGGGGCTTTCCGAGATCCGCTTGCAGTGACCTTCCATGTAGGCACCGGGTTCGATTGCAAGGCTTTCGTGCTCAACATCGCCCGCCATGCGCGCTGTGGACGCCAGGAAAACGCTCTTCGCGCGGACCGTGCCCTTGACGGCCCCGTGCATGCGCACGGTTTGGGCATTCACTTCGCCAGTGACCTGCCCCTTGATCCCGACGATCAATGCCTTGCAGCGAATATCGCCGTGAACATTGCCGTCGACTTGAACTTCGCCGCTGGAAACCAGATTGCCTTCGATCGTCAGGTCCGCACTGATGATGGACGGCACCGATTTATTGACTTCGACCTTTGGCTCGGCGGACTTCAAATCAGCTTTGCTGCTAGTTCTTGAAAACATCGCTGCCGGCTTTCAGGAATTTGAGCGGGTTTACGGGTTTGCCATTGACCAGGACTTCGTAATGGACGTGCGGACCCGAGCATCGGCCGCTGCACCCCAGTTGTCCCAGCACGGTCCCACGGGAAACGTGGTCGCCTTCCTTCACAATGATGCGGTTGAGATGGCCGTAACGGGTCACCAAACCCATGCCGTGATCCACTTCAACCAGTCGACCATAACTGCCGTCCCAGCCCGCGTAAACCACCTTCCCCTCACCCGGACTTAGGATCGGAGACTTGTATTCAGCCCCCATGTCGAGCCCTAGATGTTGTGAGATCGCTCCCGTGAAGGGGTCCTTACGGACCCCAAATCCAGAGTTGATCTCAAAGTTATGCACAGGGGTATCGAGCGGCAGACGCGTCACGAGTCCCTGAAGATCGGTCAGGCGGTCCATGCGCGCGTCCAGGGCATCAAGGGATTCCTGGAGTGGACCGGCATTCTCCGGCGAAGCGGTGACAGGAATGAACGGACCGCCAGCCCCGCGGCTGCTTTTCTGCTGACGCAGAAGAAGATCAACATCCAGGCCTGTGATGCTGAGGGAGGATTCAATCCCGTTAATCTTATTGTCTGCGATTTCGGAGAACCGGTGCTCCAGCAACAGCTCATTGCTCTCCATATCGCGAATCTGATCCTCTAAGGTATGAACTTTCTGGGTCAATGAATTCCGGTCATTCATCGCCAAGTCACGCTCCAGGACGACCTGGCGCAGCTCCAGTCCATCCGGCGCGATAAATGGCGTGTGCTCGTGGTGGTTCACCACGTCCACCATGGAATCCTGAAGTTCCGCGAGTTCATTCAGAAGATCCTGCCGGCGCTGATCCTCGTGAGTACGATCCAGCTTGGCCTTGCTCAGCACCAACTCCACATTATCGTAGTCGCCACTGAGAGCACCCGCCGGGTCCTTGAGCGCCTCCTTGGCGCGGCTCTTGAGCTTGGCAACGAGGCCCTTCGGCGCCGCGCCGCCATCGACCTCCTGCGCTTTGGCGCTGAGTATGTCGGACTCCTTATCCAAGAGCGCCAAGGACTGATTATAGTTGGACTCAAGATCCTTGGTGAGATCGGCGACACGCTCCTTATAGATCGTCACCTGAGCCAATAACTGCTCATAGCCGACGCGCGCATCCTTAATCTCTACGTTCTTCGCGCGGATACGTTCGGAATGGCTCATCACCAGGCTCGAACTGAGGAGAGTCCAACTCCCGAGCACCAAAGCGATCCCCGCCAGCACAGCCTGCCGGTTGGTGGAAAGCCTGAGGGTCCGCATGCGCTCGCCGGACCGGACAATGAGTTGCCGCTCCGGAAAGAACTGCTGCAGTACCTTTTGGGCGCGGCTGAGGCCGCGGTGATGTGGATCAAACTTGGAAAGATGCTTGCCTGAAAACACGCTGTCCCCTTAACCCCGTTGACCTTCACGTCTGGAAAAACGGCCTGTAAGTTTCTTGAACTTTTTTGTCGGCCGCATCCGTGTGGTGGGCGTTGGTTCGCCCACGCTACTATTCGGCAACTCAAGACCGCTTTCGTTCGTTCCACCACCGGCACTTCAAGACCGGCACACGATCGCCACGACGAACTCAAATCCCGCGTTGCAGCAGAAAGACCCCCACTGCCATCGTTCATCCTGCCTATTATCCACAGCAAATTCAAAGAGAAAGTAAACTTTGAAATAATATATAAATATCAATATATTATGGGAAATTTCTCGCATAATTTCTTAGCGCCAAGTGATGCGAGAAGATCACAGCTCGTAAATATTCGGGGCAAATGACTCAGACCGAACCAAATGTAGATCCCTCTGTTGCCTCTCGGCCCAAACGCCGGTGGCCGCTGGCAGTACGCCGTATGGTGCTGAGCTGGTTTGGATGCGGTCTATCCCCCGTCGCGCCCGGTACGGTCGGTTCCCTCGGTGCGTTGCCGCTCGGCGCTCTCATCCATTGGAGTTTCGGCTCGCAAGCACTGGCCGTCTCCGCGGTCGTTCTGTTCTTGGTGGGATGGGCCATCACAGCAGCGCATCTTGACGAAGACTCCACTGGAAAAGACCCGCAATGGATCGTGATCGATGAAGTCGCGGGCCAATGGCTGACGCTGGCAGCGGTTCCCCTTCATCCGCTCGACTGCCTCCTCGCGTTTGTGCTTTTCCGGCTCTTCGACATTGCCAAGCCCTGGCCGGTTAGTTGGGCCGACCGCCGGGTCGGCGGAGCCCTCGGCATAATGCTGGACGATCTTCTGGCAGGCCTGTATGCCGCTGTCGTAGCGTTCGTCCTTCTATCCGCCTTCCGCGCCTTCGGGACTGTCTTTCCATGACCGAATTACCAACCGATCTCCTTGATCTCGCGAAAGACGTGCTGGTTGCGGCAAAGGAGTCCGGCATCAGAATCACAACGGCTGAGTCCTGCACGGGTGGATTGGTGGCCGGATGCCTCACCGCTATTCCCGGCGCGTCAAAAGTGATCGATAGCGGGTTCTTCACCTATTCCAACGAGGCCAAGACCCGGCTGCTGGGCGTGCCACGGGATGCCATCACCGACCATGGCGCCGTAAGCGACATCGTTGCCGCGGCTATGGCGGAAGGCGCTCTGGCCCAGACCGATGCCGACCTCGCTGTTGCGATCACCGGCATCGCCGGCCCCGACGGCGGGACAAAGGATAAACCGGTGGGACTGGTTTACCTTGCCATCGCCCAAACGAACCGTGACGCCATGGTAAAGCGCTATGTGTTTGCCGGCACACGCACCGACATCCGCCGCGCCACTGTGGCCGCCGCCCTCGAACTTCTACACGAGCGCCTGACGGCCGATCAGCCCGATCCATAGAGGTGGCGAGCCCGCGTTTCAAAAGCGGCAACCATGCGCCGGACGGCCTCCTCGAACAGGGCCCCGATCACCGCCTGCAGTACACGTGATCGAAATTCGAACGCGAGAAAGAAATCCACCTTCGTCCCCTCACCCGACGGCGTGCCGGCCGGAACAAAAGTCCACGTGTTGACCAGATGGTTGAACGGGCCTTTGAGGTAACGAACCTCGATGTGCGACGTCGGGGTAAGTGTGACCTGGGACGTGAATTGCTCGCGGATCATCTTAAAGCCCACGGCAAGGTCGGCGGTAAACTGTGTCGGCGACTGACGGCTGGCGATCCGGCAGGCAACACACCACGGCAGGAATTCCGGATAGCGTTCCACGTCGGCGACGAGGTTGAACATCTGGGCCGGCGTATAGGGCAGAACCCGGCTCTCACGGTGCTCGGGCATTGGTCGCGATCAGCCTGCCTGGGCCATCTGTGCTTCACGGGCCGCCTTCAGCCGCGCGAAATCCGCATCCGCGTGATAGGACGAACGGGTCAGCGGCGTCGCCGAGACCATCAGAAAGCCCTTTGCCCGGGCAATGCGTTCGTATTCGGCGAACTCCTCCGGCGTAACAAAGCGTTCGACGGCCGCATGTCGCGATGTTGGCTGCAGATACTGGCCGATGGTGAGGAAATCGACGCTGGCGGCGCGCATGTCGTCCATCACCTGGAGAACCTCTTCCCGGTCCTCGCCCAGACCAACCATAAGTCCGGACTTGGTGAACATGGTGGGGTCCAACTCCTTCACCCGTTCGAGAAGACGTAAGCTGGTGAAGTATCGGGCGCTGGCGCGGATCTTGCGGTAAAGCCGCGGCACGGTTTCAAGATTGTGGTTGTAGACGTCGGGTTTGGCCGCCGCCACCAGATCGACCATGCCCATCTTCTTGCGGAAGTCAGGTGTCAAGACCTCGATCGTCGTATTGGGATTAAGTGCGCGGACCGCGGTAATAACCGCAACCCAGTGCGCGGCGCCGCCATCCTCCATATCGTCACGGTCGACCGACGTGATCACCACGTGCTGAAGCCCGAGGCTTCGCACCGCTTCGGCCACGTGATTCGGCTCGTCCGGATCGACCGCGCCGGGCTTGCCGGTCTTGACGTTGCAAAAGGCACATGCCCGCGTGCAGATATCACCAAGGATCATCATGGTGGCGTGCTTGTGCGCCCAGCACTCGCCGATATTGGGACAAGCCGCTTCCTCACAGACCGTATGCAGCTTGAGTTCGCGCATGAGCTTGCGCGTCTGCTGAAATTCCAGCGACGTGGGCGCCTTGACCCGTAACCATGGCGGCTTCGGCAGGCGCTGCCCCTTAGGGGCGATGGACTCGACGTTGATCATGGGGCTCAACAGTTCCAGACTTCAACCTTCATTCTAACCCCCTCGCCCCTTCTTAGGGGAGAGGGTTCTCGCTCACTTATTGATCGCGCGGCCGTAAGCATCCAGCACGGATTCATGCATCATTTCCGACAGTGTCGGATGAGGGAAGACCGTGTGCATCAACTCCTGCTCCGTGGTCTCCAGGGTCTTGGCCACGGCGTAACCCTGGATCATCTCCGTGACTTCCGGGCCGATCATATGCGCGCCCAGAAGTTCGCCGGTTTTCTTATCGAACACCGTTTTGACAAAGCCATTGGTATCGCCGAGGGCAATGGCCTTGCCATTGGCCATAAAGGGATAACGGCCGACCCTCACCTCATGCCCCTTGTCCTTGGCCGCCTGCTCGGTCAGTCCGACGCTGGCGATTTGAGGGTGACAATAGGTACATCCGGGTATGAGCGATGTGTCCAGCGGATGGGGATGTTGTCCCGCGATCTTCTCGACGCAAATCACGGCTTCATGGCCCGCCTTATGGGCGAGCCACGGCGGACCGCAGAGGTCACCGATGGCATAGACGCCGGGCTCGCCGGTTTCGCCATAGGGCCCGATCACAACGTGTGTGCGATCGACTTTGATCTTGGTATTTTCAAGACCCAGGTTCTCGACGTTGCCGACGATGCCAACGGCCGAGATGACCCGATCGACAGTCAATGTGTCCGTCTTGTCTCCCTGCTCGATCGTCACCGAGACGTTACCGTTGCCCTTCTTCAGGCTCTTGACCGTGGCCTTGACGCGAATATCCATGCCCTGGCTTTGAAACTGCTTCGCGGCGAAAGCGGATATCTCCGCGTCCTCTACAGGCAGAATGCGGTCGAGCACTTCGACCACTGTCACTTTGGCGCCAAGAGTTTGAAAGAAACTAGCGAACTCGATGCCAATGGCGCCGGAGCCGATCACCAACAATGTCTTCGGCATGATTTTCGGCACCAAGGCGTGGCGATAGCTCCACACCAACTCGCCGTCCGCCTCCATACCCGGCAAATCGCGCGCGCGGGCGCCGGTCGCGAGAATAATGTTCTTGGCCTGAAGTTCCGTGACCGCCTTGCCGTCCTTGGTCACGGCGACCTTGCCGGCGCCGGCCAACTTGCCGTCACCGGCTACGACAGTGATCTTGTTCTTCTTCATCAGCATCGTAACGCCGCCGTTGAGCTTGGCGGCAACATCGCGAGAGCGTTTCACAACGGCTTCCAGGTCAAAAGCAATGCCTTCGGCTTTGAGGCCGTATTCCTTGGCATGCTGCATGAGGTGGTAGACCTCGGCGGTACGCAACAGCGCCTTGGTCGGAATGCAGCCCCAATTGAGGCAGATGCCGCCGAGAAGCTCGCGCTCGACGATCGCCGTCTTCATGCCGAGCTGGGAGGCGCGGATGGCGGCGGTATAACCGCCGGGACCGCTGCCGATGACGACGAGATCGAATTGAGTATCGCTCATATGTGCTGCTCCGACTAAAGCAACATCTTGAGCGGATCTTCGATCAGCCCTTGGAAGACCTGCAGAAACTCCGCGCCGACCGATCCGTCAACAACCCGATGATCGCAGCTCAACGTACATGTCATCATGGTAGCGATCGCCAACGCGCCCTTCTTCACCACCGGCCGCTGTTCCCCCTTGCCCACGGCGAGGATGGTCGCCTGCGGCGGGTTGATGACCGCGGCGAATTCCTTAATGCCGAACATGCCGAGATTGGAGATGGAAAAGCCGCCGCCCATGAACTCCTCGGGCTTCAGCTTCTTGTCCTTGGCTTTCGTGGCCAGTTCCTTCATCTCGTTGGAAATCGCCGCCAATCCCTTGGTGTCGGCCTTGCGGATGATGGGTGTGATGAGACCGTCCGGCGTCGCCACCGCAACGGATATGTCCACATCGTCGTAAAACAAGACCGAGTCATCCGTCCACGATGCATTGACCGTGGGAACTTTGCGCATGGCAAGGGCGCTCGCCCGGATGATGAAATCGTTGACCGACAGCTTATAGCCTGCGCCCTCGCGACCGTTCAGTTCCGCGCGCAGACGCATCAAGTCATCAATGAGGCAATCGATCGTCAGATAGAAATGCGGAACCGTCGTCTTGGATTCAAGCAGCCGTTTGGCAATGGTCCGGCGCATCATCGTGTTCTTGACCGGATGATAGGGCTGACCGAACTGCGTCACGCCAGGTGACGCGGGAGCCGCTTTTGGCGCCATGCCGGCCGGAGCCGGTGGGATCGCGGGCTTTGCCGCCGGTTGCGCGACCTGAGACGCCGCGGCCTTCTCCACGTCGGCCTTGACGACACGGCCGTTTGGTCCGCTGCCTGCCACTTTGGAGACGTCGACATGAGCGTCTGCCGCAATCCGTTTGGCCAGAGGACTGGCGAACACGCGATCACCGGCGGCTTGAGCAGCCTGAGCCGGAACGGGCTGCGGTTGCGACGGTGATGGAGCCGGAGATGCGGTCGGCGCCGGCACGGCCGGTTTTGGGGCTGGTGTCGGCGCGGGCGCAGGCATCGCAACGGTTGGCTTCGGTGCACCAGCAGCCGCGCTCGCCTTTTCGCCCTCGGCTAACAGAACGGCGATGGGACGATTGACCTGCACCTTCTCGGTCCCCGCCGGCACGAGAATCTTTCCCAACACGCCCTCGTCCACGGCTTCCATTTCCATGGTTGCCTTGTCGGTTTCAATTTCCGCGATGACGTCACCACTCTTGACCGCGTCGCCCTCCTTCTTCAGCCACTTGGAGAGCTTACCCTCGGTCATGGTGGGCGAAAGTGCGGGCATAAGGATTTCTGTGCTCATCGAATCAAGTCCTTGCGGGAAGATTAGCGGTTTAGCGGTAGCAGACGGCCTTGGCCGCCGCGACGATATCGGCGACCTGCGGCAACGCCATGGCTTCAAGATTTGCGGCGTAGGGCATGGGGACATCCTTGCCCGTCACGCGGGTGATCGGCGCATCGAGATAGTCGAATGCCTCTTCCATCACCTTCGCGGCGATCTCGGCGCCGATACCGGCATAAGCCCAGCCCTCTTCGCAGGTAACGATGCGCCCGGTCTTCCGAAGCGATGCCACGATGGTCGCCGTGTCGAGGGGACGTAAGGACCGCAGATTGATTACCTCCGCGTCGATCCCGTCCATCGCCAATTTCTCGGCCGCCTTAAGCGCTTTGCCAACCATGATGGAAAATGCCACCAGCGTGACATCTTTCCCTTGGCGCTCGACCTTGGCCTGGCCAATGGGGACAACAAAGTCGGCGGTGTCGGGAACCGGAAAGCTCTGGCCGTAAAGAATTTCGTTCTCGAGAAAGATCACCGGATTGGGATCTCGGATGGCGGCCTTCAGCAAACCCTTGGCGTCGCCCGCCGACCAGGGTGCCACCACCTTCAAGCCGGGAATATGGGAATACCAGCTGGCATAGCACTGAGAGTGCTGGGCCCCGACGCGCGCCGCCGCGCCATTGGGCCCGCGAAAAACGATCGGGCATCCCATCTGGCCGCCGGACATGTACAGGGTCTTTGCCGCCGAATTGATGATGTGATCGATCGCCTGCATGGCGAAGTTGAAGGTCATAAACTCCACGATCGGCCGTAGCCCGCCGAAAGCCGCACCGACGCCCAAGCCGGCAAAACCGTGCTCGGTGATAGGCGTGTCGATCACGCGGTCGTGGCTGAACTCGTCCAGCAACCCCTGACTTATTTTATATGCACCCTGATACTCGCCGACTTCCTCACCCATGAGGAACACGCTCGGGTCACGGCGCATTTCCTCGGCCATGGCATCGCGGAGCGCCTCGCGCACGCTCTGGGTTTTCCATGTGGAGTACTGCGGTTCGTCGGCGGGCGCCGCCGCAGCCGGAGGTGCGGGCGCGGGCGATGGCGCAGCGGGCTTTGACACCGGCGGTGATGCCACCGCCGGTGCCGGAGCGGCGGGAGATTGAGCCCCGTTGGTCGCGCTCACTTTCTCACCCTCGGCCAGAAGAACGGCGATGGGACGATTGACCTGCACCTTCTCGGTTCCGGCCGGCACGAGAATTTTTCCAAGTACGCCCTCATCTACCGCTTCCAGTTCCATAGTCGCTTTATCGGTCTCGATCTCTGCCAGCACCTTGCCGCTGGAAATTACATCGCCTTCTTTGACCAGCCACTTCGCCAGCTTACCCTCGGTCATAGTCGGCGACAGCGCGGGCATGAGTATCTGAACGGTCATCGTCTTGTTCCCACTTCCGCCGGTTCAGGCGACCAGAATGTCCGTCCAGAGTTCGGCAGGGTCCGGCTCGGGGCTTTTTTGCGCGAAGTCGGCCGCGGCGATGACCACGTCCTTGATTTCCTTGTCGATGGCCTTGAAAGCTTCCTCGTCGAGCGCCTTCGCTTCCAGCAGCACAGCACGCAGATGATCGATGGGATCATGCTCCGTGCGCATTTTCTGCAGTTCTTCCTTGGTGCGGTACTTCGCCGGATCGGACATAGAGTGGCCGCGATAACGATAGGTCTTCGCTTCCAGCAGCACGGGGCCGTTGCCGGCGCGAATATGGGCGGCAGCTTCAAGGCCCGCGGCGCGAACCGCCTGCACGTCCATGCCATCAACCGACATACACTTCAGCTTGTAGGGTTCTCCGCGTTTCCAGAGATCGGGGGACGCCGAGGCGCGTTCAACCGACGTGCCCATGCCATACATGTTGTTCTCGATGACATAGAGCGCCGGCAACTGCCATAGCCCCGCCATATTGAAACTCTCGTACACCTGTCCCTGATTGACGGCCCCATCACCAAAGTAGGTGAAGGACATGCCGCCGTCCTTTTTGTACTTGTGGGCAAACGCGAGCCCGGTTCCGATAGGAACCTGGGCGGCAACGATTCCGTGTCCGCCGTAGAAGCCCTTCTCGCGGCTGAACATATGCATGGAGCCGCCCTTGCCGCGGGAATAGCCGCCGGCGCGACCCGTGAGTTCGGCCATGACGCCCTTCGGGTCCATGCCGCAGGCAAGCATGTGACCGTGGTCGCGATAACTGGTCAGGATTGAATCACCCGGCTGGGCGCAGGACTGCAGTCCGACGACGACGGCTTCCTGGCCGATATACAGGTGGCAAAAACCGCCGATGAGTCCCATGCCGTAAAGCTGACCGGCCCGCTCCTCGAAGCGGCGGATCAAAAGCATGTCGCGGTAAAATTGGATCAACTGTGCGGGCGTCGCCGGACCGCCCGGACGCGCAGCCGCCACCTTGCTCGGCGCCCTGTCTTTAGCCACCGGGTCTTTAGCCATGGAGCCTCCCTTCGCCGCGATCTGCGACGGGAAACCCGCCTAAATCGGACTATGAGAAATAATATTGCAAGCAGTCATAGGCGGAGCAAGCGAATGATCGGTTACGCCTATATTTTGCACCGCACAACAAACCCACGCCAAATAATACATATAACATATTGATTAACAATAATATTTATCGTAAATACCAAATCATATTGAAACAATCATATGTTCGTTACGGAAATTAGAGACTATAAATTTCATATATATGGTCAATTTGAAGTTATCTAATAATTATATTTAAATAGCCGGCTATTTATTATAGCTAACGGGCAGGCAAAACCTCACCCCGGACCCCGGCACCTGGAGCCCACGGGGGTTATGCCTGCCGATCACTGGGATGGTGGTTGGTCGTTCGGCGTTTTCGCGGGTTCGGGGACCACGCGGTCGTCGGGATGAACGAACCCCAGCATGATGCGGGCACGCTCTTCAAGCATGTCGCGGTCGAGACTTTCGGGACGCAACAGCGACACCCGCCGCTCCAGCGCCACCTTCTCCGCTGTAACATCGGCGAGCGCAAGATCGGTCTTTTCGATTTCGTAGCGGAGTTTCCACCAGGCGATCAGACCGCGATCTCCTTGCACGGCGTGATAGGCGAAATACGCCATGAGCGCGGCGCCGGTAAGCGGGATCATCACCGCCCGTAGCTTACCGTTGAAATCCCTGCGCTTGGTGATCGAGGCCATGAGCCATTTCCTATGCGATCGCTAGGAAGATGGAATCACGCCCGAGTCGCGCCGTCAATACCAACGAGTCGCATCGATTCATTTTTATTGATTCGGCGCAAAACGATCGGCGGCCGTATAGGCCTGTGATTATCGACCACACCGGCGACGGAATGCAGCGCCGCCATAGACTGCCGCGCGGCCGAGGTTCTCCTCGATGCGGATCAACTGGTTGTATTTAGCCAAGCGATCCGAGCGGGACAAAGAGCCGGTCTTGATCTGCCCGCAGTTGGTCGCCACCGCGATGTCGGCGATAGTGGAATCCTCGGTCTCGCCCGAGCGATGCGAAAGCACAGCCGTGTATCCGGCCTTGTGCGCCATCTCCACCGCCGCCAAGGTTTCCGACAGGGTTCCAATCTGGTTGACCTTCACGAGAATGGAATTGGCCAAGCCCTTGTCGATACCGTCCTGGAGGCGAACGGGATTCGTGACGAACAGATCGTCGCCGACAAGTTGCACTTTGCTCCCCAAGGCCTTGGTGAGCGCTTCCCAGCCGGCGAAATCATCTTCGGCCATGCCGTCCTCGATGGACACGATGGGATAGCGGCTGACCAGATCGCTGTAGAACTTGACCATGCCGGCAGCGTCCAGGGTCTTGCCCTCGCCTTCCATATGATAGCGACCGTCCTTGAAGAATTCGGTCGACGCAGCGTCCAGCGCCAGGACCACATCGATGCCCGGCTTATAACCGGCGGCGGCGATGGCTTTCATAATAAAGGCGCAGGCTTCGTCAGCGCTTTTAAGGTTGGGCGCGAAGCCGCCCTCGTCACCGACGTTGGTGTTGTGGCCGGCGTCCTTCAACTGCTTCTTCAGGGCGTGAAAGACTTCCGCGCCGGTGCGGATGGCGTCGGCCACCGTCATCGCCATGATCGGCATGATCATGAATTCCTGGATGTCGATGGGATTGTCGGCATGGGCGCCGCCGTTGACGATATTCATCATCGGTACCGGCAGGACGTGGGCTGCGGCCCCGCCGATGTAGCGATAGAGCGGCAACCCGGCGTCCTCGGCCGCCGCTTTTGCCGTCGCCAGCGAAACGCCGAGAATCGCATTGGCGCCGAGACGTTGCTTGTTAGGCGTGCCATCCAGATCGCGCATGATGCGATCGATCTTCACCTGGTCACTGGCATCCAACCCGGCCAGGGCAGCGTGCAGTTCACCGTTCACCGCCTCGACCGCCTGCTTCACGCCCTTACCGCCGTAGCGCTTCTTGTCGCCGTCGCGAAGTTCCACGGCCTCGTGCGCGCCGGTTGAAGCCCCGGACGGAACCGCCGCCCGCCCCATGGCGCCACCGTCCAGGATGACGTCCACTTCGACAGTAGGATTGCCGCGGGAATCCAGAATCTCGCGGGCAAGGATATCGACGATTGCACTCATTGCGTGACTCCCCGGGCGTTCATACCGTCAACTCGCAGAGCTTTAGCTCTGACATTCGCTTCGCAGTCCCACCGTTACCTGGGTAGCGAATGCCAAATCCGCTCCACGAGCGCGGTTGATGCGGGAAAAGCCGCTCAAGGTCAAGCGGCTCCCCACGTGCCACAAAAAGCACCCGATCGTGCCACACTTTTTTCGGTTTTTACCGTTAAAGAGAATGGCGGGGCGACGGCCAAGGAGTACTTACCATGTCTGGTCTAAAAGTCTGTTTTGCCCTTCTAAGCTTGGCAACCTTCGCCGGCTGTGTCGCATACGCCGGCCCGGACCCCTACGAAGACCGGCACCGCGCCTGGTGGGCCGAGCACCACCGCGAGGAAATGTACGAGCGCGAGCGCGCCTATCACGATCATCGCGGCTGGTGTGAAGATCATGACGGCGACGATAGCTGCCAAGGTTGGTATCACCGGTAACGGTTTCAGCCACCCTCCAGGGTGACGCTCATTTCCGCTGCGAAACTGCCCCGGGAATCCAGGATCTCCGGGGCGAGATCGAGGAGGATTTGCCATGAAAGCCATGAGAATCTGCTTTGCCGTCCTGACCGTTCTAACCGTGGCGGCCTGTGCCGACGATGACGAGAGTTACGAGGCCCGCCATCGCAGCTGGTCGTCGGAACAGCATCGCGAGGAAATGTATGAACGCCAGCGCGCGCTGGCGGCTCATCGGGCCTGGTGCGACGATCACCCCTCCGATAGCAGCTGCGAAGGCTGGTACAATCGCTACTGATTGTGAAGTTGCTTAGTCGATCTGAAACGGATTGGCTTTTGCCAACCGGTCGAAGGCCTGCAAGGTCTTGAGGATCGCCGGCATGTCCTTGAGGTGAATCATATTGGGCCCGTCCGACGGCGCATGGTCCGGGTCCGGGTGGGTTTCCATGAACACCGCCGCCACCCCCACGGACACGGCGGCACGGGCAATGACCGGCGCGAACTCGCGCTGGCCACCGGAGCTGGTCCCCTGCCCGCCCGGTTGCTGGACGGCATGGGTCGCGTCCATGACCACCGGATAGCCGGTCTTGGCCAGGATCGGCAGACTGCGCATGTCGGCGACCAAGGTGTTGTAGCCGAAGGACACGCCGCGTTCGGTCACGAGAATGCGGGTGTTGCCCGTGGACTCAACTTTCGCGACCACATTGGCCATGTCCCACGGGGCAAGAAACTGACCCTTCTTGACGTTGATGGCGGCCTTGGTCTTTCCCGCCGCCAGCAGCAGGTCGGTCTGACGGCACAGGAACGCCGGGATCTGCATGACGTCCACCACTTCGGACACCGGCACGCATTGGTCGATCTCGTGAATGTCGGTGAGGGTCGCAAGTCCCAGTTTCTCTTTGATCTCCGCAAACACCGGGAGTGAGTCCTTTAAACCCATGCCGCGCTTGCCGGAAGCGGACGTGCGGTTGGCTTTGTCGAAAGACGTTTTGTAGATGAGGCCCAAGCCCAGTGCCGCCGTCATTTCCTTGAGGGCCGAAGCAACTTCAAGAGCGTGGGCGCGGCTTTCCATCTGGCAGGGCCCGGCGATGATCGCCATGGGCAGGTCGTTGCCCATGGTGACGGAGCCGATGGTGACGTGGTGGGACGCGGAAGATTGGGTCATGGGGACAATATAGATTGCACGGCGCTCAAATGTCACCCCGCGCCTGACGCAGGGTCCAAGCCTCAACGGCCGACTTTGCTAGCTGATCCAGGGATGCCGGCTCAAGCCCGGCACGACGCCAGTGTTTACACCAACCGGCTCTGGCGGATTGCGGCTTCGATGAACGAGGTGAACAAGGGGTGTGGTTCGAACGGCTTAGACTTGAGTTCGGGATGGAACTGCACGCCGATGAACCAGGGGTGGTCGGGATATTCGACCATTTCCGGGAGGACGCCGTCAGGAGACATACCGGAAAACCGCATCCCGGCCTTTTCCAGCACCGCTTTGTAATTGATATTCACTTCGTAGCGATGGCGATGCCGTTCGCTGATGCTGGGCTGATTATAAATCGCGGCGACACGGCTACCCGGCGTGATCACGCACGGGAAGGCACCCAAACGCATACTGCCGCCCTTGTCCGCCGTGGCAGAGCGCTTCTGCACTTCGTTGCCCTGAATCCACTCGGTCATGAGGCCCACCACCGGGTCCGGCGTATCGCCGAATTCGGTCGAGCTGGCTTTCTTAATTCCCGCCACATTGCGCGCCGCTTCGATCACCGCCATCTGCATGCCAAAGCAAATCCCGAAATAGGGCACGTCCCGTTCCCGGGCAAAGCGAGCGGCCTCGATCTTGCCCTGGGAACCGCGCTCGCCAAACCCGCCCGGCACCAGGATGCCGTGGACGTGTTCGAGATATTGCACCGCGTCCTCGCGCTCAAAGATCTCGGAATCGATCCAATCAAGATTGACCCGGACATTGTTGGCGATGCCGCCATGTCCCAAGGCTTCCGACAGGGATTTGTAGGCGTCCTTGAGCTGAACGTATTTGCCGACGACGGCGATGGTGACCTCGCCTTCGGGCTTGCGGATCCGACCGACAATTTCATGCCACCGGGAGAGATCGATGTCCGGCCCCATGGGCAGCTTGAAATGCTTTAAGACCTGAACATCCAGACCCTGCTCATGGTAGGCAATCGGTACCTGATAGATGGAATCCACATCCATCGCCGGAATCACGGCTTCCTCGCGCACGTTACAGAACAGGGCGATCTTGCGCCGGTCGGAGGTGGGCAATTCGCGGTCGATCCGTGCCATGAGCACGTCAGGCTGGATGCCAAGACCCAGCAGTTCCTTGACCGAATGCTGCGTCGGCTTGGTCTTCAACTCGCCCGCGGCGGAGATGTAGGGAATCAACGTCAGGTGCATGAACAGCGAGCGTTCGGACCCTAGCTCATTGCCGAGCTGACGGATGGCTTCAAGAAACGGCAGGCTTTCGATATCGCCCACCGTGCCGCCGATCTCGCATAGGAGAAAGTCTTCGCTGCCGACGCCGTCCTGAATGAATTCCTTGATGGCGTCGGTGACGTGGGGAATCACCTGCACCGTGCCGCCGAGGTAATCGCCGCGCCGCTCGCGGGCGATGACGGTTGAGTAGATGCGGCCGGTGGTGACGTTGTCGCCCTGGCGCGACGGCACGCCCGTGAACCGCTCGTAATGCCCAAGGTCCAGATCGGTCTCGGCCCCATCGTCAGTGACATAGACCTCGCCGTGCTGATAGGGGCTCATGGTCCCCGGGTCGACGTTGAGATAGGGATCGAGTTTGCGCAGACGCACCGTGTAGCCGCGCGCCTGCAACAGGGCGCCGAGCGCCGCTGAACAGAGACCTTTACCGAGTGAGGAGACCACGCCGCCGGTGATAAAGATAAAACGCGTCATGGGCAGGTAATGTACCTCAAAGGAATTATCGGGCAAGCATGCAGGCAGACCCACCACTTCGTGTGAGGATCAACATCCTAAAACTGCTGGAAAACCGGAATCAGTTGGTCGGAACAGCCGGGCCCGCCGGACCGGCGGGAGGCGCGGCCGGCGTGTCATTGATCTTCGGCACTGTCGGCCCGCTCACGGGCTCAGACATGATCGAAACGGGACGGTGGTCTTGAGGCCGCGCCAGGAGCGCCAGGCCAATGCTTGTGGCAAAGAAGCAAATTCCCAGAATGGCCGTCGCCCGGCCAATGGGATTGGCCCGTGCCCGGGGGCGCATCAGGCTCTCGACGGACGCGGATCCGGAGAATCCCGCACCAGAAGCATTACCTTCCGTCTTTTGCAGAAGGATGAGGCCGATCATCGAAATCGCGATCAGGATATGAATGACCAAAAGAACTGTCACGATGGTCTCTCAGAAATTATTGCACTGGACGCGGAGCGTCTTTTAGTCGCTCGCCGCGCCTATGGCCATAGTTTTCTGGCCGCGACAACACGCCCCATGACCGAGATTATATGGGGCATGCGGTGATAATCCGCCAGAAGTCGTCCAAATCGAGGCTTGCCCCCCCAACCAGGGCACCGTTGACCCCCTTGGCCGCCAGCACTTGGGACGCGTTGCTGCCCTTCACCGAGCCGCCGTAGAGAATTCTCAACGCCGCACCATGACCATGGGCGCCATCGAAAAGTGCCCGGATTTGGCTGTGGACATCTTCGATCTCGGCCACTGTTGGTGTGCGACCGGTCCCGATTGCCCAAACCGGCTCATAGGCAATAACGGTCGTGGCAGCCTGAGATTGACGGGGCACGGACCCGGCCATCTGCCGCGCGATGACGGCAGCCGTCACCCCCTGGTCTCGTTCCTTCTCCGTCTCGCCGACGCAAATGATCGGAATCAGGCCCGCGTCACGCACCGCAGACGCTTTCCGCCGCACCAGGTCATCGGTCTCGCCGTGATCGGTCCGACGCTCAGAATGGCCGACGATGACATAGCGGCACCCGCATTCGGCCAGGAGAACCGCGCTGACGTCGCCGGTGTGGGCCCCCTTAACGTCCTGGTGACAGTCCTGGGCCCCGAGCATAACCGACCTGCCCGCAACGGAGCCTCCAACCACGGACAGAAGCGGTGCCGGCGGACATAAAACAACCTCCGGCAAGGACCCGGTGGATTTGGCAACCCGGCCAGAGATCCGCTCCGCGATCCCTTGGGCGAGCGTCCGTGCCGACGCCAATGTGCCGTTCATTTTCCAATTGCCCGCGATCAAGCCGTTCATTACCCGCCTTTCCTCATATTGGCCCTCATACTGGGGTCCACGCCTCGTTCTGTGCTGACATAAAACGCACTCCGCTTCAATGCGTTACCGCCGTTTCCTCGGGCGCTTGCCGAAGATGGATGACGCTCTATATGATGCACCGCCCCTTCAGCGTCGACCTTGCGGAAAGCGCGGGCGGTTGCGCCTTGGGCTTGCCGCGCGCCGAGGCTCCTGTAATCGCCGGCTCCGCACTCCGATTCCGAAATTGACTCTGGTGAGTTCGGCATCGATAAGAACACCAGATCAACTATTTAGCGACCTTCTGGTTGGGAAACCGCGTACGCGAATCCCATATCGGCACGTCCGGGGACCATCGATGATCCAAGGTTTGAAGAACGCGATTAAAGACAGCATCCTTCTGAAGG
>SCTM01000054.1 GCA_004297485.1 Rhodospirillaceae bacterium
CCGCGTGCCCCGGACGCAGCACGATCACAGCCTTGACGGCCTCTCCCCATTTCGGGTGCGCCACACCGATGACCGCAGTTTGCGAGACCGCCGGATGTTCACCCAATATGTCCTCGATCGCACGCGGATAGATGTTGAAGCCGCCGGAAACGATCATGTCCTTGGTGCGATCGACGATGCGTAGAAAACCGCCCGGATCGCACACCGCCACGTCGCCGGTATGAAGCCATCCGCCGCGTAAGGCTTCAGCCGTCAACTCGGGGCTGTCGCGATAACCATCCATGACCAACGGGCCGCGCACGCAGATTTCGCCGGGCTCGCCATCCGGCACCGGACGGTCTTCGGAATCATGCAATTCGACGTGCACCCAAGGTGTCGGCCGGCCGCAACTGGCAAGACGGCGCAGATCGTTGATGTCATGCTCCGCCTTCCGCAGCACGGTGATCGACATCGGCGCTTCCGCCTGGCCGTAGAACTGGAAAAAGACCGGGCCGATCCGCTCGATCGCCTCTTTCAATCGAACCGGCGAGATCGCCGACGCACCGTAAAAGACTGTCTCGAGACTCGAGAGGTCGAACTCGCCGAACCTCGGATGATCAAGGAGCGCGTAGATCATCGTCGGCACCACCAACATGCAGTTGATCCGGTGCTCCTGGATCGCCTGCATCACCGCCACCGCATCAAAACTGGGCAGGACGAGCATGGTCCCGGACTTCAGAAGCGTAGGAAGGAACATGGCGCCGCCGGCATGGCTGAGCGGAGCGCACGAAAGCACGCGCGGCGGAATCGGCCATTCCCATTCGGCCATCATGATCGCGAAACTGACAAAGCCCACGCGCTGGATGCTGGCCAAGCTCTTCGGCTTGCCGGTGGTACCGCCGGAATAGCCGAGACGCATGACGTCGGACGGCCCCACCTTAGGCGCGACGAGTTTCGCGGGCGCGAAGCTCTTGGCAAGTTCACAGATGTCCTCGGCGAGCGGGCTTTTCCCAAAGGCCATCAGGCGCACACGGGAAGATCCCTTGGCGAGCTCTTCCGCGCGCGCAGCGAATCTGTCGGCATCGAAGATAAGCACATCCACGTCGGCGTCGGTGATGACGTGGAGATGATCGGCCAGACCGCTCAATGGGTGCATCGGCACGTAGATGGCGGCTAGGATCTGGACGGCGTGCGTGACGTGCAACACCTCGGGCCGGTTGGCAGAAAGCACCGCGACACGCGTTCCCCGGTCGACGCCGAGGCTCTTCAGCGCCTGCACGACCTGGCTGGTCTCGTCCCGCACCTGACCCACGGTCAGCATCGGGCCATTCAAGAGCTGCAGCATGGGACGGTCGGGATCTTGGTTGAGCGCGTTGACGAGAAGATCCGCGACATAAAGCGGCCGGTGTAATTCATCCGAACTCATTCTGGGCTCCCACACGTAAATTGAAGTCACGACCCGGACAGCCAGATGCGCTTCCGCGGGCCTGAATTGCGGTCAATTGTTCGCCTTCTGCCGGTTGTGGAGAGAGGACAGATGTGTGCCAAATTGCGCCAGAAAGACACCCCCAACCAGGATGGTGTTTTCTAACCCATTGAAAAGATTGGAGCGGGTGAAGGGAATCGAACCCTCGTCGTAAGCTTGGAAGTTTTATTTTGCTGCATTTCGAATCAAGAGCTTAGTAAAGATACCCCTGTAAACACTGCATTTGAACTTACCGACGCTTACCTCCGATTCCCTCTGTTTCCCGCGCCTCGTGTCACATTTTGTCACAGATTTTCGTGATTCATATCACGAACTGGTCTCGCAACTCCGTCGGATGTCAAGACGATGCACGCCGCAGACCATGTACTTTCTTACCGTGAGTCCGCGTGGCTTGCACGTGTTTTCCACCGCGCGATGGTGCGCTTTTTTTAGTCCGCATGAGCTTGTACGGCCGAACCAAAAGATCGGCCGGAATTTGCCACTCGCGCGTTAGCTTCCAAATCATCGCTAGTGTCAGATGACGCCGGCGATTCAGTATTTCGGACGCGCGGCCAGAAGATCCCACGATCGCTTCAAAGTCTTTCCGAGAACGCCCGGCATTTTGCATACGAGCCTTCACCGCCTCGACTGGATCGATATCCTCGATAGGCCACTGAGCCCGTTCATAAGCATCCACAAGAGTCATGAGCACCTCGAGGTGATCGCCTTCCGGCGTTCCCTCGACTGCCCCCCACAGTCGATCAATCTCGCCTAGGGCAGCTCTATGACTGGCCTCGTCCTTGATCGGTGCAATATGGGTCACGGGACTAATACTGATTTACGGTTTCGGGACCGATTTTGTCGTACTCGGCATGGGTGCCTACAAATTTGATGAAAACACCTTTTCGCGTGTAATCCATTGCCGCCACGACTCGGTATTCATTGCCATTCACGTTGAAGATAACCCGTTCGCCTTTGACTGAGCGTAACGGCGGATAGGCCTTTCTAACGTCTTCAAAGCTCGTCCAGTTGGCGTCGCGCAATGTTTTAGCCAATTCCCGAAACGGTTGCTCCGAGCCAGCGTGGTCTTTGCCATAGGCCAGAAGGGTCTGGGTGTTAAAGACGCGCACGCCTTCGAGCCTTTGGCCAGAGCTTCAACCTAGCACCGACAATATAGGCTCCTCCCAATTTGGGAGGAGAAGAAATCGAGTTTGATGTCTAGGTGCTGCTAAAGCCCTCTAATTTCATATGAATAAATGTTATATTATTGATATTATTGACTTTACCCCGTGAAACTCGTATTAAGTAGTTTCTAGGGTAAACTATTATGGATCAATCACTTGCCCTATGACGCGGAGCAATTACGGCTTCTTGCCAATCTGAGCCAACATTACGATGTGTGGCTGGGCGCAGCCCGGCGCGTTTCAACGGAACGGTTCAAATGGAAGACCGTAAATGGCCGTGAATATCTATATCGCGTTTCCGCACGGAAGGGCATCGATACCTCAGTCGGCCCACGGACGCCCGAGACTGAAGGGATATTTGAGGAATATGACATCGCCCGGAAGACACGGGATCAAAGCTTAGAGACGCTGCGCACTGACGCATCTATCTACCGGGCCTTAAAACTGCCCATGGTGCCGGCCTTCGCGGGCGACGTCCTCAGAGAACTCGATGTCCGGAACCTGCTGGGGACAAGCTTCCTTGCGATCGGAACCGTGGCTCTCGCCGCCTACGAAATTGAAGCTACCGACCGTTTGCCCCCAGGCTACGATACGACAGACGATTTCGATCTGACCTGGACTCATCCGGTTCTCGGTGCCTCGCGGCCTGAACCACCGAACGCGCTCCTCGCAGCCCTCAAAAGCGTGGACGC
>SCTM01000055.1 GCA_004297485.1 Rhodospirillaceae bacterium
GCTGCGTCGGGCTTGAGCTGAATCGCGGCGGCCGGCACCTGACCTAATCGATTGTCCGGGATGCCGGTGACGCCGGCCGCGGAGATCGCGTCATGAAGCTTCAGCGCGCGCTCGATGGTGTCGGGAAGTACCTTGAATCCGCCACGCATTATGGCGCCGTCTGCGCGACCCTTATGCCACATGAATCCGTCATCATCGAGCATGGCAAGGTCGGATGTCCGTACCCAATCTCCGCCTGCGCGCACGGTCTTTACCTCCAGAAGCCCCTCCGTATTTGGCGGCAAGACTGCGCCGGTGTCGGGGTCGATCACCCGCACCTGCGTATCGTAATAGGGTCGCCCGACACTGCCCAATTTCTTCTTACCCCATTCCTGATAGAGATCTGCGGTCATCAC
Source organism: Rhodospirillaceae bacterium (assembly GCA_004297485.1). GTDB lineage: Bacteria > Pseudomonadota > Alphaproteobacteria > Rhodospirillales > Rhodospirillaceae > SCTM01. The sequence continues at coordinate 396 of SCTM01000055.1, forward strand.
ACAAATAGGACCGATGAACTCGGTGGCGCCATAGGCGAGCAGAATAGGGATGCCGTACCGGTCCTCAAATGCACGCTGCACGGACGGGTCGAGCGGCGATGCTCCGCTCTGGATTCCGCGTAGGGAGGCCAAATCTTCAAGCGGCACGTTGCCTTCCAGGATCGTCTGGAACGCGGAGGTCGGCAGGCCGGCCGCAGCAGGACGATAGCGCCGGACGTAGTCAAGCCAGACACCGAGGTTGAAACGGTCGACCAGCACACCGCGAATTCCAAGCACGATGGGGGGAAGAGTCGCGTAAAGACCGGAGAAATTTCCAAACGGGTAGAACAACAACATTGGTGGCATTTTGACGGGATCGCTGACCTCCGCCGTGTTCATCAGGTTCACACCAGTCACCATATGCTGGGCGATCGCCTTATAGGTGAGGGCGAATTGCTTCGGCGGGCCGGTGGTGCCGCTGGTTAACATATCGATCTGCGGTTCGGGAGGCGGGTCGCATTTGGCAGTTGACCGCTCGCACCCCGGAACCGCGGTCACCTCCATGTCCGTGAGCACGATGCCGGCTATACCTAGAGACTTCAGGGCTGCACGGACCTCATCGGACATATCTTCGGCGGACGCCACGAGCACGGCAGGTTTAAGCCGGTCTATGTCTCGGGCCACACCGGCCGGCGACTGATAGACATGAATCATGCTGATACTACGGCCGCGTGCGGTCAGGCCGACCAAGGCGGCGAGGGCGGCCGGGCGATTGCGGGGCAACAAAGCGATGGGAGCCCTGGGATCGGCGCCGCTGGCATCGATCAGATTGTTTATGCGATCGGCGACCTGCCGCATTTCTCCCCAGGTGATCCAGCGCTTTTCATATTCGATAACGGGTTGCGACGGATCGCGGGCCAATGCCCGTGTGCTGATTTCCTCAAGTGAACTCATCCGCGGTCTCCTAGGGTTGTCGGCGCGCGAGGCGCATATCATTGTTAAGGAGGTTCTGGAACAGAAGCATTCTTTTTGTGCAAGCTACTTGACCCAGGGCCATCGCGGCAATTGTCACTGAGGGATTGACCATGCCGCAGTGCGGCCTTTCGCATCAGCGTCCAAATTCCGAACAACGATCGATGTGCGAGGATATCTCAATTCCTCAAGAGGACTGTCCTGACTCAGTCCGCCATCAGCGGCAGAGCGTCCACATTTGCGCCGGTATCAAAGAAGCGCCCCGTGCGCACGGATCCCGCCAGTGTTGTCCTCAATCCCTTTCGCGGCTCATTGAGCTTGTTGCCGCAGCCGGCATGCATGACACGCCGGTTGTCCCACAGGATGGCGTCATTCACCGCCCATCGATGCTTCTGGACATAGCACGGCTTCAGCATATGGGCGACGAGGTACTCGAGAAACGCGTCGCTCTCCGCCTGGGCCATGCCGAGAAAACAGTCGACATAAGTCGGGCTCAGAAAAATACATTTCCGACCGGACTCCGGGTGAACCAGAACTGCCGGGTGCACGACTGAAGGATATCGTGCCTCGGTGGTCGCGTTGGTCCTGAGGCCGCCCTGCGGATCCTCCTCTGGGGTCGCCGCCCGAACAGTTTTCCAGAACGCACCGGGACGCGTCTGTGCGATCACCGTGATGCGCAACGTCGCCCGGTACTCCAGTCCTTCCAATTTCGCTTTGATGTCGGCCGGCAAATCATCGTAGGCCGCAGCCGTGTCGGCGAACATGGTTTCGCCCCCGCTCGAGGGGACTTCGACCATCCGTAACATGGCACCCTTGCAGATGTCAGGTGTGTAGGCCGTATCCCGGTGCCAAGGGAGCACGCCCACTTTCATGTCCCGGCCGTCAAAAACATAGGCCGGTGATCGGCTCTTTCCGCCGATCTCGACCAGCAGAGGATTATCCTTGCAGCGGATCTCCGGAAAGGGATGAACTTCAAGCTCGCCAAAAGATCGGCTGAGCGACAAATGCCGTTCAACTGAGTCAACGTTCCTGAACAAGAGAATGCCGTGCTGCAGCCATGCCTCATAGAGCGCAGCCCTGATCTCAGGATCGCTTTCCGCGCCCGCGGGGGGACCGATAACCTCAGCCCCAAATGGAGACATCGGCTGGATCGTTAACCGCGTGTCAGGCATTGGTGCATCCCAAGACCTGCATTTTGTCGTTTTCTCCCTCATATCGGCACAGACACACAAAATATTACGCATATGAATAAGGCGGTATACGCCTAGACTAACTGAGGCCACGAGCCTTAGCTTTGCCGAATGCCGGATATTCATAATCGTGAATTTTGCCGTCTTGGCTTGTTCTCCCTGTGGGAAACGCGCAACATGAGTGGCAGAAATGACCGGCGGTTGAGGCAGGTGCCTTGGCCTTTGGTAGAAGCTAGTGTAGCTAAGGGTTTACGGATCGGCCGCCAGAGGTAAGGGTAGCCGAGAGATCGAATTATCAATGGGGGGAACTCAAAATGAAAACGCAACGTAGCGTGCTTCTTGGCACGGTCGCGACTATTGCTCTTGGTGTCTCTTTCGGGGCCATGGCTCAGCAGTCGGCAGGGTCAGGCGTAGAAGAGATCGTGGTCACGGCCCAGCGCCGTACGGAGGCGCTTGAGACTGTGCCGATGGCCATCACTGTCGTCTCGCCGCAAGCAGTGGCGAAGGCTGGCGTCAACAGCTTCATGGAGTTGGGCCGCCTCGCGGTCGGCGCTCAGATGAACTACGCCGGTTCGGTGCCGACGGTCGCAATTCACGGCATTACCACCGCCGTCAGCGGCTACAACGTCGAGCCCAACGTCGCCATCTACCTCGACGGTTTTTACAGTCCGGGAACGGCCTCAATCAGCGGCGACTTGACTAATCTTGACAGCATCCAGGTGCTGAAAGGCCCACAGGGTACGCTCTATGGCCGTAACGCCACCGGCGGCGCCATCCTGATCAACACGCGCGGTCCGTCGAAGGAATTCATGGGCAACTTCGACGCCAGCTATGGGCGGTTCAACGAAAATATTTTCAACGGCTTTGTCTCCGGGCCGATCAGCGATCGGATCCGCTTTAGCATCTCCGCCCACTCTCGGCGGAGCGACGGTTGGATCAGGTTGGCCTCGCCGACAACTGTCGGCGCGACGGCCGGCAACGCATCGCCGATCAACGTCGGGACCGTGGGCACCAAGCTCGAAGCCGACGTAAGCGACAATCTCACGGCTCTGGCGGCCTTTAACTACACCTACAGTGCGGATTACTCGGCAAATAACTTCGCGGTCTTCGGCCATATTAACCCGTTGGCCGAGCCGGCGCCGCCGTTACGCGCAACCGTGTACGGTACTGTCGCCAATAACCGCAGCAACAAATTTTTCTTCATCAAATACGAGCCGACGCTCACGCTCACCTATAAGTCGAGCATCGGAACGCTCACGTCCCATACCGGATATGCCACGCTTGCCACAAAGAACTTTGTGGAATTCGACGGTACCCGTCTGGACATTTCCAACACCGCCATCAGGTACACACAGAATACGTTCCAACAGGCGTTGGATTACAATATCACCGCGATCGATAAGCTGGATCTTCTGGTCGGCGGTCTCTACTACCGCGATGTCATGACAAGTCCGCCTGGCTCGGGCGCTTCTTCGTTCGGTGCCGGTTACAAGTTGAGCACCTTCACATTGTGGAAGCAGGTGTCGGAAGCATTCGCGGCATATGTGGACGGTACTTACCATATCACCGACCAGTTGAGCCTGACCGCCGGCGGTCGCTTTAACCACGATAAGCGGGCGATGCAGAATTTCGAAATATTGAATGCCGCAGGCGCCTTTCTCACCGGCCCGATCTCCAGCCAAAAAAGCTGGAATAAGTTCACGCCGCGCGTGAACGTCCGCTACGAGCTCGCGCCGCGGACCGATGTCTATGCCTCATGGACGAGGGGCTTCCGAAGCGGCGCCTTCAATGCATCGGGCCCCGGGAAGGCTGGTGTACCTTTCCCACCGGTCAACCCGGAAAACATCGACGCCTTCGAAGTGGGCTTCAAGACAGCCCAGTCGATGGTCCGGTACACGTCCTCGGCGTTTTATTACAATTATACGGGTTACCAAGTTAACACCACCATACCGGACCCGTACTGCACGGTCGCGCCATGCGGTATCATCGCGACTCTCGCAAATGCGCCGGGCGCCAAGGTGTATGGCTGGGACAACGAAGTCAGCGTGAACCCGACCGAGAGCATTACCCTCCACGCCGGCGTCTCGCTTCTGCATGCCCGCTTTAAGCCCTACCATAATGCGACCGGCACGGGTGTGAACGCTACGAACACCTTGAATGTCAGCGGTCAAACGCAGGACTGGACTGGCTTGCGTTTACCGCGCGCGCCTGACGTTTCCGGTAATGCCGGCTTCGATTACGAGGTGCCGATTTCCTCTGGCACTTTGCTGTTCACCGGCAACGTCAACTTTACGACAAGCTTCCCCGTCAGCACTCCGGCGACCTTCGGTCCGCTCGCGCCCGCCGGCCTGCAAAACGTGGAGCGGTTCGTGCAGACCACATATGCCCTGGTGAGTGGCCAGGTGAAATGGACCGCGCCGTCGGAGGCTTATTACGTCTCCATCTACGGCACGAACTTGACCAACCAAAACTACCGTCTGAGTTACAACGGCAGTGCCTTCGGCGACTATAGCGTCAAGGGCGAGCCGATCAGCTACGGCGTCAAAGTTGGGATGAAGTTCTAACCCCCCACTGCATTTTCCGGCGAAGCGCGCTTGCGCTTCGCCGGAAGAAAGCGATCACCTCAAACCTTAGGCCGCGATCCGGTTTGATTGAATCGGATCGCGGCCTAAGGTTTGAGTTGGAAAATGATCGCTGATAATATGCCTGACCGCCGCCCCAGATTGCCGGCAATAGGTCAGTGCGGAAAACTCTCTCAATCTCGTTGCCCTGCGTTAGCTCCGCGCCCTTCCGAACGCGGTTATGCGGACGATGTCGCGTCGTCGATATATTCGCAGATTGCACGATGAAAATTCGTAACACACGCTTCCTGTAGCGGATTGGTCCGTGCGCCCTTAAA
>SCTM01000056.1 GCA_004297485.1 Rhodospirillaceae bacterium
CAAGGGCTGGCGCAATGTCCTGGGACTTTGCGTCCTGCCGTTGATTCTGGTTCTGCTCATCTTTGCGTATTGCGCCAAAGAGGCTCCCGACCGGCCAGTGCCCAAGGCGGTGCGCGAATACGCCGCAGTGCTACGCGACGGCGATGCGTGGAGTTTCATGTTTTTTTACGGCATTACTTTCGGCGGGTTCGTCGGACTGGCCTCGTCGCTCACGCTCTACTTTCATGACCAGTACGGCATGCCGGCCGTGACGGCCGGGAGTTGGACGGCCGTGTGCGTCCTGGCCGGCTCGTTCATGCGGCCCGTCGGCGGCTTCGTTGCCGATAGGGTCGGCGGAATTTATGTTCTTTCGGTCCTTTACATCGTCACGGCCACGACGCTGGGCATGCTCAGCCTCGGAATGCCAGACGTGTGGATGGCGATTGCCGCCCTCATTGTCAGCCTTGCGGCTCTCGGCATGGGCAACGGTGCGATTTTCCAGCTCCTGCCCCAGCGTTTCAGGAGCGAATTCGGAATGATGACCGGTCTCGTGGGCATGGCTGGCGGGCTAGGAGGCTTCATCCTTGCCTCAGGGCTCGGCTATTCCAAGCAGCTAACGAACAGCTATCAAACGGGATTCCTCGGGTTTGCCCTCCTGGCTTTGGTCGCCCTGCTGGGCCTGACTCGCATCAAGGGCCGGTGGCGCACAACCTGGGGCACGGCTGTTCTGGGCTCCGTCCGGATTTGAGCCCTTGGCGCTGACAGTGCATGGGGCGGATGTCAAATCCGCATATATCCCGAAGATACCGTTTCCTAATACCGCGATGCACACTAGACAGAACCCCTCGCACAGGCTCGCTCCCCCGCGAACCGAGATCGGCGAAAGGAGGACACTTCATCCGTGTTGCGCAGGGAACAGTTTAGCGATGCAATAAAGCCATCCGCCCGCGCCCGGCCGGAACTGAGAGCCGTTGTCCTGATGTTCGTGGCGAGTGCGGTCTATATCCTCTTCTCGTCATGGGGCATCGCGCAGATTGTCCATGACCAGCCTGCTCTGACGGTGTGGGAAAGCGCTAACCAGATTGTCCTTTTTATGTTCGCCGGCTCGTTCGCCATCGGGCGGATCAAGCGCGATAGCGCGGCGTTGGAGTCAGCCCTCGGCCAAGTTCATCACTTGGTCGAGAATATGTCCGATGCGTTCTTCGCCGTGAACAACCGCGACGAGTTCACCTTCGTTAACCGCCACTTCGCTGCTTCCTTCGATCGACGACCGGAAGAACTGATCGGCGGCTCGGTCTGGGACTGGGTGGCAGCCGATGCAGCACCTCAGCTCGCGGATCTCACTCAGCGGGCGCGAGCGACAGGCGAAGCCCAGCGCGCGGAGGTTTTCTGGCCCCCCCACGAGACGTGGTACGAATTTAATATTTATCCCCATGACTCCGGCCTCACGGCTTTCTACCAGGAGGTCACGCGACGACGGCAGGCCGAGGAAGCCCTGCGGCGCAAGACGGAACAGGAAGCCGCACTCGCGGAATTTGCGATCGGGGCCTTGCGGTCTGAGGATTTTCAAACCTCCATGCAGGCGGCGATGAGTGCCGCCAGCCGCATTCTGCGCGGCGACCATGGTTCGGCCTCCATGGTGGATGTCGCCACCGGACAGGTGCACATTCTTGCAGAACAGGGGATATTGCGCTCGCCACGCGCGCAATGGGCTATCGCTGATTTTCCAGAAAACTCCCTCATGCGGTTCTTATTCGGGGCCGAACAGGTGGTGCGTTTTTCGGACATCAACAATGACCCGCGATTTGCGCCGGGCCCTCTCGTGAGCTCCTTAGGCGCCAAGAGCGGCATCGTCGTGCGGACACCCGTCGGCGCCAACCGCTTCTATATGCTCGCGGTATTTTCCATACGGTCGATGATTTTCTCCGAAGAGGATGTGCGATTTTTGCGGGCGATGGCTAGCATCCTGACGAGCCACCAGGAGCGCGAGCGCGCCATCGAGCGCTTGCTCCTGCAGGAACGCGTGCTCGACGTTATCACCCAGGGGGTAAACATTGTCGACAACCGGCGCGCCGGTTATCCGATCATCTACGCTAACCCGGCTTTCGCCGCGATGACCGGATACAGTCAGGATGAGATTCCAGGGCGGAATCCGTATTCCTTCTTTCCACCGGACATGACCGTTACGATCGCCAGCATGGTGAAGCAAGCCGCAGCCGAGCGCCGGCCGCTACGCCTGGAAACCGAATTGATACGCAAGGATGGTACGGTATTCCTGGACCGAATGGTTGTATCGCGAATTTCGGACAGCAATGGCAATTTCAGCCATCTCGTTGCGGTCCACGAAGATGTGACTGAGGCCCGGCGGCAAGACGAACGCCTCCGTGAAGCCCAGAAGATGGAAAGCGTCGGGCAGCTTACCGGCGGCATCGCGCACGACTTCAATAATCTGCTCACGGCCATCCTGATCCACACCGAGAAACTGCGCGAGAAATTCAAGACGAATGCGGACGTCAGCCGTCAGGCGGATATCATTATCCGGGCCGCCGAGCGGGGTGAAAGCCTTGTACGCCAGCTTCTGGCTTTTGCCCGCAAGCAGGAACTCAACCCCAAGACCGTCGATGTGAATGAGCTGATTTCTTCGTTCGCTGATCTCCTGCGCCGTGCCCTGCCGGCGCATATCGTACTCGATGTTCGGATGGCGGAGCGCCTGCCCCCGGTCAAGGTCGATCCGGGTCGTTTGGAAAGCGCCATTCTCAACCTCGCGCTCAACGCGCGCGATGCCATGCCCGACGGTGGGACTCTGACCATCGAGACTGAGGTCCGCAAACTCGACGAACATGACGGATTCATGAGTGCGCAGTTACATGAGGGCTTGCCGGTCGTGCTGACGGTGACGGATACCGGCATCGGCATGCCGCGGGAAGTTGTCGACCGGGCGTTCGAGCCGTTCTTTACAACCAAGGAAATCGGCAAGGGAACGGGACTAGGGCTGAGTATGGTCTACGGATTCGTCAAACAGAGCGGCGGTCATACGAAAATCACCAGCGTACCGAGACAGGGTACAAGCGTCCGGATATTCCTGCCCGCGGTTGTCACCGAGTTGCCTTTAGAACTCGACGACAGCGCCCCAGCCGTTGACGTTGACGCATCTCGAGGCCGCATTCTGTTGGTTGAGGACGAGGAACTCCTCAGAATGACGGTCGGTGAACAACTCCTGGATCTCGGATATTCTGTAGTGGTTGCGACAACGGCCAGCGAAGCTATAGATACCCTTGAGCAGGGACTTCATTTCGATCTTGTCTTCAGCGACGTGATCATGCCGGGTGAGATGAACGGCGTGGAGTTGGCGCGTGAGATTCAACGCCGATGGCCGGAGATCAAGGTGTTGCTGACGTCGGGCTATGCCGAAGACGTGGCGCTGAGCCAGATCAAGCTTCTGTCCGGTGTTAAGCTGCTTGCCAAACCCTACAGGACGGCGGTTCTCGCTCAGGCCATCAGCGAAACGTTGGGTGGAGAGACAACCAGCCCCCAGCCAAAGCCGCTATCGATTCCCTACTTTGATGATGAACAAGCCGCCGCGCACCGGTGGAAGCATTGATTGCGATCTGCGGAATCTCAGCGCCCACATAAGGAACGAGAGTTGAACGATCGCGTTGAACGCGATAGGGAGTGCGTTCAGCGCGCGAACGGATGGGTGGCCGAGTGGTTGAAGGCACCGGTCTTGAAAACCGGCAGGCCCGCAAGGGTCTCGTGGGTTCGAATCCCACCCCATCCGCCACGCCTGAAATATTAAGCAATATCAATTGGGTATTGCCTCATTCAGAACACCGCGATATCGCGCCCGTTTTCGCCGAAAATGGGGCCATCGAGGGGCCTTAGATCGTCTGCTGCCATTCGTCATCGACCAACCCATGAACGGGGCGATCTTCGTCGCGTACATCCGCCAGTACCTCGTTCCAGTGCTGCGACCAGGCAACATTGTCGTTATAGACAACTTGCCCGAGAATACAATCAACGCGGCGCTCAGGCGCATGGGTTTCAGTAACGATGACATGACCGCACATGGCTTTCGGGCGATGGCCAGCACGCAATTGAACGAATCCGGAAAATGGCACCCCGATGCGATCGAGCGGGCTCTGGCACATAAGGACAACGACTCGGTTCGCGCCGCCTACCATCGGGGCGCGCATTGGGCTGAAAGGGTTAGGATGGCGCAATGGTGGTCCGACCATCTTGATCATTTGCGTGGTCAACATTGACCGCTGTGGCTTGTCGGACAACGCGATCGTTCCGATGGCAACGGGGCTGACGAATGATGATGTCAACCGACCACAGTCGGTCATTCGGCTCTCGCTGCCGAAGCGTCCGAAGCCGGAGAAAACTGCCGTCACGGCAGTGCCCCTGAGCTGATGAACCGGCGGCGGAGGAGGGATCGCAGCGATACCGCAAATGGGCGCTTGTGCACCCGAGATGAGGAAGCGCAAGCGACCACTATGGGAGTGGCAGGCGGATGGCAGGTCGCTATGCTCGACCAATGACAGAGGCACGGACGCACCGTTTCACGATACAGCCGAGGTCGTCCCATCATCGATCAATCTCTCCCACCTTAGGCCCATTTTCAGCGTTGTTCTGATGACAATGACGGACGAGCACGCCACCGCCAATTATTTTCGTAAATCACTTTGCGGCCCGAGCGGTATCGTAGCATTGGCCATGCAGCGTGAGTAACCCCGCTTGGCCGCGCCTTCATGCGCGGCAGCGTCGACCCCGCAAGAGCGGCCCCATCTAGATCTTGGAGATTTACGAAAATAATTGATCACTGATCCGAAAACTTCCATCATGCAGGCGCAAGGCGCATTGGCGTCCGAATGATGGAAGGGAATGCACTAAGGTCACGTGATGGGGCGTCGCTGAAAAGGCGACTGATTGCCGCCGCAATGGAAATGGCGGTTGCCAACGCGACCGGGACCAGAGGCCAACAGCCTCCACTCCAGTGATCATGAAGGCCAGGGCATACAAAATGAAAATTCCCACATTAGACACAGATCTGTTTGCCCCGGCTGTTATGGCCGATCCATTCGACGCGTATCGCGAACTGCGTGATTTGGGGCCGATCTGCCTGCTCGGTGAGACTGGCCTTTATGCCATGGGGCGGCACGCCGACGTGAAGGCCACTCTAGCAAACTGGCATGATTTCAGTTCGGCACAGGGAGTCGCCTTGAACGACATATGCAACGGCTTCATGCGGGGAACGCCCATCGCATCAGACCCGCCCGATCACACAAAGTTCCGTGAAATTTTGGGTGGCCCGCTTCAGCCAAAGCAGCTTGCGCAGTTGCGCGGACGTCTTGCGGAACTTGCTGACGAGCGAGTCCAGGAGGTTGTTGGCGTTGGCAGAATTGACGCGATGCTTGAGCTTGCGCGTCATCTGCCGCTCCGGGTCATTTCCGAACTTGTCGGCCTCCCAGACGATGGACGCAGCCGCATGCTCAAATGGGCTGACGCAGGATTCAACTCGATGGGCCCTGCCCATGATCCTCGAACAGAACAAGCGTTGGGCACAATGGCCGAAATGGTGGCTTACATCTGCAATCCTGATCTACCCGCTAGGTTCCGGGAAGGAAGTTGGTCTGCTGAACTATGGAAGAGCGTTACCAAGGGCGATTTGATGGCAGATGCGGCGTGCCAGATACTTCAGGGATACGTCACACCATCGCTTGATACGACGATCTTCGCGCTGGGCACCCTTCTACACCTGCTCGCTACAAATCCAAATGAATGGCGAAAACTGAAGGAAAACTCTAAACTGGTCCCCAAATGCGTGAACGAGGCGTTGCGCTTTGACGGTCCGGGCCGCGGTTTTTCCAGGGTTGTGCGCCGCGAGGTGCAAGTTGGAGATGCAATCTTGCCAGTTGGCGCGCGTGTTGTGACCGTGTTGCCAGCCGCCAATCGTGACGAACGTCGGTATGAGAATCCAGACAAATTCGACATCTTGCGCGACGCGACTGATCACGTCGGATTTGGCGGCGGCATACATCGATGCGTCGGCGGAAATCTAGCCATGCTCGAATTAACCGTCATGCTAGATGCTATAGTCAAACACGTGTCCGAGATCGAGGTGTTCGAATACAAATTGGCAGAGAATACAGTTCTTCGTGGTTTCGAAAGCCTATCTGTCTGCCTTCATTGAATTTATCACTATATTACAGCTAGGTAATATAGAAATTCAGTGACAGTGCGTTTAACTCCCACGCCCTGCCGGCGACGGCCGTCATCAGATCATGCCGCGGGTCTTGAGGTCACCGAGCCGGTCCCAGTCGAAGCCGAGCCGTTCCATCAGCACCTCCTCGGTATGCTCGCCGAATTCGGGCGCATGTCGCGAGATCCGCGTCGGCGCAATCGCCCCATAGTGCATCCCTCCACTCCGGAGAAAATAATGCACCATCAAACCCTGGGACGAAACATCTAGT
>SCTM01000349.1 GCA_004297485.1 Rhodospirillaceae bacterium
GTTTGCCCCGCTGAGTTCCAGCGGTACGAAGTGATCCACCTCGTAGAGTGACCGCTTGGTCCAATCCACACCGTACCGCAAGAAGACGAGCCGCTTCAGTTCCCTCGACACGTTCCGAACAGAAGCAGTGTAGCCTGGCGTGCACAGGCGCTCCATTGCGACTCCGATGGCCGCCCCCGGAGTCAGGGTGGGGTCTGGATAGACCGGGGCCGCGGTCGCTACGCCGGCCAGGAGCAGCACGAAGAGAAGGCTCCTCATGGGGGCATCGTAGCGGGTTTCACATGGAAAATCAAGCACGATAATTCCCACTTTTGATAGGTCGTATCTCTGCCACGCGGAATTTATCCAGAGCCTGATAGAAGTCGAACGGAGCGGGATCGAACATGCGACGACGTGCTCGGACCTTCCGAGGGCGTTTGCGGGTCATGTGTTCTTGGAGCGCTTACGTGCAGAAGGTTGCCAGAGTTGGAGTGGTACGGATTCCTGAGGGTACTTGTCCAGCTTGGACAGATACGCATAGCGCAGAAGATCGGCGACTGGCTTGTGAACATATTGTCCGCGCTCGGATAGACCCTTGGTTGGATCACGGTGCTCGCGGTAGGCGTAATGGCGCGCGGCGTAGCAGATGTTTGGACAGGACTCGCGTAGCGAGTACACCTTCGGACGTACTCCAGCACCAGGGTCACCGACCGCGCCGCGGACCAGGGTATTCCCCCACTCGACTGAGCCGGGGTAGGCCACGGCGTGGCGGAACTGGAGACTATGTGCGCAGGTGCTCAAAAGACGCGCTTCCTCGCTCTCTCCGCGCGCGCAGTGGCGGCACTTGGACGCGAGCAAGCGGAACAGATTAGCGCCTGAGTGCGTACTGATCGCCTCGCCGAAGTTCGGGTCCATGAGGCGCACGGTCACTGGGGGCAACTCCGTCTCCGCCTCTAGGATGATCTCTCGGTAGTCCTCGTAGTGCGTGACGGGACTGGACTTGGATTCGTGCCACGGGAACGGAGGCCACTCCGCCACAAACACCACGTCGTCGTTCGGGAAGGTGGCGCCCCAGACGATGGGCCACGGTGGCCGGTCGTGAGGGTTGACGACCTGCCACACCACGACACGTCCATCGTCCCAACACTTCTGGTGATACTCTGGTAAGGAATCGAGTTCGTGCGCGGCGCCCCAGTTAGCCCAGATGCGACCGGAGCGGGCCAGAGCTCGGCCCGAAGCGCGCGCATCCGCGAGGGCCTTGCCGCCTTCCCTCATCCACAGGGCGTACTCGGCCTCGATAGAGGCGTGGGAGCGGTGACCACCAGAGAAGTGCTCCGAGCACGCCTCGTGGTGGTGCGCGTAGGCCGCGCGCACGTCACCAACCTTCTTCCCATCCAGAACCAGACCCTCGGACACCAGGTCCTCGTTGAATCCGGCCATATCCACTTGCGTCATATCCACGCACACCAGACCGTGGCCGCGCAGGCGCGTGACCGCCTCGAAGAAAATCGGCGCGGGCGGCGGCTCGGAGAAGAAGACAGCCCCCTTGGTGTGCGAGGCGAACTCCTCCACGGCCTGGTGGTAGGTTAGGACATCCCAGGTAAATCCCGTGTCCGTGGTGCCCTGCGAGTAGAATCCCTTGCCCGAGCCGCGACTCTGCGTCCAGCGCCCCGCAGGGAACAGTTGTCGCATCGCGATCTGTATTGGTCCCTGGTCGCCCACGCTCTCAGTCGTCGTGACGAGGCGCAGGTTCTTGGTAAAGGGCCAGCGTCGTGGTCCGAAGGGCACAGCGTCGAAGAGAGGGTTGCGCGTGCCGAACATCACCGCGCTCATCACCGCTATGAGCGCGAAGGAGCCGCCCAAACCGTTTCCCTTCAGAAGCTCCACGATGGTGAGAGTATCGCCAGGGTTCTTGACAAGATCAATGAACCGCACCTGACCTGGGTTGAAACGAGTGAAGCGCAACGGGTCCGCACCGAGCCAGGCGCGCGCTTCGGCCAACGCACCAGCGTCCACCTCACCCGCGAACGGCGCCGACAGCGCTGCGAGGAGCGGGCTTAGGCTTGGGGGTCATGAATCTTTGTCCAGCAGTGCGCAGAGAATCCATGACCTTACCCTTCGTGTCGTAGGTCGCGCTACGGTTTCCATCGCGCTTCGCCTTCGGCTTGTTCACGCGTTCTCCGTGCTGGGAGGCGTGCCTGGTGCGGAATCAGCCGCGAGGCGCCTGGCGAGTTCAGCGGGATCGGTCACGGGACTGAGACCGCCCTCTAGGACATGAGTCTGCTTCACCGCCCCCTCCGTACGATCCAGGCCCATCGAGAGCAACTGAGCAGCGTTGCCCTTGACTTCTTGATTCTCCATGCGATCCATCCAACGCAATGCTATCCGCTCAGTTCCGATGAGATCCTTGCGGGCTCGGAACTTTACCAATTCGTCTGCGGGCATCTTGAGCAACTCTCGGAGGGTTTGGCTGATCGTCTTCCCAGGGTTACCTAAGCCGGTTGGGTTACCCGATTGTCCTGGCTTCCAGCGGTACTCCGCTGGTGGGTCCTTCGGGTTCCGTCGCTTCCCCTTGCCCTTGGGACTCCGCAGTTGCATAAGCGTATCCGTAGGCTAATTACAAATCCTGAAAAAAAGAAACGCCGCCGGCTGTACCCTGGAAGAGTCGTGCCGGACGGCGTTCGCTGTACGTGAGGACATCAGACCTTGCGACGCCGATACTCCGGTCGTGGGCAGGACTTCACGACTTCCGAACGACCTGGCTTCTGCCCGTAATCGCATCTGAACACACGACAAACCTGAGTGTTCTGGGACAGTGGTATCGGTTTCCGCGCGAAGGGGAACTTCATGTTCAGCGCGGGCCGAACGGGATGCTGCGGTTGCTACGACCACCGTACTTCGGACCCGAACCCATCACGCGGTTGGCGCCGGCCATGCGGAAGGACTTCTCCACGTTGGACTTGACCATGTGGCCCGCCCCGCCGTGGGTGCTGGAGTGACGGGGAACGCTAGCCTCTCCAGAACGACCGACCTTACGCGTGCTGCGCGCGCCGCGGACATCCTTGTGCATGGGAACCTCCGGGGATCGGCAAGGTCCGGTCAGGGATGCCTGCGCGTCTGTAAACGGGAGCAATGCGCCCGCACTGGAATTATACTCGGTGCTTTGGAGACTGTCAAGACTCATAAGTATCTTTTCTTCTCCTCTTCGGCAGACAACTCGCCAAACGGACGCGACCTGGCAGAAACGTCAGGACGGTACGGGTGGAACGATGGAAGACCAGACGTATCTCTTGGCCGTCCAATCTCACCCACACATGGTCGAGGTCACGACCCGTGGGGTCCTTTTTCTCCATGGGAGGAGACGCTAGCGCGAGCTTCACGATCTTGACCAGGACCTCTGGGGTTAGTTCTCTGGCATAGCGCTGAAAGAATCGGTCGCGGAGATGCTGAGAGATCATTCGTCGTAAACATTAACATGCACTTCTGGTCTTTCTGGAAAAGTATAACCCGCACATGCTTCACATACCAAAAACTCCATACCCGGATTCTCATTAGCTAGACGACGAGCCTCTATCCCTGCTGTCCCGCAATCAAAATGTTTCTTTTTTTGTTCTCTTCCTGACCCATCTTTTCTCATTCCAAAAACCATCCAGAATTTTTTCATCATCGGACTCCTTGTCGGTTCTCATGCACAAGTGGTAGAAGAAATTCAGCGAAGCGGTCGGGCACATAGGTCATGCAATAGTTGTTGTCGTAGTAGTGATCGCGCTCCACACGGGAGAGCTGGTCGAGGTCGAAGTCCTTCCCTGCGACTCGCTGCTCGAAATAGCGGACCGCGATCTTGGCCGCAAGGAGGAGACCGTCCAGTAGAATCTCAAAGTAGGGCATAAGGCGGTGGTTTAGGACTCGGAACTCCTCGTCCGCCGGATCAGGATAAGCGTATGCGAGAAAATCCGCGAGTAGGCCTCGCGACGGACTGGCGATCAGGCCGAATTTGTTGTATCCCGCCTTCCAGACAAAGTCCTGGTGATGGTCCGCAACGAAGCGGGAGAAGTCCTCCAGAGAAAAGGTGACGGCTCGGTAGAGATATCGCTCCATCATCTCGCGACCGTTGAGAAGATGGGCGAAGAAATTAGCTGTACGATGAAAGGTCACTTGCCTACGGACGACGTCGGGTTCAAAGCAAGTGAGGCCAACCTCCGAGGTTAACATATAAGCCTTTTCTTTTCCGTCGGTTCCACCATCATGCAGACCCGCGCGCAGGGAGTAGTCTCCGAGAGGGGTGCCGGGAAATGGAGAGTATAGAGCGTTCCAGTAGTAATCCTCCGTCGCGAAATGACCGGAGGAGGCGACCAGGTCGAGGCACAGAAGCGTCTCCTGCAAAGGGTCGGCATAGTAGTGCTCGCGACCGTCCGCCTCCACGAGACCGATCTCGCGGTCTACCGGACGCCGCGGTCGTACCACCGGAAGACCCGTGATCGCCTGCGTACGGACGGGGATGCGGAAGGACTTTACGTTCTTCAGCGCGTCTAAGACGATTTCGTTTGTCTCAAGGCGCTTGAGCAGTAGCCGGCGCACCGCAGGGTCGCCGGACTCAATCGCCATGGAGATCCCCGCGACCAAGCGGTCCTTCGCGATGGATGCGATGCGCTCCCGACCTGAGTTCCCCGCCAGCATGGCCGGCCGCGCCTGGATGTAGAATGGGATACCCACCTGCTCGACCCAACGAGGACGCAGCTGCTCCCACCAGGACAGATTGTTGAGGGAGATGTCTGCCTGGTCGAAGACGGCGGTAGTCTTTACTCTGTAAACCTCGTCGAGTTCGAGGATATCGAGACCTTCTGCAAGCACGATGTCCAGAGGACGGTCTTGGATAATGCTCGGCGGCCTCACCCCCGTGTCCGCATAAGACGCAGCCTGGTTCTCGATGAGGGAGCCGATGTAGCAATAAGTGCAGCGGTAAGCGCAGCCGAGGGCCGTGAGCACGGACTTGATGGGACTGAGAGCGTACTTCTTGGTCTCATCCGAGAAGGCGAAGGTGTCCCGATAAAAACCCTCCCGGTCGAAGCGAGGCAGGTTTGGGTAAGAGACGGGGTCGTGATAAATACCCGGAGGAAAGCGCCCTTG
>SCTM01000057.1 GCA_004297485.1 Rhodospirillaceae bacterium
CGAACCACCTGTTCAGGGGCGTCTTCATGATCACATGGCGGCCACCGTCCGTCGCGCCCTTCAGGAGGCGGACGGCAGCGTGCTCGCCTTTCTGCCGGGGGAATCCGAAATCCGCCGCACGCAAGCCGCATTGGAGGCCGGCGTCTTACCGGGCGACGTACGCGTGGCACCGTTATTCGCGGCCTTGAGTCCCGAGGACCAAAATCGTGCTATCGCCCCGGCACCGCCAGGCCAGCGCAAGGTGGTGTTGGCCACGACCATCGCAGAGACCAGTCTAACCATCGAGGGCATCGGCGTGGTCGTCGACAGCGGTCTCAAACGGGTGCCGCGCTTTGATCCGCGCCGGGCCATGACGCAACTGACCACCGTGCGGGTATCCAAAGCCGCCGCCGAACAACGGCGGGGACGTGCCGGTCGTCTTGGGCCCGGCGTTTGCTATCGCCTATGGGCCGAGCCCGAGGATCGTGCTCTTCCCGCCTATGACGAGCCTGAGATCCTGCAAGCCGATCTCACCGCGCTTGCCCTGGATCTCGCTGCATGGGGTGTCACGGACCCCGCCATGGTCCCTTGGCTGACTCAACCGCCGGCCGGCGCGTTCGCTCAGGGCGTGGCGCTTTTGAAAAGATTGGGCGCTCTTGATGAAACGGGGCGTATCACCGGTGAGGGCAAAGCCATGGCCGAATTGCCGCTTCACCCGCGGCTGGCCCACATGGTCCATCGCGGTGCTGACCTTGGTCATGGCGTATTGGCGTGTCATCTCGCGGCGCTTCTGTCGGAGCGCGACGTTATGACCGGCGCGCGCGATCCGGATATACGCAGCCGCCTTGCCATGCTCGCGTCTGAGCGAGCAGGGGGAGGCGGGGGCAGGTTAGGGCGGGTGCGCGCCGTGATCCGTCAGATACAGCGCATGAGCCGCGTGGAAGGCAGCCAAGAGAGTTCCGCGGCGGCAGGTATCGTTCTTGCCTTGGCGTATCCGGATCGGATCGCCCAACGGCGTGGCGGTGGTCGTTATCGTCTTTCCGGCGGTGGCGGTGCGATTCTGGATCAGACCGAGGCGCTTGCGGCCGAGTCGTTCCTGGTGGTCGCGGATCTGGATGGGAGTAGCCGTGATGCGCGGATTTATCTCGCAGCGCCGGTGGCCGCCGCCGAGATCGAAGAAGCCTTCGCCGCGGATATTGTCAGCGCGGAGGAGGTGTCGTGGGACAATCGCGAGCAGATGGTGGTGGCGCACCGCCAGCGCCGGCTGGGTGCGTTGGTATTGGATGAAAGATCGCTGCCAAATCCCGATCCAGCCCTTGTTACGGCGGCCATGGTTGACGGAATCAAGCAAATGGGGCTTGCCGCGCTGCCCTGGAGTCCGGCTACCTCGACGTTACGCCAGCGCGTCGCGCTGCTGGCGAGCCAGTTCCCAAACGATGGCTGGCCTGATTTTTCCGACACCGCCCTGATGGCGACGCTGGACCAATGGCTGGGACCTCATCTTGATGGCGTTCGGCGCGCAGAACAGTTGAGTCGCGTCGATCTCGATCAGGCCTTGCGCGCACAACTGTCGTGGGCCCTGCAATCACGCCTGGACGAGCTTGCGCCGACGCATCTTGCCGTGCCCTCAGGATCGCGCATCGCCGTGGACTATAGTGGCGACGGCGGGCCGTCGCTTCAGGTCAAACTGCAGGAAGTCTTCGGTTTGACGGGAACGCTCACGGTTGCCGCCGGCCGTGTGCCGGTGACGTTGCATTTGCTGTCGCCGGCCCAGCGGCCAATCGCCGTGACGCGCGACCTGGCGAGTTTCTGGGTCAACGTCTATCCCCAGGTTCGCGGCGAGATGCGCGGCCGCTACCCGCGCCACATCTGGCCCGAAGATCCCGTCGCGGCCGTGGCCGTTCGCCGCACCTTGCAATCGCGACCATCAAAGTCGCGTTGAAGTTATTTCGGGGGATGAATCCAACGCAATGTGTGGCTTGCGCCCGGGCCGAGGCGAAGCGTCGCGGCCAGCCAATCTCCAGCTTGGGTCATGACATGGTCCCAGTGCCATGGCGGATTGATCACCAGCAGGCCGCTGCCCCGGAGACCCAGGGTAGGAGCATCCGGTAAGCCGGGAAGATTGAAGTTCAACTCGGATGCCAAAGTCGGAAGCGCGATGTCCTTGTCGATGGCCGTGAGAAGCGGCAGATGTCGCTGGTCGGCAAGCAGCGGATACCACACGACGAAAATACCCTCGGCCCATTTCGCGCTCGCGCGTGCCAGGGCGGTCGCCGTATTCGCGTAATCGCTGGCGCGTTCATAGCTGGGATCGATCACGACCAACCCACGCCGCGGTGACGGAGGAACCAGGGCGACGAGCGCCTCCAGTCCATCGCGGTGATGGATCGCGACGCGAGCGTCACCCCTTGCCCATCGTCGCAACGCTTTGCCGGCGGCCGGGTGCAGTTCGTTGACGGTCAATTGATCGCCGGGGCGCAACGCCGCCTTAAGAACGGCGGGCGAACCGGGGTAACGCCGCAGATGTCCGTCGGCATTCAGTTGGCGCACGTGCGCGAGATAAGCCGCGATAGCCGGGGGTGCATTCTCGCCTTGGTCCCAAAGCGCCGCGATGCCCCGCTGGAACTCTCCGGTTTTCGCCGCTGCAGGATCACTGAGGTCGTAGATGCCCTCACCGGCAAAGACGTCAATGGCACAAAAGGGTTTGTCCTTTTGTGCCAAGCGCAGGGCCAGGGCGGAAAGCGCCACGTGCTTATGGACGTCGGCTGGCCCCCCGGCGTGATAGGCATGCTGATAGCTCAACATAAGGGAGGCATCCCAAACCGTGACCGATCAAATCCAGGTCGGGCGGCCTCCGGTCTAAGGCATTTGTCAAGTCCATGGAGGGCTCGGCCTAAAGCCGGAGCGGAGATAAATTGAGCTAACATTTCACGCTTTCGGATCCTGTAGAAATTTAATTTCGTAAATATTTATATAGATGTAATAAATACATAAATTCGGCATTCACAGGTGGTAGGCAAGCCATCCGTTGCAAGCAATCGGCGATCTTTTGCAACCATTTGTGCGTAGCAGGTTTGTCACGCCAAAAAATATTTTTCGCGGTGCATATATTGAAGTCTTAAAGGTCTCACTGATATAACCAAATCGAAGGCAGACAGACCAGCGTCGGCCGCCTTCAAGGCGTCGCTCCAATACCGGTATGAGGACCGCCCTGCTGCACGGGGAGCAGGAGATCGTGTGTCCTCAGTCTTCCGTTTGTCCACTTTGATCTCGCGCCCCGGCCGAAAAGTACCTGCCACAGATAAGGCGTAATCCCGCCCTGTTGCAGACTGACTTGAGGGTTACACACGGGTTACTGATCAACGTTACAACGCGCAGTGAAAGCTGCAGGAAGAAAATGAGAATTCTTATCGCGCTTCTGGTCGTATGTGTCGGTTCTGCCGCTTTCTGGGCATCACTCGACCATCGTCTTGATGCGCCGGACTGGCAGGGCCAACTCAGGGGCGTCTCTTACACACCTTCCCATCTCTATACCGACGCCGATCACGACGAGCATCTGACCGACGCCATGATCAGGCGCGATCTGGAGCAGCTATCGACTGTCGCGAAGCGCGTTCGGACTTATACCGTCGGCGCCGGCTATGGCAGTCACGGTATGGATCGGGTTCCCTACATCGCCAAGGAATTTGGGCTGAAGGTATCGCTCGGCATCTGGCTGGGAGATAACCTCGACAAGAACGCCGCCGAAGTGGCCAGGGGCATTCAGGTTATCAAAGACAACCCCACGGTCATCGACCGGGTATTCGTCGGTAACGAAGCCATTGACGTTCGCGCCGAGCTGACGCCGGACCAAGTCGCTGGCTACATCAGGCAGGTCAAGAAGGGCATCAACAATAAGAAGATCGAGGTCGGTACCGCAGAAATCTATAATTTTTGGCTGCAGGACCGGGCCAAGGACGTGGCCAAGGACGCGGATTTCGTTGCCATCCATATCCTGCCCTACTGGGACGGTGTGTCTTCCGACCAGGCTTTGAACAACGTTGCCGACATCTATGAGAAGATTCAGAAGAAGTATCCTAACAAGAGAATCGTCATCGGCGAGACCGGTTGGCCCTCGGAAGGCCGCGTGCACCGGGGCTCCGTGCCGTCGGCCGCGATCGAAGCCGATTACCTCAGGCATTTTGTGAACTTCGCCGCCGCGCATAACTATGATTACTACATCATGGAAAGCTTCGATCAGCCGTGGAAGGGCGCTTCGGGCCATGAAGGCGCGGTAGGCGCATACTGGGGCATCTTTGATGCCGAAGGTGCGCCGAAGTTCAGCTTCACCGGGCCGCTGACCTCCTTCGCACAATGGCCGACCTTCGCTGCATCTGCTGCCGCCGGTACGTTTGTGCTGGGCGCGGTTGTCCTCGCCGTTCTCCCGGCGCTTGCGTTGGAAGGTTATTTCCTGGTCGCCGGCATGGTGGCGCTGGTGGTCTCCGGCGCGCTGTTTATCGCCGATGCCTCGTCGCTGCGCTACGTTGACCGTACCGCTATTGGTGGGGCTCTGTTGATAGTGCCCGCCGGGCTGTTCACGGCGCTCCTGCTCATTACCGAGACTTCGGAGTGGGCGTTGAGCCTTTGGCGCCGTCGGCGCACGACCCTCCCGGCCAGTGATCTTGCTGTTCAGCCTCGGGTCTCGATCCACGTGCCGACTCACAATGAGCCCCCGCTCATGGTGATTCAGACGCTGAATGCCCTCTCGCGTCTCGACTATGAAAATTATGAGGTCATTGTTCTCGACAACAACACCGCCGACGATCGCGACTGGAAGCCTGTCGAAGCCCATTGCGCGACGCTTGGTCCCCGGTTCCGTTTCTACCACTTCGATAACATGAAGGGGTTCAAGGCCGGCGCGCTCAATAAGGCTCTGGAATTGACCGACCCAACGGCGGAACACATCGCCGTCATCGACAGCGACTATCAGGTTTTCCCGCACTGGCTGAAAACCGTTATCCCGGCGTTCGCCGATCAGAAGGTTGCCATTGTCCAGGCGCCCCAGGACTATCGCGACGCCAAGGAAAGTCTGTTCAAGACGTTTTGCTATGCCGAGTACACCGGCTTCTTCCGCATTGGCATGGTCGAGCGTAACGAGCACAACGCCATCATCCAGCACGGCACCATGTGCGTGGTACGCCGTTCGGCCATGGATGAAATCGGCGGCTGGGCGGAATGGTGCATCACCGAAGACACCGAATTGGGTCTACGCCTGTTCGAGGCCGGCTATATCGCGCTCTATACGCCCGAAACCATGGGCCGCGGCCTGATGCCCGACACCTATGCCGCCTTCAAGGGACAGCGGTATCGCTGGGTCTATGGCGCCATGCAGATCCTTAAGCGGCATGGCGGATCGATTTTCGGCGGTAAAGCGAAGTTGACCCTGGCCCAGCGCTATCACTTCGTGGCTGGCTGGTTGCCATGGTTTGCCGACGGCTTGGCGCTGGTCTTCGGCGTCCTGTCGTTGATCTGGACGGCCCTTATGGCGATTGCGCCAAAACACTTCGACGTGCCGTTGACGGCCTTGTCGAGCGTCGCTCTGGCCCTGTTCACCGTGAAATCCGTCAAGACCATCTGGTTGCACCGCGCCAAAGTGGGGACTGGGTTCACCGGCTCCATCGCTGCCGCGGTCACCGGCCTCGCATTGGCTTATACGGTCGGCAAGGGCGTGGTTCTCGGATTGCTGACCTCGTCCAGCCCGTTCTTGCGTACGCCGAAGTGCGAGAATTCGGCGCCTTGGACGCAGATCCTGAAAATCTCGGCCATGGAGACGATCATGCTGATCGGCACGGCCGTTGCGATCACCGCGACCGTGGCGGTCACGCATTTGCAGGACCCCGCGGATCTCGTGTGGGTGGCCGCCTTGGCTGTCATGGCCGTGCCCTATGCTTCGGCGGTGCTGGTTGCCATGGGTTCAACCATCAAGCTGGGGCGTCGCCCCGCTCTCGAGCCCGATCTCACGCCTGCGCCAGTTTATTCCAAGGCCAAAATGGATATCGCGGCCTAATCACGTCCAATGCGGTGCGCGGAATTTTTTTAGAGCCCCGGCTGAGCCTGGGGCTCTTTTTTTTGCGCGATCCAGTGTGGCGCGTCGGGCGATAATCACGGCTGAGTTTATCGCTCCAGCCGCATCCATCGCGTTGGGTGGCTGTTGACGGCGTTGTCCACATACCCCTTTACATATGGTGCAACGAGCGTGCGGGTGCTGGGAAAGTTCAGCGGCGCCACAGCGACTTCGTCGAGGGCGATCTGTTCGGCCTGACTCAGGAGCGCCGCGCGCTTGGCGACATCTATTTCGGTTCTTGCTTGGTCCAGCAGTACGTCGAATTTCGGATTGCTGTAGCCCCCATAGTTGAATCCGACGGACCGACTATCCAGTAGATAAAGGAAGTTCTGGGCATCGTTGTAGTCGGCACCCCACATGGCGGTCGCCATGGAGAAATCACCTTCCTGGATTGTCCGGTAGAATACCTTGGGTTCGTTGACGAGCAGATGGACGATGATTCCGCATTCCTTCAGCATTGCCGCCCCGGCGATTGCCATGCGGCGGCTGGCGACGCTGTTCATATAACGATGTTCCACTGTGAACGGATGGTCGGTGTTGTACCCAGCTTCCGCCAACAGGCGCTTAGCTTCAGCGATCCGTTGCACCATCGGCCACGACGCAAAATCCAGTCGGGCGGGATTGGGATAATTCGCGATGCCGGGCGGCACAAAGGCATAAGCCGACGTGCTTCCATCTTTTAGCACCTTGGCCGTCAGTATCTCGCGATCGATACATAGCGATACGGCGCGCCTGACGCGAGAGTCGTCAAACGGTGGCCGGCGTAGATTGAACACAAGATACTGGTTGGCAAGCGCAGGGACGATATGAGCTTCGCCGGGCATGTTCTGCTGTAGCCACGAAAGCTGGTTGATCGGAAAGCCGCTTGTCGTGACATTGATATCAAGCTCCCGCGCCCTGAACCGCGTCAGTGCGACGTTCTCATCTTCGATGGGATAAAAAATCACCTCATCAATGGCCACGTGAGCAGCATCATAAAAGCGGGGGTTTTTCGTTAGCCTGACGTAGTTATGGGGGCTGTCTTCCGCGAGTACGTAGGCTCCGTTGGAGACCATCTGCGCGGGCTTGACCCAGTTCTCGCCGAAACGGCGGATCACACGCTCCGGGACCGGCATGGCGGTGGTATGAGACATCAGGCCTGGCAGATATGGTGTCGGGGCTTCAAGGGTGATCTCGACCGTGCGGTCGTCGGGTGCGTGGACGCCCAGGTTCTCCAAAGGCATCTTGCCGCTGTTCACAGCTGCGGCATTCTTGATGACGTATTGGATCGAGGCGTATTTGGCGGCCGTTTTCGGATCGAGCAGGCGGCGGAAAGACAATACGAAGTCTGAAGCGGTGAGGGGAACACCGTCGGACCACGCCAAGCCCGGACGAAGCTTGAAGGTCCAGACCAGGCCGTCGGCGCTCACGGTCCAGCTTTCCGCTGCGCCTGGAATAGGTTTGCCGGCTGTGTCCTCGGTCGTCAGGCCGAGGAACATGTCGTTGGCGATCTCCCTCTCCCATTCGCTGTCGGTAAGAAGAGGGTCCAGAGTGCCCGGCTCGGTCCCGTTTCCGCGACGCAGGGTTTCGTTCGCCACCGCCGACGCAATTCCGGCAGCCAGCATGCCGGTGGCCAGTAGGATCAGGCATAAGGCCCATAGCCGCGGGCGGGCTAGGCTACTTGGTCTTTGCTTGACTCGGACGACAGTCATCGAATCCCGGTATGGTAGATATTCCTGAGATTTCGAGTGTGTACCATCACGCGGATGCGTGGCATCGCCCATGAGCGCGAGGTTGAGAATCAAGCCAGTCTTGGCCACAAGGCGCTACCAAACCATGGTTTTGTCAGGGAAATTCCGCTAGGGTGCCCCGAATTGCCGTAACCTCCTACGCCATTCCGGCGTTATCAGACAGTCTATCCCGTGACGCAACCCAGCGACGATAAATTACGCATTTGGGACGCCTATTGGCGTGACAGCCGGCTTTATTCCGCCGGTCCCGACAGTGCGCCTGACATCGAGGCGGCGCTGGACGCCCATTGGTCGCAGCTGGCCGCCGGATTGGAAGAGGGGGCCAAAGTCCTGGACCTCGCCTGCGGCAACGGCGCCGTCGGCCTTGTGATCGCGCGGGTATCTCAGGAAATGGCCAAGTCTTTTGCCGTTACCGGCATCGATGCCGCCGAGATCGATCCGTCCCATTTTGTGATCCGCCATGCGGCCCTATTGAAGACCATCGACTTTCGGGCACGGACGCGCATGGAGGAACTCCCGTTCGAGCCCAACACCTTCGATGCCGTGTTCAGCCAGTTTGGAATTGAATACTCGGATATGTCGAAGGCCGCATCGGAAGTTGCCAGGGTTCTGAAACCGCGTGGCCAGGTCGTGATTCTCGCTCTTCCGGCTACCGGCGAGGTGGTCGAACAGGCCAAAAAAAGGGTCAAGCAAAGTCAACATATCCTGACCCAAACCAAGCTGTTCGATGTGGCGCTGGCGGTGGCGCAAGCCCTTCACAACGTCGAAAGCAGCGGCGGCGGCCGTGACACCAAACAGTACCTCGAACGGTTCAACGGTGAGGTGGAGCGTGCGATCGCCAAGTTCGCCAACACCGATAGCGACCTGGTTATGGCGATGGTGATTGGGTTGCAGCGTGTCTTCACGGATCGAAAGACCACGGATATTGCTGA
>SCTM01000007.1 GCA_004297485.1 Rhodospirillaceae bacterium
TACGGTCGGGGTGACAGCGACCGGGGCCGAGATTTTTACGCTCTCTCCCAGGGGCTATACCTATCCGCCCTACGCGCCGTAAGCCCGCCGGTATTACCCCTTAACTTGACGAGTCTCGTGAACCACCAGCCCCTCTCCGGCCGCCGCGTGATCGAACTCGGCACCATGGTCGCAGCGCCCTTCGCGACGCACATCCTCTCGCAACTCGGCGCCGAGGTGATCAAGGTCGAACCCCCCACCGGCGACACCACGCGCAATCTGGTGCGCGGCGGCCCGAGCGGCACCTTGATTGCCTACAGCCACAGTAAGAAGAGCATTGTCATCGACCTCAGTATCCCTGAGGGGCACGAGGCATTCCGCAAGCTAATCGCCACGGCCGACGTCTTCATTCACAACCTGGCGCCGTCAGCGGTGCGCAAGCTGAAGATCACGGCCGACGATCTTGTCGCGGTGAACCCGACCCTCATCTACGCCCACGTCCGTGGCTATGCGGCCGGACCGCAAGAGAATGATCTCGCGACCAATCCGGTCGCCGAGGCAGCGACCGGCGTCATGGACGACCACCGTATCGAGGGTCGGCCCAGCCGGTTGGGCCCGTCCTACCACGACCAGTTCGCCGGCACGTTCGCGGTCATTCGCATCCTCGCGACAATGCTGCATCCATCGCCGTCCGCCGCCGACCGGCGCATCGAGATCGGCCTCTATGAAACCGGTCTGCACGTGGCGGCCCGCGATCTGGCCGGTGTGCAATTGAAGACGCAGCTATTGGGTCGGCCCGAGAAAGAAGCCGGCGGCGAATTCAGCATGCCCGGCTACGGCGCCTACAAGACGCAAGACGAGCGTTGGCTCTATCTCCTCGTGCTGACCGATGCGCACTGGCAGAAGCTGTCGAATGCGCTCGGCATGCCTGAAGCCAACGATCCAGGCCTGGCAAAGCTCCGGGAACGCAAGAAGCAGCGCGAACGCGTCGAAGCCGCGGTGCGGTCGGCCGTCGGCGGACTCAGTTACGACGAGGCCGCCACACTGCTGCGCGATGCGAACGTCGGCTTCACGGAGGTTCTGCCTCTAGAGCGTGTCCTTGAATCGCCGCAGGCTCATCAGCCCGGCAAGCTGCGCGATCTCACGTTTCGTGGTTTGCACTTCGAGGTGCCTGAGTTTCCGGGGCAGACCGAAAGTGCACAAGGACTGCCACCGCCCGAGCTTGGCGAACATACGATGGAGATCCTAAGGGCTCTGGGATACGACGAGAGCGCGTGCGCAGCGCTACTGGAGCGACGCGCTGTCGCCATTACCAATCCCGATGAATTCGCGTGGGCCCCGGTACGGCAAAAGGGCTAGGGCACGCCAGAGAGGCTATGGGGCTCGTGTGCGTGGCCGCTACCCCCCACCAGCGTATATAGACGGCACTCTACTATTCCGTGTATAAGACTTGGAGCGCTCGACAGCGACGTGTAGGTCTTACGTCTATTGAGGGGGGAACAACGTGAGGATAACCTCGGCTCGCCGGCCGCATCGGCCGTTGGCGTTTCGCCCCCTTCTATTCGCGGCCGCCTGCCTGGTCGGCGCCTCGACCGCAGGATTGGCGCAGACCGTGGGAAACGACGCCCGGAGCACCAGCGGCGGCTCATCGAGCACCCTGGGGCTGGTGTATTCATCGGCCAATGCCAACGCCCAATCGCTGATTCGTATTTTTAACGGAACGAGCAGCAACGATTGGATGCACAGCGGCGCGTCTGTGACCTTGACGCTGCATGACGGCAGCACGGGCACCACCGTCGGCACGTGGGTGAGCCCATTATTGAAGGCCGGCGTCTCGATGCAATTCCCGATAGCCGAGATCGAAAGCGGCCTGTCCCCCGGTGTGACAAAACCGGCCACCTACGCGATCACCGCCCAGGCCGCAAAGACAGGAATGGCGATCCAAAATGAGGTACTGCGGAGCAACGACGGCCTCCTGAGCAACATGACCGCGTGTGACACCGGCGTTGCATCCCTTGGCAGAGTCCTCATCAATGTTCATTCGTCGCAATTTTCGGGGAACTACCCGAGCACAGTTGCCATCACAAATAGCGGGGCCAAAACTTTGGGCTTCAGCGTTGAAATCTACGATGCGGAAGGCGGCTATTTTATGGGCTCGTTTCCCACGCCCATCATTCCGTCAGGTGGACACGTGATCATGTCGGTGGCTGCCATGGAGGCCGCCGCGCACATTACGCCAAGCAGATTCACGCCTACCTATGTCATTCGGTTCGGACGCTCTTCCGACGGCGACTATAATTTCACCGCCTTCTTCCAGCATCTTGTCAACAACACGCGATCGGGCGTAATCACCGACATGACCACCCTCTGCCCCGTGGGCGGTCCCGAGCCAAGCTACCATAGCGTGGACGGTTCCCTGCACACCGGCCTAATCTTCTCGAGCGCCAATGGCAGTGGGCAATCCTATCTTCAGATCGCGAACACCGACTCAGTGGCGGGCACCGTCACCCTGACGTTGCAGGACTCAGCGGCGGGGACTTCGCTTGGAAGGTGGACAAGCCCGAGCATCCCTGCCGGGGCCGCACAAGAATTTCCGATCGGCGATATTGAAGGCGCCGTTCCCCTGCCACCGGCAAAACCGGCATATTACGGCCTGACGGTGCAATCGACATTCGCCGGCGAACTCCAACATGTGCTCCGCGCAAATTCTGACTCTACGCCGACTGATCTAAGCATCTGTGACTTCGGGACCGGCCCGTCATCCTCGCGTCTCAACGGTGTCCATTCCTCACGGCTCGACGCGACCTTCCCGAGCACGGTGGTGGTCACAAACACCGCGACGACGCCCGGCCCGGTGACTTTGGCGCTCTACGATGCGACGACCGGAACGCGGCTTGGGGCTGCGACCACGCCGCCGATACCGGCGGGCGGACACCTAAGCCTGTCGAGTTCCGAGCTGGAGACGGCCGCGCAAGTCACGCCCAGCGCTTCGCAATTGCGCTACGTCATACGTACAGAAGGCACGTTTTCCGGCTTCCTGCAGCATTTGGTCACCAACACGAACACGGGCGCCGTGACCGACCTGACGATCGCGTGCAAACTGCAATTGGACAGCACCAAGGACAACCAGCCGCCATTGGGCGCCACCTTGGCCGATGTTCCTCCGGGTGTCGACCTCGCCCACTTGCCGCCAGGCATCGACTTGAGCCGCTTGTCGCCGAGCCTTCGTGATCTTATTCTGAGTCTGCAGTGATCGTCGGCAGGGCCGCGACGACAATTTCAGGTCAAAGTGTGCTGAACCAGATCGCGTGGGTTACGGTAACAGCATCCCAAATTAGTTTGCACAGAATTTGCCGCTTCTTCTGACCCTGCGGACAATAGTGGGTCGACACCGCCATTGCCTTCGCTAGCCGCACTCGGGCTATTATGCTTGCCCCATGGTCACAGCATGGGGCACCCGATGGGAACATCTAATGGTGAAACGGAAGCCGCCGACGGAGCTTGATGACGCGACCGGCGCGCTGTTTGTCGACACCGCGACAGCAACCCCGTCGAAGCCCCATTATCATGGCCATCGTGACCGCCTACGCCACAGATTTCTCGAGGCCGGACCCGACAGTCTCCAAGACTACGAATTGTTGGAGCTGTTATTGTTCTCGGCGATTCCACAGCGGGACACCAAGCCGATTGCCAAGGCGCTGATCGCGAAGTTCGGCTCGTTCGGCGAGGTCATCTCCGCCGAGCCCGAGAAACTGGCGGAGGTCGACGGCATCAAGACGGTCGCCATCACGACCTTGAAAGCGGTACAGGCCGCCGCCCAACGCTTGCTGCGCACCCAGGTCAAGGATCAGCCGGTGATCACGTCATGGGCGGCGTTAATCGACTATTGCACGGCGCAGATGGCCTATGATCCCACCGAGCAGTTTCGCCTGCTCTTCCTCGATCGCAAAAATCGCCTGATCGCCGACGAGGCCCAACAGAAAGGCACCGTCGATCACACACCCGTCTATCCGCGCGAAGTGGTCAAGCGTGCGCTGGAGCTCAATGCCAGTGCCATCATCATGGTGCATAACCATCCGTCCGGCGATCCGACGCCCTCCCGCGCCGACGTCGATATGACGCGCAAGGTCAAGGATGCGGCAGTGGCGGTCGGCCTGACCCTTCACGATCATGTGATCGTCAGCCGCGGCGGCGCGAAGTCCTTCAAAAACGAAGGGCTTTTATAGGACGGACCGGCGGTTTCGCCACTGGAGTTAGGACCGGGAATTGCCTATACAGAGCCCGTCATTCCCTTCGGAACCCGCCCATGATCCCTCGTTACGCACGGCCCGCCATGACCGCGATCTGGGAGCCGGAGAATAAGTTCCGCATCTGGTTCGAGATCGAAGCCCATGCCTGTGACGCCCTGGTCAAACTGGGCGTCGTGCCGGCCGCCGCCGCCAAGGCGGTGTGGGAGCGGGGCAAATGGGACATCGCGCGGATCGACGAGATCGAGCGGGAGACCAAGCACGATGTCATCGCATTCCTGACCAATCTGGCGGAGCACGTGGGACCAGAGGCCCGCTTTGTCCACCAGGGCATGACCTCGTCGGACGTGCTCGATACCTGCCTGTCGGTGCAACTGGTGCAGGCCACGGACATTCTCATCAAGGATATCGAGGACCTGCTGGCCGCCCTCAAGCGCCGGGCCTTCGAGCACAAGATGACCGTTGCCATGGGCCGCAGTCACGGCATTCATGCCGAGCCGGTGACCATGGGGCTCAAGTTCGCAGGCTTCTACGCCGAGTTCGCCCGCAACCTCGCCCGCC
Organism: Rhodospirillaceae bacterium; assembly: GCA_004297485.1. Classification (GTDB taxonomy): domain Bacteria; phylum Pseudomonadota; class Alphaproteobacteria; order Rhodospirillales; family Rhodospirillaceae; genus SCTM01. The sequence continues at coordinate 4,788 of SCTM01000007.1, forward strand.
TCAAGACCGCCCGCGACGAAATCGCCACCTGCGCCATCTCCGGCGCGGTCGGCACCTTCGCCAACATCGACCCATCCGTGGAAGAATACGTGGCGAAGAAAATGGGTTTGAAGTCCGAGCCCATATCCACCCAGGTCATTCCCCGCGACCGGCACGCGGCTTATTTTGCCACGCTTGGCGTCATCGCCAGTTCCATCGAACGGGCCGCCACGGAAATCCGCCATATGCAGCGCACGGAAGTCCGTGAGGCGGAGGAGTACTTCTCGCCGGGGCAGAAGGGCTCCTCGGCCATGCCCCACAAGCGCAATCCGGTGCTGACGGAAAATCTCACGGGCCTGGCGCGGATGGTGCGCGGCTATGCCCTGCCGGCCATGGAGAACGTCGCCCTCTGGCACGAGCGCGATATCTCGCATTCGTCGGTGGAGCGATTCATCGGCCCCGACGCCACCATCACCCTGGATTTCGCCCTCGCCCGCCTCGCCGGTGTCATCGACAAGCTGGTGATCTATCCGGATGCCATCGCGCGCAATCTGAACATGATGGGCGGGCTGGTGTTTTCACAGCGCGTGCTGCTCGCCCTGACCCAGGCGGGCGTCAGCCGCGAGGATGCCTACAGTCTCACCCAGCGCAACGCCATGAAGGTCTGGAACGAGGGCGGCAATCTACTCGATCGCCTCAAGGCCGACCCCGAGGTAACCGCGCATTTAAAACCCGCGCAGCTGGAGCCCCTGTTCGACATGGGCTACCACACCAAGCACGTGGACACGATTTTTAAGCGCGTGTTTGGGACGGCCTAGACATCAGGACCCAGCACATCGCGAGCGGATTCGGCCTCCGCCTTGCGCAATTGCCGGAGAATATTGCGATCCTCGACAAACATGTTCTGGAAGCGCAGATCCGCACGGACCTTGTCGAGCATGTCGTCGTCGCCCGGATGCTCGAAATTCGTGGCGATCAGTTCGCTGGCATAGACCTCGGCCGCCGTGCCGCTTTTTCCAATTTGCGCCGCGACCCATAGACCGAACAAGCGGTCCCGATGGGCTTTGATACGAAATGCCAACTCTTGATCGAGTTCGAATTTTCGTTCGAAGCCCTTTTCGCGGTCCTGAAAAGCATTGGTCATGATTGTCCGCCTTGAGATCGGAAGACTTGCGATTCATATAGGTACGGCAAATCGCCAGGACAACTGCCCGTAGCCCACCGGCCCGGGAATTTGTATGACGGTACGCGACCCCCTGAAGTTCTCAATCCCAAGGCTCCCTGTGTGCACCGTTGTCATCCTTCGCCGGCCCAACACGCCATGGCCCATTCTTCTCGGCGCCAACCGGGACGAGATGCTCGCGCGTCCGTGGCATCCGCCGGCCCGTCACTGGCCGGACCGGCCCGACGTGGTCGCCGGTCTGGACGATCTGGCCGGCGGAAGCTGGATGGGCATCAACGATGACGGAGTCGTCGCCTGCATCCTGAACCGGCACGGAACGTTGGGACCAACGCCCGACAAGCGCAGCCGCGGCGAACTGGTACTGGAGGCCCTCGACCATGCCGACGCCAGGGAAGCCGCCCAAGCCCTTGCCCGAATCGATCCCAATGCCTACCGGCCGTTCAATCTGGTGATTGCAGACAACCGGGATGCCTGGTGGCTGGCCCTGACGGCCATCGGTCAGGAGACCGGCGCCGGTGTGCGTGTTGAGCCAATCCCGGAGGGGCTCTCCATGTTCACGGCCGGGGACCGTAACGACCCGCACGAACCCCGGATCGCCGCCCACTTGCCGCGGTTCATGGCCGCCCCGGCGCCCGCCCCGGAAACCGGCTCATGGGAAGGCTGGCAGACCCTCTTGGGCGCCGGGACACCGGTGAACGCCGACCCGGTCGCAGCCATGAGCTTTCGCACCGAAACCGGCTATGGAACGTCGTCCTCGTCTCTTGTGGCTCTGCCCTCCGTGGCCGCGAGCCATGGCCAGAACCGCAAGCGGCCGATCTGGTTGTTCGCCGCCGGCCAGCCCGAGTCTGCGCCATTTCTGCCGATTAAGCTCTGATGGCCGCGGTGGCGGCAAAATCCCGGCCAAAAGACATGGCTTTTTGCGCGATTTTGATGGCCGAGGGCGGTCATGTGCGGCGTCGTTGTCCGCCGGGGGCTCACCTGCTATATCGACCCCTCGACCTAGTTGAGCTGATTTGACATTCGCTACCCAGGTAGCCACGGGGGCTGCGAAGCGGATGTCAAATCCAAAGCTCCACTAGAATCATTAGTTTCCTAATGGTCCTTTGATTCTAACATTCGCAAAACAGCCTGCTGAACCCGGATGCGAATGTTAGAATTCGGACCGCTAGGCGCGGACTAGATCGCCCTCTTCGCAGTTCGGCGGCGTTCTCGCAAACCGGCCTCCTGGGGCCGTTGATGGATTTTACTTTAGGGAAGCCGCCATGGCGCGACGCAAGCAAATCTACGAAGGCAAAGCCAAAGTCCTGTTCGAGGGCCCCGAGCCGGGCACCCTGGTCCAGTATTTCAAGGACGACGCCACTGCCTTTAATAATAAGAAAAAGGGCACCATCACCGGCAAGGGTGTGCTCAACAATCGCATCTCCGAATACCTGATGACGCGCCTGGAGGAGATCGGCATTCCGACCCACTTCGTGCGCCGGCTCAACATGCGCGAACAGCTGGTGAAAGAAGTCGAGATCATTCCGGTGGAAGTGGTCGTCCGCAACGTGGCCGCCGGTTCGATTTCGGAACGTTTCGCCATTCCCGAAGGCACCCGACTGCCCCGGTCCATCGTCGAGTACTATTACAAGAACGATCAACTCGGCGATCCCATGGTGTCCGAGGAACACATCACCGGATTCGGCTGGGCCGCGATCCACGAGATCGATGAAATGCTGAACATGGCGCTTCGGGTGAACGACTATCTGTCCGGGCTGTTCCTCGGCATCGGTATCCGGCTGGTGGACTTCAAGGTGGAATTCGGCCGGCTCTATCACGAGAACGGCGACATCCAGGTGGTGCTCGCCGACGAACTGTCGCCGGACAATTGCCGCCTGTGGGACACCAAGACCAACGAAAAGATGGACAAGGATCGCTTCCGCCGCGATCTGGGCCGGATCGAGGAAGCCTATCAGGAAGTGGCGCGGCGTCTCGGCATCCTGCCGGAAAGCGGCCCCACGGACGTGAAGGGCCCGTCGACGCTGCAGTAAGGACCGGCGCGGAAAACCGCCTCGGACAATAGGGAGACGTTTCGCTTGAAGGCGCGTGTTCACATTACCTTGAAAAACGGTGTGCTCGACCCCCAGGGCAAGGCCGTGGAGAACGCCCTGCATGGGCTCGGCTTTGGCGGCGTCTCGGGCGTCCGTCAGGGCAAATACATCGAACTGGACGTGAAAGCCGGCGACAAAGCGGCGGCGCAGAAAGACGTGGAGAACATGTGCCGGACGCTGCTGGCCAACACGGTGATCGAGAATTTCGCCGTCGAGGTGGTTGACTAGCCGATGAAGGCCGCCGTCATCGTTTTCCCCGGCTCCAACTGCGATCGCGATATCGCCGTCGCCCTTGAGCAAAGCATAGGCCGCCCGCCCGTCATGGTCTGGCATCGGGACACCGAACTTCCCGACCTGGATCTCATCGTCGTGCCCGGCGGATTTTCCTATGGCGACTATTTGCGCTGTGGCGCCATGGCCGCCCATTCACCGGTCATGCGCGAGGTCAAACGCCGCGCCGAAAAAGGCGCGCGTGTTCTTGGCATCTGCAACGGCTTCCAGATCATTACCGAGGCCGGGCTGCTTCCCGGCGTGCTGATGCGCAACCGCGATCTCAAATACGTCTGCAAGGACGTCCACCTCAAGGTGGGTGACTCGCAGAGTGCCTTCACCACGAAGTACAAAGTCGGTGAGGTGTTGCGCATTCCCATTGGCCACGGCGACGGGAATTATTTTGCCGATACGAAAACACTGGATCAATTGGACGGTGACGGCCTCGTCGCGTTCCGCTATTGCACACCGAAAGGTGCGATCACCGACGACGCCAACCCCAACGGTTCACAGCGCAATATCGCCGGCATCTTCAATAGTGCCAGGACCGTGCTGGGCATGATGCCGCATCCCGAGCGTCTTGCCGATATCACGCTCGGCGGTACTGACGGCCGCGCCATGTTCGAGAGCCTGGTGGAGACGCTGTCGTGAACCACGCGCCGCCCAACACGCGCATTACGCCCGCGGATATCAAATCCCACGGACTCTCCGATGAGGAATACGCCCGCATCCTCGGCATCCTCGATGGCCGCGAACCGAACCTGGTTGAACTGGGCATTTTCTCGGTGATGTGGTCGGAGCACTGCTCCTACAAGTCATCGAAGCGATGGTTGAAAACGCTGCCCACCAAGGCGCCTTGGGTGATTTGCGGCCCCGGCGAAAACGCCGGAGTAATCGACATCGGCGATGGTCTTGCGGCGATCTTCAAAATGGAAAGCCACAATCATCCGTCGTTCATCGAACCCTATCAGGGTGCCGCGACCGGCGTCGGCGGAATTTTGCGTGACGTCTTCACCATGGGCGCGCGGCCCATCGCCAACATGAACGCGCTGCGGTTCGGATCGCCCGATCATCCCAAGACCCGGCACCTGGTTTCCGGCGTGGTGGCGGGCATCGGCGGCTATGGCAACTGTGTCGGCGTACCCACCGTCGGCGGCGAAGTGAATTTCCACCCCAGCTACAACGGCAATATCCTGGTCAATGCCATGACCGTCGGCTTGGCGCGCCAGGACAAGATTTTCTATTCCGCCGCCGCCGGCGCAGGAAACCCCGTCGTTTACGTCGGCTCCAAGACCGGACGCGACGGCATCCACGGCGCCACCATGGCCTCGGCGGAGTTCGGCGCGGATTCGGAAGAGAAGCGGCCCACCGTGCAGGTGGGCGACCCATTCACCGAAAAGCTTTTGATCGAAGCCTGTATGGAACTGATGGCCACGGACGCCATTGTTGCCATCCAGGATATGGGCGCCGCCGGACTCACCAGTTCGTCTTTCGAGATGGCCTCCAAGGGCGGCATGGGCGTACAGCTGGACCTGGAGAACGTGCCGACCCGCGAGGAAGGCATGACACCCTACGAGATGATGCTTTCCGAAAGCCAGGAACGCATGCTCATCATCCTGAAGCCGGGCAAGGAAGACCTGGCGCGCCGGATTTTCGAGAAGTGGGAACTGGACTTCGCCATTATCGGGCACCTGACCGATACCGGCCGCATGGTGCTGAAGATGAACGGCACGGTGGTCTGCGATCTGCCCATTGATCCGCTTGCTCAAGCCTCACCCGAGTACGATCGCCCATGGGTGCCGACCGTGAAGCATTCCGAGCTCGCCGCCAGCGAGGTCGAGGCGGTGGATTGGCGCGAGGCCCTGAAAAAATTGATGAGTTGCCCGGACGTCGCCAGCCGCCGCTGGGTGTGGGAACAATACGATCACATGGTGATGACCGACACCGCTCAGCGCCCCGGCGGCGATGCGGCGGTGGTGCGGGTCCACCGCACCGGGCGGGCGCTGGCAATCACCACTGATTGCACACCGCGCTATGTTAAGGCCGATCCCTTCGAGGGCGGTAAACAAGCGGTGGCCGAGACCTGGCGCAATTTGACCGCCGTGGGCGCGCGCCCTCTGGCGATCACCGACAATCTCAACTTCGGCAATCCCGAGAAGCCGCCGATCATGGGACAGATCGTCGAGGCTATCAAAGGCATCGGCGCGGCTTGCACGGCGCTGGATTATCCGGTCGTATCGGGCAACGTCTCCCTCTACAACGAGACGGATGGAAGGCCGATCCTGCCCACACCGGCCATCGGCGGCGTCGGCGTCCTGGACGATATCGAGCGCATGGCCACCATCGCGTTCAAACAGCCTGACGAATACATTATTGTGATCGGTCAGCGGACTGGCGATGACGGTTGGCTGGGGCAGTCCCTCTACTTGCGCGAAATCTGCGGCCTGGAGTCGGGTGCGCCACCGCCGGTGGACCTCGCCCATGAACGCAAGGCCGGCGATTTTGTGCGTGCGTTGATCCAATCCGGACGCGTCACCGCTTGTCACGATCTCGCCGACGGCGGCCTTGCCGTCGCTCTCGCCGAAATGGCGTTGGCCGGAAACATCGGATGCCGCATCAACGATCCGGGCGGACCCCGCCATGCCCGTTTGTTCGGCGAGGATCAGGGGCGTTACCTGGTAACGGCAACCGTGGACTTCGCGTCGGAGATTGTTCGGGATGGCTTAGCGCAGGCCGTGTCCGCCTATACCATCGGCATCACCGGCGGGGATGCCATCGCTCTGCCCGACGGCGCGGTGACAATCGCCGAGCTACGCCGGTTGCACGAGGGGTGGTTCCCTACCTATATGTCCGGTAAAGCATAGAAGGGACATCACCGATGGCGATGGCTGCCAACGACATTGAAAAGCTGCTCAAGGAAGCTTTCCCGGACGCCGAGGTCTCCATCGAGGACCTGGCTGGGGATGGGGACCACTATGCCGCCACGGTCGTCTCCACCGCCTTCAAAGGCAAGAATAGGGTCCAGCAGCATCAGATGGTGTTCGCCGCCCTCAAGGGCCGCATGGGCAACGAATTGCACGCCCTGGCCCTGCAGACCTCGGTTCCCCAAGAGGCTTAACAAGCGGCCTGATAAGGCATCTGGAATTGTGCTATAGAGGACCATCAAGGTTTCCGGCGGCTGGTTGTCGGAAACCACTTCCGTCAATGAGGACATTATGAGCACTCAAACCTCCGATAATCCGGCCCTGACCCAGATCGGCAAGGACATCGCCGAAAACGACGTCGTGCTGTTCATGAAGGGCACGCCGATGTTTCCCCAGTGCGGCTTTTCAGCCGCCGTTGTCCAAATTCTCACGCAGCTTGGCGTCAAGTTCAAAGGCGTCAACGTGTTGGCAGATGACGGCTTGCGCAACGGGATCAAGACGTTTTCCAACTGGCCCACGATCCCCCAGCTTTACGTAAAGGGCGAGTTCATCGGCGGCTGCGATATCGTCCGCGAAATGGCCGAAGCCGGCGAACTGGAACAACTGTTCGAGGAAAAGAAAGTCGCCATGGCCGGATAATTCCGGGCAGGTTTCCGTGATAAAAAGGGCTGCCGCGAGGCGGCCCTTTTTGCTTCAAGACACTCAATCGTCGTCCCGGCGCTTGACGCGGGGACACAGGGTTGCGAGGACAGACCTATGCAGATGGATCACCGCTTTCCGCAGCGTACGGCCTGCCCTAATCCTGAACCCTCGGGACAAGCCCGAGGGTGACAAGAAAAGCTTATAGCCCGCGCACCCATGTCCACTCCATCCCATGCCATTGCCGCCCAGGTGCGGGAAGCCTTCACACTCCATATGCAGGGGCAGTTGGATGCCGCCGAGCCCAAGTACCGTGCCGCGCTGGAACAGGCGCCGCGCAACTTTATCGCGCTGCATATGCTTGGCGTACTTCACCTGCAACGCGGCCAAAACGCCGAGGCAGAGCGATTCATCGGCAAGGCCCTCAAGATCGAACCCAAGGACGCAACGGCCCTCAGCAATCGTGGGCTGGCGCTGCGGGCATTGCAGCGCTTCGACGAGGCACTCCTCTGCTTCAATAAATCAGCGGCTTTCAATCCGGTCGCCGCCGAGACCCACTACAATCGCGCGCTCACGCTCCATGATCTCGGACGCTACGACGAAGCCCTGACAGCGTTCGACCGGGCCATCATCCTCAAGCCCGATTACGCCGAGGCCCATGCCGGCCGCGCCAACGCGCTCGCATCCTTGAGCCGATTGGATGAAGCCGTTGCCGGTTTCGATGCCGCCCTCGCTCTTCATCCCGCCGACACACACACACTGCATAATCGCGGCCACGCCCTTATGCGACTCGGCCGCTATAACGAGGCATGTGACGATTTCGCCCGTGCCGTCGAACGCCAGCCGGATTTTGCCGAAGCCCATACGGGTATCGGCGAATGTCTTCTTGTGCAGGGCAATTTCGCCATAGGCTGGAAAGCCTATGAATGGCGGTGGGCAGCTCGATCGTTGGCCACCGCGCAACGCGATTTTCCTGCGCCTCGCTGGCACGGTGATGAGGACATCACCGGCAAAACATTGCTGCTTCATGCGGAACAGGGATTCGGCGACACGATTCAATTCTGTCGCTACGCGTCCGTGGCCGTCGCGCGCGGCGCGCATGTCGTCCTTGAGGTACCGGCGGAACTCAGGGCCTTGCTGGCGACGATTGGACCTTCAATACGTGTCGTTGCCCGTGGCAGCACCCTACCCGCTTTCGATTACCATGCGCCGCTGCTCAGCCTACCGCTGGCATTTGGAACCGACCTGGACAGCATCCCCGCCGCCATTCCGTATGTCTCCGCCGATCCTCAGCGCGTGGCGGAATGGAAGTCGCGGCTGTCCGGCGATGCGGCCCTGCATGTGGGCTTGGTGTGGTCGGGCCGCGCGAGCCACCTCAACGACCGCAATCGCAGCATCCCGCTGAATGACCTCGCGACCGTGCTGAAGATCGAGGACATCGCTTTCATCGGCTTGCAGCCCGAGGTGCGCCCCGCCGACCAGAAAATCCTCACGGCCATTCCCAGC
>SCTM01000058.1 GCA_004297485.1 Rhodospirillaceae bacterium
GAGGTCGCCCAGGCCCTTGGGGATCAACTGCCCGTCCATGAGCGGGAAGGTGTTGTAGATCAGACCGGCGTGTAGTCCCGCCACCAGCGCCCCGGAAAACGCCACCAGCAGAACGGTCAACGCAACCGTGGCCGCTCGCCGCCATAGCTTTGGATCGTCGTTGACCGGCCGTGGCGGGCTCGCGGCGCGAAACAGGTCAAGCGCGACCCAGACGATCGCGGCATATAACACGAAGGCCGTGATCAGATGGGCTGCAAGCCGGTATTGGCTCACGCTGGGGCGGTCTTCCAATCCGCTGGCCACCATGAACCAGCCAATGGCGCCCTGCAGGCCGCCCAGAACGAATATGCCGGCGAGTTTTATGGCCAGGGGTTTGTCGATCCGGCGACGGACCAGAAACCAGGCGAAGGGGACAAAGAACACGACGCCGATCAAACGGCCCCACAGCCGGTGGGTATATTCCAGCCAGTAGATGTCCTGGAAATCGGCGACGGTCATCCAGGCGTTTGACTTCTGGAACTCCGGAAACTTCTGGTAGTTCGCGAACTCGGTCTGCCAGTCCGCATCGGAGAGGGGCGGCAGGACGGTGAGGGGCTTCCACTCCACCATGGACAGGCCGGAGTGGGTCAGGCGGGTGGCGCCGCCCAGGATCACCATGGCGAACACCATGGCGGCGCATACCACCAGCCATCGGGCGACGGGGCGGAGATGGAGGGCGGGCATAGGGCTTAGCTGGGACATTGCCATAGTCACATCAGGATGTAGGCGATGGGAGGCGTCCGAACAAGGGCGGCTTTTGCGCGCCCGGGGTAGGCGAAACCGGTTGGGACGTGTATCACCGCGATGTTCATAATTTTGCCGCCAGCGACCGGCCAGAGGTCAGGCCTCCTATGCCAGCCAATTCATCGAGTTCAGCGACGGTTTCGTCCGCCGCGCCATCTCATCCCCTGATGCTCTCCGTTGTCGTGCCGGTGCGTAACGAAGCGGGCAATATCGGTCTGCTCCTGGCCGAAATTCATCGGGCGCTGCGGCCGGTGGTGCACGAAAGCTATGAGATCATCTATGTGAACGATGGCTCTGCCGATGGTACCGCGGCTGAACTCGCCACGGCGGCAAAGGCCGACCCGATGCTGCGGGTATTTAGCCATCGCCGGTCATGCGGCCAAAGCCAGGCCACGATCACCGGGGTTCTTGCCGCGCGGGGCACCTGGATCGCAACCCTGGACGGCGACGGCCAGAACGATCCGGCCGATATTGTGAGCCTGCTCGCCGCTCGCGACGGAACCGGCGACGAGAGTCTGGCTCTTTTCATCGGCCGGCGCCGCATGCGGTACGACAGTCTGATGCGTGTGGTCGCGTCGCGGATCGCGAACATGATTCGGCGATCACTCCTCAGGGACGGCACGGCCGATTCCGGGTCGGGCCTGAAACTGCTGACGCGTGAACTTTTTCTCTCGCTGCCGCGCTTCGATGCGCTCCACCGCTTCATGCCGGCGCTGGTGCGCCGCGCCGGTGGACGGGTGGTGTCGGTTCCCATCGGTCACCGCCCACGCCTGCACGGCAAATCCAAGTACGGCATTGTCGGCCGCGGACTGATCGGCATCGCCGATCTGTGGGGCGTGTTCTGGCTGATCCGGCGGTATACGCGACCGGACGTGTCTGAAAACGCTGATCGGATGTAATGGGCAGCGTTACTAGCAGATCAGCTTTATTGTCACCCTCGTGCTTGACACGAGGGTCCAGGGTTTGTGACTCCATGCGATACGACAGATGCCGATTTCACTGCATCCCGCCCTTTTCGTAACCCTGGGTCCTCGGCCGCGCGCGAAGGCGCGCAAGGTATTAAGAAGGCGGGCCTTCGCCCGCCGGGCCCGAGGACGACGACTGAATTTCTAGGCTGTCTCGGGAGAAGGAAACTGCCATGACCTGGTTTGTCGCGTGGTTCACGAGCATGAACCTGTTGAAGGTCGTCGGCCTCGGCGGTCAGGCGATCTTCGGCTGCCGGTTCCTGGTGCAGTGGCTGGCGAGTGAACGCGCCAAGCGCAGCGTTATCCCCGTGGCCTTCTGGTACATGAGTCTATTCGGCGGTCTGCTGACACTGATCTACGCGCTCTATATCCACGAGCCGGTATTCATCCTCTCCCAAATCGGTGGGGTCGTGATCTATGGCCGCAACCTGGTGCTCATCTATCGCGACCGCCGCCGCGAACATCCGTTGATGGGGCCGGATCGGGGGTGATGCGATTTAATCCTTCCCCATCAAAGGGAGGGGCATTGAGCGTGTAACGGACCAAAGCTCACGCCGCCTTGTTGGACTTTGCCGCCCGGATCGCCTGCCACACTTTTTCCGGTGTTGCGGGCATTGAAATGTCCGTCACGCCGAAATCCGACAGCGCATCGACGATGGCGTTGATGACCGCGGGCGGTGAGCCGATGGCACCCGCTTCGCCGCAGCCTTTCACACCCAGCGGATTGTGAGTGCAGTCGGTGCGGGTCGTGTCGACGGTGAAGAACGGCAGATCATCGGCGCGCGGCAGGCAGTAGTCCATGAAGCTGCCGGTCAGAAGCTGGCCGTTGTCGTCGTAGACGCAATGCTCCATGAGGGCCTGACCTATTCCTTGCGCCAATCCGCCTTGGACCTGGCCCGCGACAATCATCGGATTGATGATCTGGCCGAAGTCGTCGGCGGCATGAAAGCTGACGATCTTGGTTACGCCCGTATCCGGGTCGATCTCCACTTCGCAGATATAGGCGCCGGCCGGAAAGGTGAAGTTCTTGGGATCGTAGAACGCGGTCTCTTCAAGCCCCGGCTCCAGGGTTTCCAGGGGAAAATTATGGGGCACGTAGGCCTGGAAGGCGATTTCGCCGAAGGTCTTGCGCCGGTCGGTACCGGCCACGGTGAAAGCGCCGTTCTCGAACGCGATGTCCTCTTCCGATGTTTCGAGCATATGGGCGGCGATCTTGCGGCCTTTGGCCACGATCTTGTCCATGGCCTTGACGATGGCCGAGCCGCCGACGGACAGCGACCGCGATCCGTACGTGCCCATGCCGAAGGGAATCTTCGCCGTATCGCCATGGACGATGTCGATGCTGTCGAAGGGAATGCCAAAACGATCCGAGACGATTTGCGCGAAGGTGGTTTCGTGGCCTTGCCCATGGCTGTGGGAGCCGGTCAGGATCGTCACCGAGCCCGTGGGATTGACGCGCACAATGGCGGACTCATAGAGCCCAGCCCGCGCACCCAACGCACCGGCGACATTGGAAGGGGCGATGCCGCAGGCCTCGATATAACAAGCCAAGCCTAAGCCGCGCAGTTTGCCCCGCGCCTTGGCGGCGGCGCGACGGGCCGGGAAGCCCGCAGTGTCGGCGGCCTTGAGCACCTGATCGAGGCTCGCGCCATAATCGCCGATGTCATAGGCCAGCGCGACGGGTGTTTGATAGGGAAACTGGGTGATGAAGTTCTTACGCCGCAGTTCGGCCGGGTCGCGTTTGGTTTCGCGAGCGGCGAGATCCACGATCCGTTCCAGCAGATAGGTTGCTTCCGGGCGTCCGGCGCCGCGATAGGCATCCACCGGCACTGTCGACGTGAACACCGCTTTGACGTTGGCATAGATGGCCGGCGTCGTGTACTGGCCCGCCAACAAGGTCGCATGGAGAAAGGTCGGGATCACCGTCGAGAACGTGGAGAGGTAAGCACCCATGTTCGCGAGCGTGGTCACCCGCAAGGCGAGGAATTTGCCGTCATTGTCCAAGGCCAGTTCGGCCAGAGTTTTGTGATCGCGCCCCTGGGCATCGGAGATGAAAGCTTCTGACCGGTCCGATGTCCATTTGACCGGACGGCCCAGTTGTGCCGACGCCCACGTCACCAGGGCTTCCTCGGCATAGTGATAGATCTTGCTGCCGAAACCGCCGCCCACGTCCGGCGCCACCACGCGAATTTTATGTTCCGGCACCTGCAGCACGAAGGCTCCCATGAGCAAGCGGATGACGTGGGGGTTCTGGCTGGTGGTGTAGAGGGTGTACTCGCCGGTGGCGCTGTTGAAATCGCCGATGGCGCAGCGTGGCTCCATGGCATTGGGCGCCAGCCGGTTGTTGGTCAGCTCCAGGCGGGTCACATGGGCGGCCCGGGCGAAGGCCGCGTCAACCGCCGTCGCATCACCCAGGTGCCAGTCGTAGCAGACATTGTCCGGCGCCGCGTCATGGAGCGTGGCACCTCCGGTAATCGCCGCCTGCATGTCGATCACCGCCGGCAGTTCGTCGTAGTCGATGGCAATCAATTCAGCCGCGTCCCGCGCTTGCGCGGGCGTTTCGGCGATCACAGCGGCGATTGGATCGCCCACATGGCGGACCTTGCCTTCCGCCAGCACGGGATGCTTCGGCTCGCGCATGGGCGAGCCGTCCTTGTTATG
>SCTM01000008.1 GCA_004297485.1 Rhodospirillaceae bacterium
GACGGCGTTGCGAACGACAATCCAACGCCATCGGTCTGCTTGGTGGTGCAATAGGTCCTTAAAGCGCTCTAGGATACGGGCTAGTGGAGCTTTGATTTCAACATTCGCAAGACAGCCTGCTGAGCCGGGATGCGAATGTTAGAATCAGACCACTCGCCCATTGTAGTCGCGCCAGGTCCAAATCGGAAGACGAGTCATGTCCTTGATTGTGCTTTCGAATGCGTGGCGCCGTTTAATGAACGAGATGACTCGCTACATCTTCCGGCAGCTGGTCGCCGGAACGATTCTGGTGAGCGCGGCTCTCTGCTGCATCGTTTGGCTGACTCAGTCGCTCCGGTTTCTACAATTCGTTGTGAACAAGGGACTCGCGCTCAGTGCCTGGATCAAGCTGACCTTGTTGCTGCTGCCCAATTTCCTGGCGGTTGTGATTCCGCCGTCGTTATTCTTCGTCGTCCTGTTCACCTACAACAAGCTTACCCTCGATCGCGAACTGATTGTCGCGCAGGCCGCCGGCATCAGCCGCCTGAGTCTGACCAAACCGGCGCTGTGGGCCGCTACTGTCGCCGCGGTCGTTTGTCTGTTCCTGACGCTGCTGGTTGTTCCGGAGTCGCTGCGGACCTTCAAGGAGATCCAATGGGCGATGCGGAACGATGTTTCCCAAATGCTGCTGCGCGAGGGCGCCTTCAACCAGATCGTGCCGGGTCTCACCATGTACGTAAGGGCGCGGGCCGGCCAAGGCGAACTTCATGGAATCCTGGTCCACGATGCGCGCGACCCAACGGCGGTCATAACGCTCCTGGCCGAACGCGGCGTTCTCGCCAGCGGCGCCAACGGACCCCACGTCATGTTGATCAACGGCACCCGTCAACAGCTGACCGGCGACGGGACCGGCCTCACGATGCTATATTTCGACAGTTATACGGTCGACTTCGGCAATCTGAGCAGCCCCACGACCGACCGCCTGGAGGATGTCCGTGAGCGTAGTATTGTCGACCTGTTCAGCGTCGGCATGGGGGATGGATTCACGGGGGGAGAAGTGGCACGCATGCGTGCCGAAGGCCATCAACGCATCATCGCGCCCTTGACCACCTTTGCATATACGCTGGCGGCTCTGGTTTTTCTCCTGACCGGCGGATTCGACCGCCGTGGCCAGTTCATGCGGATCAGTTGCGCGATTGCCGCCCTGGTCGGCCTGGAAACTGCCGGTCTGGGCGCCGCCGACCTGGCTGGGCGGGCCCCCCTGTTTGTTCCTCTCATGTATGCCGTGGGATTGCTGCCGACGGCGTTGGGCTTGTATATCATAGCCACACCGGTCGACTGGGGCCCGGTGTGGCGCCGCCTTGTGCAGGCGGCATCAACATGATCGGGCGAATGGTCCGATTCTAACACGCGCATCCCGCTTGGGCAGGTTGTCTTGCGAATGTTAGAATCCGAGGACCACGAGCAAAGTATTGGTTCTAGTGGGGCTCTGGATTTGATATTCGCTTCGCAATCCCGTGGCGACCTGGGTAGCGAATATCAATCCGCTCGACTAGTGTCGCTATGAGTCCAAAGTTCGCAACCGCGACACGAGAGTATCCTTCAGCATGAACGGTCGCCTTTTCTCCGCCGGAAAGAGATCTCCGTCATCGGCACTCGTGGCTGCCCTCCTGGGGGCAAGCGTGGGCCTCGCCCTGTGCGGACATGCCGGCGGTGCCCAGGCCGCGGCGACTCACGCGCCCGTGCCGGCCGACGAGCGTGACCAGCAGACACTTATGCAAGCCGACGAGGTCAACTACGACAAGGACACCGACGTCGTCACCGCCTCGGGCAAGGTTGAAATCCAGCGCGCGGGTCAAATCCTGTTGGCCGATAAGGTGGTTTATAACCGCACCACCGACACGGCCACCGCCACCGGTCACGTCAGCCTGATCGAGCCCAACGGTACGGTTGCCTACGTCGAGAAAATCGATGTCAGCGGTGATCTCAAACAGGCGCTGGCCGGCGAGATCCGCGTGATGATGGCGGACAAATCACGCATGACCGGCCGGGCCTTCCGTCGCACCAACGACCGCAACGACGAAATCTACCAAGGTGTGTACACAGCGTGCGATGTCTGCGCGGGCAAATCGCCGCTTTGGCGCGTCCAGGCGGACCGTGTGAATCGCGATGTCGACGCGCAGATGATTTACTATCACGATCTGTGGCTGGACATAAAAGGCGTGCCGGTTTTCTACACGCCGTATCTTTCCAGTCCCGACCCGACTGCCGGGCGCAAGAGCGGACTTCTAAATCCCGAGTTCGGCGGCGGCAGCATCCTCGGCGTTTATTTCGCGCAGCCCTACTACTTCAATATCGCTCCCGACCGCGACGCGACCATCACGCCGTTCATCTCAAGCAACGCCGGCAAGGGCGCGACGGTGGAGTACCGCCAGGATTTCCAGAACGGCCGTTTCGATTTTTTCGGCACCGGTGTCGATGACAACAATCCGACCACGCCCCATCAATTTCGCGGCAACATTCATTCCATGGCGCGATGGGATATGACCGACAATTGGCGCAGCGGCGCGGTCGTCAGTCTCGCCTCCGATCAGACTTATTTGCGCGAATTCAGCGCCCTGCAACCACCGTCCGAACACGTGGTGCTCCCCTACCTGACCACCAACGCTTTCGCCGAAAGATTCGGCGCCAACTCATATTTCTCGGCCAACGCCTATTACTTCCAGCGCCAGCTGAATATCGTCGCCCAACCCTCGCCCATCGTCGCGCCGCTTCTGAACTACAATTACACCAGCAACGCGCTGCCGTGGGGCGGCTACTTGAAGGTGGACGCCAGCGGCGCGGTCTTGACTCGTATCGACGGCTCGGATTCCGACCGTCTCTCGACCGCGGTGAGCTGGGATCTGCCGTTCACCACGCCTCAAGGCTATGTTTTCACGGCACGGGCCGCGTTCCGCGCCGACGGATACTACATCTCCGATTTCGTGCGCCCGTCCAACGGACGGCTATTCAGCGGGACGGTCGGACGCACCCTGCCCGAGGTTTCTCTGGAATGGCAGTGGCCTCTGGAGCGCGCATCGACGAATTTCACACAAGTCATCGAACCGATCGCCATGATCATGGCCGCTCCGATCGCGCACAACCCCGAGACGATCCCTAATGAAGACAGCAGCGACTTCGAATTCACCGACAGCAATCTTTTCGAGGACCAGCGCCGTGCGGGCTTTGACCGCGTTGAAGGCGGCGTGCGCGCGGCTTATGGACTCAGATGGTCGGCGTATAACAAGGGGGGCGGCAGTATTTCCGCCCTGATCGGACAGAGCTATAGTTTTCACCGCGATATGCAGTTCGCTCCGCTTTCGGGCTTGTTCTATAATTTATCCGACTACGTTGGGCACGTCGACTTCAGTCCCAATCAGTATGTCAGCCTTCAATACCGGTTCCGCCTCGACAAGGATACTTTCGCCAATCGGAGCACTGAAGTCACAGGCGTGGTCGGCCCGGAAATGATGCGGGTCGTCGTCAGCTATATCAACATCCCGCCGACATACGCGGCCACACCCGCCGCGCTCGCCCTCAATCCCGACGCGCCCGGCGCGAAACTGCAGAAGGAATTGTATACCGCGATCTATGGTCGAATCTCGCGGGACTGGTCATTCACCGTGAGCCATCGTCTGAACCTCGTGCCCGGAGGGGGCGGCTCCCTCCAAACCGGCGTCGGGCTCAAATACGAGGATGAATGCTTTGCCTTGGACCTCAACGTAACCCAAGACAACACCTCGGATCGTGACTATAGGGGCGGGTTCGGCTTGCTCTTGACCTTCAACTTCAAGACCATCGGCAACCTCAAGTTCAACACCAATGTCGGCGGATAGGGCGGGCCGGCGATCCGAGCCCTGACCAGCAAATAAGCGCCTTTCTGGCGCTCTGGTTTTCGCCGCAGTTCCCGCGTATGTTACGCACCCGCGCGGGCTTAACGCCCGTGCGGCCTTCTTTTTCAGCGTCGACGACAGGTGCAGATGCGGTCGTATAATCATAATTTGCTGTTGCCGTCGCGGCGATCCATGCACCGAATCGCGCGGGCCTTCGGCCTCGCCGCCTTGGCCGCATGTGTCCTCGGCCAGTCCGGGTTCTATCCCTTGTCGGCGGCGCGTGCCCAGAGTGCGGCGCCGGACGATGCGGGCCCTGCGGACACCAATGAGGGTGCAAGCGGTGGTGGCGCCACCAATGACACGAATCGCAGCATGGCGATCGCGGCCGTCGTGAACGAGGATGTGATTACCTATTATGACGTCCAGTCGAGGGTCGGGCTTTTTCTAGCCACGTCGGGCATCGAGGCCACGCCCGATATCCAACGCCGGCTGGTGCCTCAGGTCGTGCAAGGCCTCATCGACGAGCGCCTGAAGCTGCAGGAGGCCAAGCG
>SCTM01000059.1 GCA_004297485.1 Rhodospirillaceae bacterium
GTTCCCGGCACGGTTATTGAGTCCACAGTCGGAAGGATCGCAGCGGTAATGCGCAACGTGAGTTCGGTGCCCGTGATCGAGAGGATGGGGGCCGTGCCCGTCGGCGGCAAAGACGTCGTTGGAGAGGCTGTTGTTGTCGCTATCTCCGATCCGGCAACCATATACGCCGAAATCGGCGGCAGAGTTGAGACCGGCTGCGGTCCGGTTGGAGCCCAGGCGTACCCCTGTGGAAGCGGGGTCGGTGTGCCGGGTGCCGCCGGAAGCGCGACGGATATTGGCGGTGTGGGCGGTTGCGGTGTTGCAGGTGCCGCCTGCGGCCGGGCGGCCTGAGCGAGCGCCTGTTGCAGGGCCTGTCCATCAAGACTGACCAGGCGCACCGTGACTTGGGCCGGCGACGAACGCAGTACTTCCACGGTCAAGGTCGCGCCGTCGGGAAGTGGCGCGGGAGTCCGCAGGGGAATATCGCCGCCCGCGGTCGCCAACAGCACCAGTCGTGGGTCAGGGCCCGGCGCGGCTGTGATCGTCCCCGTGAGCGTGGCGCCGGGCGGCAGCGCGGCCACGGCGGGCGTCGGACGGCTGATGGTCCCTGTCGATGCCGCTGCCGCCGCGAGCATCTGAGGCAGTGCGGCGTTCGGTGGTGGAACGGTGGTCATGGGAACACCAGAACCTAACCGGAGATCAGCCCGCTACGAGGCGATCGGCGATGGCTTCCACGTCGAGAGCGGCTTCTGAACTGGGCGATCGCGTCAGGATCGGCGTCTGATTGCGGATGCTCTCCCGTACGCGCGTATCTCGCCGGACGATTCCGGCCAACGGCGGCGATATTTTGAGAAAGCTCTGACACGCTTTGAAGAGTGTTTGATAGGTGCGGTCGCCTTCGCGCGTGGAGTTGGCGGCGTTGACGATAATGCGGATATCGGTGTTGGGCCGTTCCAGCACCGTCACCTTGATGAAGGCATAAGCATCGGTGAGGGCTGTGGGTTCATCACTTGTGACGACCAGCACCGTATCGGCGGCGCGTGCGAGCTGCCGCACGGATTTCTCCACGCCCGCACCAAGGTCGAGGACAATATGATCGTAGCGCGACGCCACGAGGGCCAGATCCTCGCCGAGCAGCTGGAGCCGTGACAGCGGAATATTGGCGAGACTGCCAGACCCAGATCGGCCGGCGATGATGTCGAAACCGCCGGCCTCGAACCTCATGGCGGCTTGATTGAGTGACAGTTTTCCGGCGATCACGCTGCCCAGGTCATATTGCGGCATGAGGCCGAGCTGAATATCGATGTTCGCAAGGCCGAGGTCGCCGTCAAATAAAAGCGTGCGTTGATTGCGGCGGGCGAAGGCGTGACTCAGGGTGATCGAAAGAAACGTTTTGCCGACACCACCTTTGCCCGAAGCGACGGCGATGATCCGTCCGCGCCGCGCTTTCACCGGCTTGCCGGCGAGGCGCAATCCCTGTGCGGACGTGTCGCCTGTGCGAATGCCGTTCTGCGCGCCGCGTGCGCCGGGTGTTTCCGCGCTCATCGTTTGATCTCCGATCTAATACCGGTCGAGCGCAGAACTTGGGCAGGTTGTTGCTCGGGTCGGGGTTGCAGGTCTTCTTCCGGCGGCAGAATCAGGCGCGCCATGGAAACGGGGTTTACGGCGCACAGGCCAGTGGCCACATGGGGATTCAGGCTGACCTCGCTGAACATGAGCTGACCGCCGTCGGCGGCGGAGAGAATGGCGCCCAACCGTCGCGTCATGTCAAGGCGGGTGGCGAGGAGGCGGGTGGCACCGGCGGTGCTGAAGGCTTCACCGATATCCGCGGCTTCGGCCGCATCGCCGCCGGCCGCAATCACCAGGATCGGTTCCACGTCGGCGGAATTCACCAAGCCCTTCAGATAGTCCATGTCGTGATGACTGAAAGGATTGAGACCGGGGCTATCGATGAACACCAGATCGCACACCGCCATCATTTCCTGTACCGCCAAACCAAGAGCATCCGGGCCGCGCACCTGGCGTAAATCGACTTCCAGAATTGAGGTGAAGGCCGCGAGCTGTTCGACGGCACCAGCGCGGATTGTATCCGCGCTGATCACGCCGACCGCGCGACCGGCGAGGCGGGCGCGGGCAGCCAGCTTGGCGGTGGTGATGGTTTTACCGGTGCCCGGCGGTCCGATCAGCATGAACGGCCGCGGCGCTTTGCGTTCCGGAAGCGGCGCGAAATCGAAGTGATCCTCAAGCGCCGCGGCGCAGGCCATGGTTGGCGAGCCGACCTCCACCGCCTGGGCCGCCTGTACCAGCTTGTCGGCCAGCCGCGGCGGTGTGCCGTGGTAATCCAGCGCTTCGCGCACTTTTTCCGAGAACGGCGTGGTATTGCGACCGGAAATGGCGCGGTCGATGGCGTCGTCCTCGCCCGCGTCGTCAAGGGCGGCGGTGATCCGCACCCCCTGGCCGTCGGAGGACCGCTGAGTCGAGACGATGATCGCGTCTTCCCCCAGTTCCTCGCGCACCATGCGCATGGCCTCGGCCATGGTTGGCGCGTTGTAGGACTTCAGCCGCATCGTAGCCCCCGCCGCAGCCCTCGCGGACCGCGTTCCGGTGATGACAGAGCGCCTGCCAACCGGTCGTATTCTAGCTCTTCGCCGACGCCGCCGTACGGATTTTCACAGCCTGCGTCCGGCTGTTTCCGCACGTACTCGCCGTTAAACTTGCCCAATCGTACGGATCTTGGCCTTGGGATGAATCTCGTTTTGCGACATCACCACGGTCATGGGCCGGAACCGGTCGATAATCGAGCGGACATAGGGCCGTACGGAGGGCGAGGTCAACAGCACCGGTGTCTCACCCGCCATGGCGAAGCGTTCGAAATTCTGGCGGACGGCGGCGATGAATTCCTGCAGGCGGGACGGGGCCATGGACAACTGGCGATCCTCGCCGGTGCCGACCAGCGCGTCGGCGAACTCCTGCTCCCATTCGGGCGACAGGCTGACAAGGGGAATGACACCGTTGTCGTCCACGGACGCGTCGGACAGTTGGCGCGAAAGCCGCGACCGGACATGCTCGGAAATAAGCAGCACGTTGCGGGTGATGGCGCAGGCCTCGGAGATGCCTTCCAGAATCGTCGGCAGATCGCGAACAGAGATGCGCTCGTTGAGCAGGTTTTGCAGAACGCGCTGAATACCGGCGACGGAAATCTGCGCCGGCACGATTTCGGCGACCAGCTTCTGCTGCTCCTTGTCGAGTTCGGCCATCAGCTTCTGGGTCTCCGTATAGGAGAGAAGCTCGGACATGTTGTCGCGGACGACCTCAGTAAGGTGTGTCGTGATGACGGTTGGAGGATCGACCACGGTATAGCCGCGGAACAGGGCTTCCTCGCGGTTCGACGGATCGATCCAGAGCGCAGGTAGCCCAAAGGTGGGCTCGCGGGTGCGTTCACCGGGCAGGCTGATTTCCTCGCCGCGCGGATCCATGACCAGCAGCATGTTCGGGCGCAAATCGCCTTTGCCGGCTTCGACTTCCTTGATGAAGACGGAATAGGAGTTGGCGGGGAGCTGCATATTGTCCTGAATGCGCACCGCCGGCATGACGAAGCCCATGTCGGTCGCCAACGCGCGCCGCAGAGACTTGATCTGATCGGTCAGGCGATGATTTTCGTTGTTGATCAGGGACAGCAGGCCATACCCAAGTTCAAGCCGGACCTGATCGATTTTCATCGCCTGCGAGATGGGCTCTTCGGCGACGGGCACGTTCTTCTGTGATTCAGAGGCAGTCTGTGCTGCGACTTTGTCCTCTTCCTGTTTGGTGGTGATGCTGACGAACGCGGCAATGCCGCCGGTGACGGCGGCGAGCAACAGGAACGGCAGAGCCGGTGTTCCCGGCAGGAGCGCCAGCGAACCTGCCAACAGCGCGCTCATGCCCATGGCTTTCGGATAGCGCGTGAATTGGGTGGAGAGCGCGCTGTCCATGGTCTCGGTCAGGCCGCCCTTCGAGACCATCAGACCGGCGGCGGTCGAGACGATGATGGCGGGAATCTGGGTGACCAGTCCGTCGCCGACCGTCAGGCGGGTGAAGGTGTCGGCGGCGTGGGAGAACGTCATCCCGCGCTGGACCATGCCGATGATCATGCCGCCGATAACATTGATGGCGGTGATGATCAAACCGGCGACAGCGTCGCCGCGCACGAACTTGGATGCGCCGTCCATGGCGCCGAAAAAGTCGCTTTCCTTTTGCAGATCCTCGCGGCGGCGGCGGGCGTCCTTTTCGTCGATCAACCCGGCGGAGAGATCGGCGTCGATGGCCATCTGCTTGCCGGGCATGGCATCCAAGGTGAACCGGGCAGTGACTTCGGCGATACGCGTCGAACCCTTGGTGATGACCATGAAGTTCACGATCGTCAGGATGGCGAACACGATCACGCCGATGACGAAGTTATCGCCCATGATGAAGGTGCCGAAGGCCTGAATGACGTGACCGGCGGCGTCGGTGCCCTCATGGCCGTGCGCCAGGATCAAGCGGACGGAGGCGAGGTTGAGCGCCAGGCGCAACAGGGTGGCGATGAGCAGGACCACCGGAAACGAATTGAATTCCAGCGCCCGCTTGATGAACACGATGGTCATCATGATCAGCACGGCGAGGGTGATGGAAAAGGCCAAGCCGACGTCGAGCAGCCACGGCGGCAGCGGCAGGATCAGCACCACCATGATGAGCGTGAGGCCCATGGCGAAGCCGAGATCGCCGCGCCTCAGGGAATCGATAGCCCGGGACAGGAACGCGTCGATGTTGAAGGCAGGAACGGGTTTCGACGTGCCGGCGGGCGCGGGGAGACCGGGGGGCTGGTTGGCGCCGCCTGCCGTATTCACCGCTGGTTCGGCCATTTACCCAATCCCCAATTGGTGTAAACGACGGAGTGCGATACACCCCGCGCGTTCAGGCCGTTAACTTGGGCCGAACGCGGTTAACAACCGGTTTAGACGGGCAATTTTTGCCGGGTCGGATCGCTGCGGCGGCTTTGGACTAAGTCATTATAAAATAATGATATTATGAGATATCCGTGAGTGCCAAAGGCGGAACGCCAGCGCCAGTGTGGGATTCTTGCCGCTTGCGGTAGTCCCGGCAGATATCTCGCCGAAGGCAGCAAGGCCGCCGCCGATGCCAACACGACAATGCACCCATCGGAATAGTCGATCGCAGGCTGTTGTTGTGGTACGACTGGGTCATACCACCGGCCCCTTTTAGCTCCAGGAGACCGCAGTGCCATCCGTGAAAAAACTCAGTATCGCGCTGACACCGGAGTTTGTTGCCGATATCGAGAAAGCCATCGATACCGGCGAATACGCCTCAACCAGTGAAGTCATCCGCGACGCAATGCGCGCCTGGAAACAGGCTCGCAAGGGCCGGGCGGTGGCGGTGGAGGAATTGCGGCGGCTGTGGCGGGACGGCGTGGGCAGCGGGCCAAGCGCGCCGTTGGATGCGAAAGATATCAAGCGACGGGGCCGCGTGAGGTTGAACGCCCTTCGCGACGCCCGCCGTTGACTTAGGCGTGGCTCGTGTCACCCGAACGCCGCGCGCCGGTGCCGATCTCGACGAGATCTGGCTGCGCGTCGCCTTGGACAATCCAGCCGCCGCTGATCGGCTGATCGATCGCCTCGTCGGTCAATGCCGCGATCTGGCCGACCATCCGCACCTCGGAACAGCCCGCCCGGAAGTTGCGCCGGAAGCCCGCATGTTGATTGTGGACGATTACGTCGTGCTTCATCGCGTTGACGGAACCAATGTAGAAATCGTCCGCGTCGTGCATGGCGCGCGACGGCTGCAGGACGTGTTCGATGACGAACCTGAAGCGTAGTTGTTTTCGGGAGGGGTTTTGCTTGCGCCCTGCGAAACCAAGGCCCTGACTCGTCAGCCCAGGTCGCGGGCCATGGTTGGTTCACGGTGCAGTCATCCATCGCCGCCTCGACTTTTTTTGGCGAAGTCGTTCATGGCGGGCAGAAATGCACATGTATTTTGCACAGGCGAATTCGGCGCGTGAATATTTGATGGATAATGTGATCCGCGTAGTTTTGTGACCAGAATCCGACTGCCAAAGCGGAGCCGAGCTTCAGCTTACCTCATTGTCGTCAGATGGTTTGCAAGCTTATCGAGCGTCTGATAGCCGAACTCCACCGCGCCGAAGCCGATGCCGGCATTGCGCTGTTCGACGGTCGGATGGAGTTGGCGCATGGTCAGCACGGTTTTGCCGTCGCTCTGTTCTTCGAATGTGACGATCATCCGGAATCTGCCTGGGTCGTCGTCCTTATCAGCACCGTGATCCAACTCCAGAAGATGTGGAGCTTCCACCTTCAAGAATACCATTCGACTGTCCCATCGAGTCCCGTCGGGGGCGACCATGACAAAGCGCCAGCGACCGCCGACGCGAATGTCAATTTCCTGCGTCTCAATTTTGAATCCTGCGGGACCGAACCAGCGCGGCAAATGTCGAGGATCGGTCCACGCCTTGAACACGAGACTTCGAGGTGCCGCGATCACACGCGATAAGACTATTTCGCGATCGAGCGCCCAGGTGGATCGAGCGTCACTTCCTTTTTCGTTTGCGCTTGGCATTCTTTATCTCCGTTGCGTGCAGCTCAAGTACATAGGATTCCATGCGGTCGAGGCGTTGTTCCCATACAGCCCGCTGCCTTGCCAACCACTGCTCAGTTCCGGCCAAGACCTCCGCGCGAAGCGAGCATTTCCGGACCCTGCCGATTTTCTCGGTCTCGATGAGCCCGCTTTTCTCAAGGACGCGGACGTGCTGCAGCAGGGTCGGCATCGCCATTGCGAACGGTTCAGAGAGCTCGCCAACCGAAGCAGATCCGCTGGTCAGGCGCATAACAATGGCTCTGCGTGTCGGATCGGAGAGCGCGCCGAATGCGAGATCGAGAGCTTGGTGTTTGTTAGTCATATGGCTAACTAAATAGATCGGACGACCAGAGTCAAGATCACTTAGGTGAATTGCTAACTAAAGATGCCAATCTATTTCCGGCACCGGCTTAGCGTCTGTGCAAAAATCTTGAATTATGCGCAGGTGAGCCCGGCAAGTGCGGTGCGGGTTGGCGGCGGTGGCTACGCTAGGCCCAGCAGGCCGGGCAGGGCGGCCATGTCCGTGAAACATGTGGCGCCACAGGCTTTGAGGGCCTCCGAGTCGCTGTCGGCCGCATAGCCAAAGCAGCGCATTCCGGCCGCCTGAGCGGCTTGGACTCCGGGCAAAGAGTCTTCAATCACAACGCACTGGGGTGGGTCGAACCCCATGGCAGCGGCGGCATGGAGGAACAAGTCAGGCGCAGGCTTGCCGTTGGCCAGGCCCGATGACGAGTACAGGCGGTCGCCGAAGAACGAGGCGAGTCCCGTCAGGCCCAGGGTCATCCGTGTTTTCGCGATGCTGCCGGACGAGGCGACGCACATGGGGCGGTTAAGTTCGGCCACACACGCCAGAACCCGCGCGATACCGGGAATGGGTTTCAGGGATTGCCGGAACGCGGCGTTGCGGCGCTCCTCATACTGCGACAGCCAATCGCGCGGTAGAGGCCGTCCCAGATGCGTTTCGATTTGGGCAATGACGTCGTCCATCCGCCGGCCGCGGAAGCGCCGCTGGCTGTCGTCTTCGCTTAAGATCCACCCGGCTTCGGCCAGCAGATCCACGATCACGCGATTGGAGATCGGCTCGGAATCCACGAGCACACCGTCGCAATCGAAAATGATGAGATCGGATGACAACGTATCGGAGTCTGTTAGGCCGTTTCTCCCGCGCCAGCGGCAGGCACGGAGACACCTTGATCTACGTACACATTGAGCTTGTTGCGCAATGTACGGATCGAGATGCCGAGGATACGGGCGGCGTGGGTGCGGTTGCCCAAGGTATGTTTGAGCGTATCGATGATCAGATCGCGTTCCACGTCGGCGACGGTGCGGCCGACGAGACCACCGGTTCCGGCCGCGCCGGCGGCCGTCGCCGGTGCGCCGATGGCCACGGCATCGGCGTCAATTTCATCACCGGTCGCCAGCAAAACCGCGCGATGAATGGTGTTTTCCAACTCGCGCACGTTGCCCGGCCAAGGATAGGTCTTGAGTGCCGCGAGGGCGCCCGCCGTGATGGGGCGCACGGTGACGCCGTTGTCCTGCGCGCAGGTGCGGGCGAAATGGGCGCTGAGCAGTTCGATATCCCGCGGGCGCTCGCGTAACGGCGGCAATACGAGTTTGACCACGTTGAGACGGTGATAAAGGTCTTCGCGGAACTGTCCGGACTTGACCACCTCTTCCATGGTGCGGTTCGACGTCCCGATAATGCGGACGTCGATTTTGACCGGCGTGTTGGAACCGATGCGCACGATTTCCCGTTCCTGGATCGCCCGCAGCAACTTGGCCTGAAGCTTCAGGTCCATTTCGCTGATCTCGTCCAGAAGCAGCGTGCCGCCGGACGCTTCCTCGAATTTGCCGATGCGGCGCGCCACGGCGCCGGTGAAGGCCCCGCGTTCATGGCCGAACAATTCCGATTCCAGAAGCTCGCCGGGGATCGCGGCGCAGTTCACCGCCACAAATGCCTTGTCTTTGCGGCCGCTGTTACGATGAAGAAACCGGGCGACCAGTTCCTTTCCGGTCCCGGATTCCCCGGTCACCAGCACCGATGCCTGGCTGGCGGCGACCCGCTTCGCCATCTGCATGACCCGCTCCATGGCGGGGTCCTGAAATAGCAAGGTATCGTTGTCCGCGACCGCGGCCTCGAGCACGGCGGCAATCAGTTCCGCGTCGGGCGGCAGGGGGATGTATTCTTTGGCGCCGGCCTTGATGGCGGCCACGGCGGCCCGGGAATCGGTCTCGATTCCGGCGGCCACGACCGGGGTATGAATGCGCTCGGCCTTGAGGGCGGCGAACAGCTGGTCGAGATCCAGCCGGACATCGATCATGACCAAATCGGCGCCCTGGCCACCGCGCAGGACTTCCAGCCCGCGCTCGATGGTCTCGGCCTGCATTACTTTGGCGCCGCGCTGCATGACGATGCGGCTGGCCGCGCCGATCTGGCCTTGGAGGGAGCCGATGATCAACAGCCGCATGGGCGTTGCCTGTCGTTCGTGTTCAAGATCGCGGACCGGCGAGGCTCGTCTGCGCCGTCGATCCGCTGTGTACGGTCTGAGTTATGGGGTCTTCCGGCGGCTGCCGTCAACGGTGACGGCCACCGTATCGTCGGGGGGGCTATTCATAGAAATGAACTTTGCCGTCAGGCGGCAAGGCGCTGTTGAGTAACATCTCCAGCCGGCGCGGGTTTTCCTTGCGGGTCACGGACAGGATACCAAGCGCCTGCAGATGCTGGATCAGGTGCTCGTCGGCGGCATTTCGCTCAAGTTTGGATGCGAGGGGATTGAACACCATGTTCGCGAGCACCGCGCCATAGAACGTCGCCAGCAGCGCCACCGCCATCGCCGGACCAATCGCCTTGGGGTCGCTCAGGTTGCCGAGCATATGGACCAGGCCGATGAGCGTGCCGATCAGACCCATGGCGGGCGCGATCTCGGCAGCTTTGCGCAGCACGCCCGCAGAACGGTAGACGCGGGCGGTCGTGGCGGCCTGATCTTCGTCAAGAATTTCGGCAATGTCTTTTTCCGGCAGCCCCTCGATGACAAGCGTCAGCCCCTTGTGCAGAAAGGGCTCGTTCGCAAAGCGGGCGAGCGTAGCGCCGCCCAGGCCGAGGACTCCGTGTTTGCGGCCGTAATCGGCCAGTTCAAGCATGGTGTAGGCCACATCCCGCGCATTGCGTTCGCGGTGAATGACGGTCGAGCCGAGCACGGCGATGGTTTGAATGACGTCGGAGAAATTGAAGCAAACCGTTGTCACGGCAAACGTGCCGCCCAGAATAATAAGGATGGACGGCAAGTCGATGAACGCGCCGGGCGCCCCGCCCAGGACGATGGCGACGGACACGAGCGCCAGGGCGCCGCCAAGACCCAACACCGTCGCGCCATCGAACTGGGCGCGTCGCGGGACGGCGGCTATGTCGGCATGTTCAGCCATTGGCGGTTCTTATCGGCGTTGAGGAATCGCAATTCGGGGACGCATCCTATTTTTGCTGCGTCTTGATGATTTCCGTCATGGTGATGCCGAGCCGGTCATCCACGACCACGACCTCGCCGCGGGCGACGAGACGGTCATTGACGTAAATATCGATGGCTTCGCCGACCTTGCGGTCCAGTTCCACGACGGCGCCGCGCCCGAGTTTCAGCAGTTCATTGACCTGCATGGACGACTTTCCCAAAACTGCCGAGACACGCACAGGGATGTCATAGACCGCCTCAAGATCCTGAGCCGATCGCGGTTTGTCGGGAATATCGGCGGGCGGATCGTCCCAGGCGTCATCCGCCGGATCGCTCTTCTTGCCGCGGGTGTCTTCCTCGATCTCGTCGAGGGCCAAAGGGCTCACATCCTTGCCCTTTTTCTTGCCCGCATTGTCGTTGTCGTCTTCGTCTGCCATGGCTGTCTCCGCCGGCGTCCTTCGAGTTTGCATTGCTGCAAGTGCAACATATCACACGAACACCCTAACCCCGCGTTAAACGGGGGGGCTAGTGGAGGGGATTTGGCATTCGCTACCCGGATAGCCGTGGGGCCGCGAAGCGAATGACAAATCCAAAGCTCCACTAGATTCAATAGTTTCCTCGTGGTCCTTGTGGTTCTAACATTCGCTCCTCAGTTCGGTGGGCGGTCTTGTGAATGTTAGAATCATAAGGACCACTAGTCGGCTTTCTCGGGTTCGGCGGGGTCTGGGGCTGCCGCGGCCGTATCGAGCGCCTCGACGTCGATGTCGCCAAAGGTCGAGGCGATCGCCGCGCGAATCTCGCGCCAAATGCGGACTTCGTCCCGGTCGGCGCCGCCCCCATCCCAATCGATGCGGCAGTCGCCGGGTTGTAATTCATAGTCGGCCACGACGCTGAAGGTGCCGCGGAACCCGGATCGGGCCATTACGTCCTGAAGCCGGGCTTCGAGGTCTTCGACGATCATGCTGTGGGCGCGGATCACAAGGCGGGGTTCCGAGGTCGCCAGCGGAAGCACTTCGCGGACGAATTCGCCGATGGTTTCGCCGGCATGACGATGGACGATCGGCGGCAACAGCTTGCGGACGATGGCATAGACCATGCGCAACGCTTCTTCCGCGAGCTGGCCGTAGGCCGCGCGCTGCTGTTCCGTGAGTTTTTCGAGGCCCTGGGCAATCAGGTTGATGGCGTCAGATACGTAGTGTTCACGGGTCGTCTCAGTTTCCTCAAGGGCGGCTGTATGACCCTGCACATAGCCTTCCTCCCGCGCCGCATCGAGCTGTGCCTTGAGTTTATCGGCCGCGGAGATCTCCGGTACGGCAGGCGGCAGGTCGGCGTTTGGCAGCTGCATCCGGGCCGCGGCCGCGGCGGCCGCTCCGGCTGCTTCGGCCTCGACTTCGGCACGCCGACGTTCGCCGGGAAGATAGAGTTTGGCCGGATCGTCGAAGGATCGCTCGAACAGGAATTTCTTGCTGCGCTGTGCCATTCGTTCCGCCGCGACGTTACCGCCGCGATCCTTTTAATACCTTACGCACGTCCTATGCGACGTGCGCGAAGGCGCGCCTCTTTTCAATGCCGGCCGGAGCCTGTCCTCGAGCGCGCGCTGCGCGCGATCCGTGGGCAGCCGGGCCGGGATCCACTTTTCCGGGACGTGCTCTAAGCTTCCTGGTACAGCCACGTGCGAACAATCGCGAGCGCCTCTTCGGGGTGTTTGTCGACGATATCGCTGATCTTGCGCAAGCTGGACGCTTTGACCCGGCCCTCGACCTTGTCGATGTCGATCAACTCGTCGAGGTCTTCCTCATCCTCACCGGCGCTCGGCATGGGCATGGGCACACCGCCGGGGCCGGTCAACTGGGCGACGCTGTCGCCGGACATGAGCGCGTCCTCGGTCGGCATCGATTCGAAGGCACGCGTCACAAGCGGGCGAACGACCAGGAGGATGACGAGCACGGCGACCACCGCGACGCCGAGACCCTCGGCCATGCGCATGACTTCTTCTTTCGTGAAGCCAAGGAAGTTCCATGGCTCAGGTCCGTTGGCGAGGTCGTCGAAATTCGTGAACTGCATGTTGACGACGTCGACCAGATCGCCGCGGTCGCCGTCAAAACCGATGGCCGACTTCACCAGCGAATTGATCTTTGTGAGCGTGTCGTCCGGCAGCGGCGCATAGGTCTTCTTCCCATCGGCGCCGGTTGTATAGGTGCCATCGACCAGCACAGCGACGGAAAGGCGCTTGAGGTGGCCGTTCTCCTGGACCTGATTGACGGTCTTCTTCGAGACCTCGTAGTTGGTTGTTTCTTCGCTGCGGTGCTCGTTGGATTGCGACTTCGAGGTGTTGTTGCCGGCATTCTGTTTCGCGTCCGGCAGGTTGTTGCTCACCGAGACGTTGTCGGGTTCAGCTTCCTGCTGGGTGTTGGTTTCGTCGACGGTCACGGTCGAACGCGGAACCTGCCCCTCAGGATTGTAGGTTTCTTCCGCCGTCACGACCTTGTCGTACTCCATTTCCGCGCGGACTTCGGCCCGTACTTTGCCCGGTCCGAGCGAGCTTTCGACCATGGAGATAATGGCCTGTGACAAGCTTTTCTCGAGCTTGGCGCGCGATTCATCCTGCTGGGCGACCTGCATCTGCTGGTCGTCCTGATAAGAGCGCGACAGCAACGTGCCGCGCTCGTCGATGATGGAAATATTGGTCGGCTTCAGTTTCGGCACAGCCGCCGCGATCAAATGTTGCACGGCCGTGACCTGGCCGTCGGTCAGCCGGCCCGACTTCATCTTGATGTAGACGCTGGCAGTCGGTTCCTGCATATCGCGCGTGAACATTTCGCGCTCCGGCATCACCAGGTGGACGCGGGCGTTCTGGACGCCGTCGATGGCTTTGATGGTGCGCGCCAGTTCACCTTCAAGCGCGCGCACGAGGTTGACGTTCTGCATGAAATTCGTCGTGCCCAGGGCATCGACGGTATCGAAGAGCTCATAGCCGACCGATCCCCCCGAGGGCAGTCC
>SCTM01000060.1 GCA_004297485.1 Rhodospirillaceae bacterium
GGCACGGCCAGGGCACTGCGCATTTTGTCGGCTGCGTGCGCATCCGGCGAGGAGCCTTACACTCTCGCTATCATCGTAAAGGAAGCTATCGCTGATTCATCCTGGGATGTGTCGATCCGGGCGGTGGATATCAATCCAGTGGCACTGGAGAAAGCCAGACGCGCGCATTTCGCGCCCTGGGCGTTGCGTGAGACGCCGCCGGAAGCCCAGCGCAGGTGGTTTCACCCGGTAGATCGCGGAATGACCCTCAACGATGCCATCCGGACAGCCGTGACCTTCGAGGCGAGGAATCTGGCGGTCGAGGATTCCGAGCTTTGGCAGTCGGGGATCTATGATGCGGTCTATTGCCGCAATGTCATGATGTATTTTGCCCCAGAACAGGCACGTGCGCTGGTCTCAAGGATAGCTCGATCGCTCATGCCGGGCGGATACCTGTTTCTAGGCCATGCTGAGACGCTTCGTGGTCTTTCCGACGAGTTTCACCTTCGCCATACGCATGGAACATTCTACTACCAGCGCAAGGATGGACCAGAGTGCCCATGGTCGATGACGGATTATGTCGTTCCAAGAACAGGACCAATCGTTACGCCCATCACCGCTCTCGCTGATGCATGGGTGGACACGATCCGGCAGGCCAGCGACCGGATCGAGGCACTGGTCTCTGCGCCCACCGCGGAAAAACGCCCTGAGCGTTCATTGGCGCCCGCCTGGGATTTAACGGGGGCCTTCGATCTATTGCGCGACGAGCGCTTCGTCGACGCCCTCGCCCACATACGCACGCTACCGCCAGGGGCTGGCCAGGACCCCGACGCCCTGCTTCTCGAAGCCATGCTTCTTGCCCACGGCAGCGAGTTCGTCGCCGCCGCTGACATATGCCGCCGTCTTCTCATGATCGATGAATTGAATGCCTGTGCCCACTATGTGCTCGCGCTGTGCCGCGAGGGCCAGGGCGACCGCGATGGGGCCATCGAGCAGGATCGAGTAGCGATTTATCTGGACGCGGCGTTTGCCATGCCGCGGCTCCATCTCGGGCTCCTCGCCCGACGCACAGGCGACCGGGTTCTGGCGCGACGTGAACTTGGGCAGGCACAAGCTCTTCTCAAGCACGAAGACGCATCTCGGCTGCTCCTGTTCGGGGGTGGATTCAACCGCCAGGCACTACTCGCCCTTTGTGACTCGGCTTTGCGCGACTGCGGTGAACAGCCATGAACGATCTCCCATTGCGACCGACGATGCGCGCGGAGGAACTGCGGCACGCTTTCGACCGCACCTTCGCGGAGCCGCCGGGTATCGACACGGCACTGAAAGAGAATCTTTTGGCGATCCGCCTGGGAAGGGCTGCATATGCACTGCGATTGTCCGAGATCGGCGGCGTGTACTCCGAGAAGAAGGTCACGCGCGTTCCCGCGTCCAGCCCGGCGCTGCTCGGCATTGCGAGTTTCCGCGGCACTGTCATGCCGGTCTACGATCTTCATATACTACTGGGGTTTCCGACCAGCTCAGCCGTTCGACGGCTGGTAACCATGTCAGTTGCACCGATTGCGCTGGCGTTTGACACATTCGAAGGTCATTTGCGGATTCCGAGCGACGCCATCGCGCCTCAAGGCGCCAGCGAGGGAATGCGACATCATGTCCGCGAATTCGTACGTACGGCCGGCGACGTCCGCGGGATCGTAGACCTCGCGTCTGTAATCGCGACAATTAGAACACAAGTGTCTCAAACTGCTTCATGAGGGGAGTGCTCGGTAATGTTCGGTAATTTGACCTTTGGCAGGCGACTGGCGGCGGGCTTCGGTTTCGCCGGACTTATCCTGCTGCTTATTGCGGGAATTGCCTATCGGACCACGAATAGCCTGATCGACAATGAAACCTGGGTCGCCCACACTATTCAAGTGCGGGTGACCCTTACTGAGCTTCGCTCCTACCTCAAAGATGCGGAAACCGGCCAGCGCGGCTATCTGCTCACGGGAACCGATTCATATCTTCAGCCGTACGAGGATGCTATCGCGCATATTGGCGAAATCTTTGAGCTGGCCCAGAAACTTACCTCCGACAATCCCAGTCAGCAACGCCGGCTGGCAATCCTGTCGCCGGTGATCGACGCCAAGCTTGCGGAACTGAGGCGAGCAATCGATGTGCGCAAGACACAAGGGCTCGACCCCGCGCTTAAAATCGTGGAGGCAGGAGATGGCAAGATTGCTATGGATCGGATTCGCGCCATTATAGCCGAAGCGGATCAGGAAGAGGCCGATCTTCTTGTTAAACGAGGCGCCGAAGCACAAGCCAGTGCGCAACTGGCTACGAGCTTCGTTTTGTGGGGCAGCGCGATCGGCGTCATCGCTGTGGCGGCGATCGGATGGTTTATCACAAATTCGCTCGGCAACCTTATCGGCGGCGCAGTCGGCCAGGTTCAAAGCTCCTCGGCGGAACTTCAGGCCGCGGCCACCCAACAGGCTACCGGCGCCAAGGAACAGTCCACGGCAACCAGCGAAATCACCACGACTATCAGCGAACTGCTGGTGACATCGCGGCAAATCGCCGAGAGCGCACAGCGGGTGGCGCACGTCGCCGAGCAAACCGCCGAGTCAGCACGAGCCGGCCACAAAACGGTCGATGTGACTCACGACTCAATTTCCGGAATCCGGCGGCAGGTCGATCAGATCGTCGCGCACATGCTGGAACTCGGTAAGAAGTCCCAGGAAATCGGTTCCGTGCTGGATATTGTTTCTGAGCTCGCCGAACAGACGAACATCCTCGCCATCAACGCAACAATCGAGGCCGCTGGGGCCGGTGAATCAGGAAAGCGTTTTAGCGTGGTTGCGGATGAAATTCGGAAGCTGGCCGATCGCGTCGGCGGTTCGACCAAGGAAATCCGGACGCTGATCGACGATGTCAGGAGCGCGGTGAATACGACGGTCATGGCGACGGAGACGGGATCGAAGGCGGTCGACGCGGGGTCCAAGCAATTCGGCGACGTCGCCTCCGCATTCAAGCAGATTTCCGGGCTCGTTTCCACGACCACGGAGACAGCACGGGAAATCGAGCTCTCCACCAAGCAGCAGGCTACCGCCGTAGAACAGGTGAATATAGCGATTGCCAATGTGGCGCAGGCCTCGAAGGAGACCGAGGCAAGCTCAAGTCAAACCCTGCAAACGGCCTCGCAGTTGGCTTCGCTTTCAAAGGATCTGCTAAGAGTCATTCGGCCCGAGGCGGCATGAGGTATGGCGAGAGATCCGCATAAATATTTTCGGATCGAGGCACGCGAGCTGCTGACCCAGTTTGGCGCCGTCGTTCTCGAACTTGAAAGGGATGGTAACAGCGGAGGTCAAGTGCAACGATTGCTGCGCTTGGCCCATACCCTCAAAGGCGCTGCGCGGGTTGTTAAGGAGCCGAATATCGCCGACCGGGCTCACGCCATCGAAGATGTCCTTGTCCCATTTCGGGAGATGTCAGGAGATATTCCGCGGGAATGTGTGGATGCTGTCCTCAACTCCCTGGATGAGATTGACGGACGAATCCGCGAGTTGGCACCGGCCCCGGATGGCACTCCGGTCGTCCAGAGCGCGGCGCTTCCCACTGAGGACATTCGTACGGTGCGGGCGGATATCGCGGAAATGGACGCGGTGCTCGATGGCGTAACCGAGGCGCATACAATCTTGAACGGCTTGCGTCTTGCACCGCGGAAACTGGAACAAGCTCAGCACCTGACAGCCCTACTTCTCGACCAACTCGCGCCGCGCGGTGCGCGGGAGAGTTACAGTCCGGCATTTGCCGGTCAGAAGACGGCCTACGCAACCGCCCAGGATCTCCGCAAAGGCCTGAATGGCGTTAGAAGTCATCTTGGCCTGGCCATCGACCAGATGGATCGCGAATTGAATCAACTGCGGGACGTGGCCGAGCAACTGCGCCTCGTCTCGGCCGACTCGCTCTTCGTATCGCTCGAACGAACTGTCCGTGACACCGGTCGTAGTTTGGATAAGAAGGTGGCCTTCGAGGGCACCGGCGGCGACATACGTCTCGACGCACACGTCCTTGGTCTTGTTCAAGGAGCGCTTGTGCAAGTCCTTCGTAACGCGGTGGCGCACGGAATCGAGCCTGCAGGAGAACGACAGGCTGCAGGAAAGACTGTCGAAGGTCTCGTCACGCTGAACGTCTCGCGTCGCGGCCGACAAATTGTGTTCACATGCCGCGACGACGGCCGCGGCGTGGATCTCGAAGCTGTGCAACGCGTCGCCTCCCGGCGGGGCATATTAGACTCGAGGACGAAGTCATACGGTGCAGAAGAACTCCTACGCGTACTCATGCGCGGCGGGATCAGCACATCGGACACGGTGACGGAGGTCTCCGGTCGCGGCATTGGCCTCGATGTTGTACGTGAAGCGATCGAACAACTTGGCGGCGAAGTTGTTATCCGCAACCAAGCGGGCAAGGGGGTGACTTTCGAGCTTATCGTCCCGCTTTCCGTGGCATCGCTTGAGGTGCTGGTCGTGGAGGTTTCGGGAAACATTGTGACGATTCCCATAGACGCCGTCCGGACCGCCATTCGCGTGATGGCGAACGATATCTCCTGGGGCTCCGACGGCGGGTCCCTGCTCTACGACAAGGTGGCAATTCCATTCATCTCCTTGCCCCGAGCTTTGTTTGGAACACGGTCGCCGGCGGGACGAGCCTGGTCCGCGCTCGTCGTCGCGGCCAGCGGCTCGCTTGCCGCAATCGGGGTTGACCGGCTGCTCGACACAGCGAGAGTGGTTGTAAGGCCCTTGCCCGAATTCGTTCCTGCGCATGGGATGATCGCGGGTGCATCCCTTGACGCCGAGGGCAATCCCCAGTTGGTGCTAGACCCGGATGGCGTCGTTGCCAAAGCGTCACACGGGTTCACCGCGGACCTAGAACCGAATTCACCGGCTCGGCCGATTCTCGTCGTCGACGACTCTCTGACAACTAGGATGTTGGAGCAAAGCATTCTTGAATCGGCGGGCTACGACGTGGACCTCGCCACATCGGGAGAGGAGGGACTCGAGCGCGCGCGTCACAAACGCTATGCCCTCATTCTCGTCGACGTCGAAATGCCGGGCATGGACGGATTCACTTTCATCCAACAGATTCGTTCCGATCCGGCCCTGCATGACATTCCGGCGATCCTGGTGACGTCCCGCGCCGAGCCCGAGGACGTTCAGCGCGGACTGGATGTCAGGGCACAGGGCTATATCGTCAAGAGCGAATTCGATCAGGCGAAGCTTATCGCCATGATCCGGCCTCTGACGGGGTAGCCAATGGCAAAAATCCGGGCGCTGATCGTTGAAGACTCCGTGACGGTACGGAAACGCCTGTCGGAAATTCTATCGGCAGATCCGGAGATCGAATTGGTCGGCGAGGCTGAAGACGGCAAGCGCGGGATAGAATTATGTCTCGAACTGCGTCCGGACGTTATCACCATGGACATGATGCTGCCCATCATGACCGGACTGGCGGCGACGGAATACATTATGGCGCACTGTCCGACCCCGATTCTGATTGTGTCGTCGTCGGTCAACCGGGGCGAGTTGTTCAGGACTTATGACGCCCTCGCGGCAGGCGCCATCGATGTCTTAGAGAAACCTACCGGCCGGGAAGCCGACGGCGAATGGGAACGCAGATATGTTTCAGCGGTGAAGCTGGTCTCGAGAATCCGCGTGATTACCCATCTCCGTGCGCGATTGGCAGGGCATGGCCAGCCGGTAGCACAACATCCAGCGAGAATTCAGCATCTGGCTGGGTCGGATGGTGGCCATAAAGTCGTAGCAATTGGCGCCTCGACGGGAGGTCCTGGCGCGATCGTCGAAATCCTTCGGACCCTGCCGCCAGAGTTTCAGTTGCCTGTGTTGCTGGTGCTTCACATCAACGAGCCGTTTGGCGCCGCTTTCGCCGATTGGTTGGACGGCCAGACCGACCGGCGTGTGGTCTACCCGAATGACGGAGATACAGTGGCGTCAGCCGTGGGCCGTGTTGTCATGGCGCCGGGCGACCGGCATCTGGTTGTGCGAGGGGGACGGCTGCGGCTCACGCTCGACCCTGAGCGTCACTCGTGCCGCCCTTCGGTCGACGTGCTCTTTGAGTCAGTGGCAACAGAGTACGGCGCTGCGGCGGCTGCATGTCTGTTGACGGGAATGGGGCGCGACGGCGCCGCCGGGCTTCTCGACATCCGCCGGGCGGGGGGATTGACCATCGCCCAGGACGAAGCAACGTCGGTTATCTATGGGATGCCGCGCGAAGCGATGCTGCTCGGCGCGGCGATGCACGTATTGCCCATCGGGGAGATCGGTCCGGCGATTGGCGCTCTTGGAGTTGCTTCATCGCGGCGGAGGGCGTTATGACGGGGGACGTCCTGATTGTCGACGACAGTCTGACGGTCAGGATGGACCTTCTTGAGACGTTACAAGAAGCAGGAATCCTGGCCACTGCTTGCGCGACCGCTCAGGAAGCCAGAACGAAGCTTGCCGGGATGAACTTCTCGCTCGTGATCTTAGACGTTCTTTTGCCGGATGGCGACGGCATCGATATTCTCAAAGAGATCCGTGAATATCCTTCTGCGGCGGGCACGGTGGTTATGCTCCTGTCCACCGAAGCTGACGTACGTGATCGCATTCGCGGCTTGACCATGGGGGCTGACGAATACATCGGTAAGCCCTACGAGGCGAGCTATGTTGTCGCGCGCGCACGCGAACTTCTACGCGGCCGACAGGTGGCAGCAGCCCCGACGGGGAAGACAATTCTGATCATCGACGACAGCCTCACGTTTCGCGAGGAGTTAAAGCACGTCCTGGAAGACGCATCTTATACGGTCCTTGCCGCTGGAACCGGTGAGGACGGTCTGCGGATCGCGGCTGATGTGCGACCGGACGCAATTATAGTGGACGGCGTGCTTCCCGGCATCGATGGTGCAACAGTGGTGCGGCGGATTCGGCTGGACGCTGCGCTCCGTCACACACCATGTCTGCTTTTGACCGCGTCAGAAGGTCTCGGCGCCGAAATTCAAGCCTTGGAAGCTGGCGCGGATGCCTTTGTCCGGAAGGACGAGGACGTGACGGTCGCGCTGGCGCGACTCGCTGCCGTCTTGCGCAGCGCAGGCGCACAGGCAGATAACCGAGGGACGACCAGCCTGCTCGGGCCGAAGAAGGTTCTCGCAGTCGATGACAGTGAGACCTACCTTCAGGAACTGGCTGAGGCGTTACGCGGAGAAGGATATGATGTCGTTCTCGCCCGTTCGGGGGAGGAAGCGCTTGAATTGCTTTCGATCCAGGCCGTCGACTGTATTTTGCTAGACCTTATGATGCCCGGCATGAGTGGGCATGAGGCCTGTCGGCTGGTAAAGTCTTCCCCTGCTATACGTGAAACGCCTGTCGTCATGCTCACGGCCCGCGAAGATCGCGACGCGATTATCGAAGGTCTAAACGCCGGTGCTGACGACTACATCGTTAAATCAAGCGATTTCCAGGTCCTCCGCGCACGGGTTCTCGCGCAAATCCGTCGTAAGCAATTCGAGGACGAGAATCGACGCATCCGCGACCAGATGCTGCGGAGAGAGTTGGAAGCCACCGAGGCTCGTGCGGCTCAGGAGTTGGCTGAAACACGGGCTGCTCTCGTCGATGAATTGGAACGCAAGAACGTTGAGCTGGCCGCGGCAAGCCTGGCGAAATCGAATTTTCTTGCCAGCATGAGCCATGAAATACGCACGCCGATGAATGCTGTTATCGGGCTCAGCGAGCTTGCGCTTAGAACTGATCTGACTCCCAAACAGCACGACTATCTGACGAAGATCAAGGCTTCCGCGAAATCCTTGCTAGGCATCATCAACGACATTCTCGACCTTTCGAAAATTGAGGCTGGCCGGCTCGATTTGGAGCATACCGAATTCGAACTGCGCGCGGTCCTGGATGATCTCGCGACTGTTTCCGCGC
Organism: Rhodospirillaceae bacterium; assembly: GCA_004297485.1. Lineage (GTDB taxonomy): Bacteria > Pseudomonadota > Alphaproteobacteria > Rhodospirillales > Rhodospirillaceae > SCTM01. The sequence goes on from SCTM01000060.1 coordinate 7,938, forward strand.
TCGCAGCCGCGGAAAAGGGCATTGAGCTCGTATTTTCCGTCGATCCCGAACTGCCGGAACTCCTGGTCGGTGACCCCCTCCGTCTGGGCCAAGTGCTCCACAATCTGGTCGGCAACGCCGTCAAGTTTACACGACAGGGGGAAATTGTCGTCTCCATCCGCGTCACGGGGCGCGAGGCCGACAGAGTCGCGCTCGATGTCTCTGTTGCCGACACGGGGATTGGCATGAGCGCGGAGACAATATCAGCGTTGTTCCGTCCGTTCACGCAAGCCGACAGTTCAACCACGCGCCGCTTTGGTGGAACGGGCTTGGGGCTTGCCATCAGTCAGCAACTTGTCGCGAGGATGGAAAGCAACATCGTTGTCGAGAGCACGCCCGGCACCGGGAGTATCTTCAAATTCTCCGTTTGGCTGGGCGTGGCGAAGGTGACTGAGGAACGATCGGCGCGATCACTTGCAACGATGGGTAGGATTCGGGTTCTGGTTGTCGACGATAACGCGCGATCTCGGCAAATTCTTGAGACGATGCTGACTTATAGGGCTGTCGCCGTACGAACGGCTTCGTCCGGATTGGAGGCTTGTGAATCCGTCCAGCGCGCGACGGCGGAAATTCCGTTCGACCTTATACTACTGGATTGGCAAATGCCCGGACTGGACGGCATAGAAACCGCGCGCAAGCTCAAGGACATCTTGCCACCTGCGAAAATGCCAAAGATCGTCATGATGACAGCCTACGGCCGCGATGACTTGACGAGGCAGATTCCGGATCTGGAGATTGCCGGTATTCTCGCTAAGCCTATCAGTAATTCGACACTGCTGGACGCAATCTCGTCTGCCCTCGGTCAGAACAGCGGCGGAATTCGCTACCGGCGCAATGATTCAATCCGTGCGGGCCAGTCAGCGGCCGCCGGGGCTCGCGTGCTTCTTGTGGACGATAACGACATCAATCGCCAAGTGGGCGCTGAGACGCTTACCCATGCCGGCGTTAACGTGTACCTGGCGGCCAGTGGAGAAGAGGCGGTCGCCAAGGTCCTGAACTCCGGCGTTGTCTATGATGCCATATTGATGGACGTGCAGATGCCGGGCATGGACGGCTTAGAAGCCACCCGATTGATCCGCGAACGGCTTGCGGCGGATCAACTGCCGATTATCGCGCTGACGGCCCACGCACTGGACGAGGAACGGCAAAAGCACCTGGCCGCGGGAATGAACGACCATGTTGCCAAGCCGATCGATCCGGCTGTGTTGGTCGCAACCTTGGGACGTTGGATAACGCCGCATAAGCTCGATTCCGCAACTCAAAAAACCACCCTCGCGCCAAACACAGCAACCTCACCCGATCCCCATAGTGCTTCAGAGGATGGCGATATCCCAGATACACTCTTGCCGTTTGACCTTGTGGCGGCTCTCGCGAGGCTAAATGGCAATCGAGTCGTGCTGAAACGGCTACTGCTGATGTTCGGTGACGAGTTTTCTGGCGCGGCACAGCAGCTAAACGAGGCAATCCGCAGCGAAAAGCTCAAGGATGCCCAGAGACTGGCCCATACCCTCAAATCCGCTGCTGCGAGCCTGGAGGCATCGGCAGTCGCCACTGCCGCCCGTAGAATCGAAGAAAGTTTACAGCGCGATCAACTGGACACCTTGCCAGCTTTGATCGATCAGCTCGAGACCGCGCTCGTGCCGGCGCTTGCAGCTGTAGCATCTCTGAGCGGTCCATAACGACCGCATCATTTTAAGCTTATGTCGTGACAGGTCATGGACGGTTTTCCGGGCTGTGTATCATCATCGGCATACTCGGGTGAGCGAAGCGTGTAAAAACGCT
>SCTM01000339.1 GCA_004297485.1 Rhodospirillaceae bacterium
ATTCAAGGCATGATTACCGTAATCCAGGTGTGGGTTTCCAGGAGAATTCACATCTTGATAATCTTTTTCGCCAGCCTTATCGACCGTCGGCAGTTTGCGTTTTCCAAGAATGTATTTCGGCATTAAGTCCACTTGAATACGTGCCATTTGATTAAGACCGGCAAGATAGCCCACCACATAAGGCATTGCTGCGCTATTGCCCACAGACGCCGATTCAATGACGGCTTTCCCGGATAAATCATTATCATTTTGACCCAGATTGCTGGCGTAACTTCCTAAAATCACTTGAGTCGTAGGATCGCTTGCCGAGAATGCTTGCATGACTTCAGGAGGTGCGCTCATTTGTTGAACAGGAACAATAGGATCGGGGATTGCGATGCTCGGATCGTTCTCCATGAACGCTTGCACCACTAACGTATTAGCACGTTGTGGATTAGTTAAGGCCGAGATGTAATCTTTTTCTTGAGGGATTGCCTCTTTTTTAACAATATATTTATGTTGCACTAATGTTTGCAAGTGATTGCAAATGGTTTGTCCTGCGAAATTCTTGAGTTCTTGAATGCCTTTCGCATGATAGACATAAGGACGTGTCATTTGATAAGAGTTAGTGCTTGTAGGACCACGCGTTAAATGAATGGAATTACCGTCGAAAAAGACATGAGGCAAGAATGTATAATCCGTTTCTTGATAATCCAAAATTTCATTGTTCATAAGCTTATAATGACAAATCGTTTCAAGCGTTGTCATTCGTGGTTGACCCACAATCACCGGAATTTGTTCAAGAATCTGTTCTTGTTCCCATAAAAGCTGCATTTTCTTATATTTCTTAAGTGGCATGACGACGCCATTCGCAAGCTTTACAATCTTAACGGCTTTCTTTTTCTTCTCGTAATAATCACCGATTAAAATCGTTTTTCTATCTTGTGAATCAATGAATGTCCAGTTAAACCCTTCAATATCACGTGTAAATTCCATATCCGCAATATCGATTTTAGGAAAGTTTCGTTTAAAATCATCTTCAAGCATAGGACGTAATGCGAAACTGTATTCACCATCGCCTTTATGACTAGAACGCGCCAAAGGATCGAACCCACATAAAGTAGGATCAAACTCACGTTCCCATTTAATGACTTGGTCAAAGCTCATTGGACTCGCATAATCCGTCCACACTTTCGCAACTGAAAATCCACCTGACAATAAATCCTTATAGATTTCATAGGCGAATGAATTTTTATTCGCGTCATACATCACATGCCGAATATGGTTTTCAATGAGTTTGGTGGTTTCAACCGGTATAGGGGCATCTTCTGCGGGCGATACAGTGATACTTGGCTCGTGTTTGGAGAATTCCCCGAGGAGGCGGCTAATATATGCCTCTAAAATATTAAACTCAGTCGCCGGACGATTAAGACGCCGTAACATGGTGCGTTGATCTTCGGTCACGGACTCGCAAAACACAAACCGCCGAAAATCACGAAAACGCTTATAGTTATCTTCAAAGTAAAGATAAGATGTGGATATATTTTTTTTAATGCGTGCTAAATTCTCTTCGCTGTAGTATTCATTTTTCTCGGCCATAATAGAGATCACTCTCGAGTTGTAATCGTTCAAGTTGAGGTCTCATTATACTAACAGATAAACTATCATGTTGTTTAGTGTTCAATTTAATCGTTTTGTCAATTAATGCTATTTTTATAGAATCGGCCAATGTATCTCCAATATCATCCCAGCGGTGAGACTCATTCGCCGTTATCTTACTCATATGATCCACACACATCTTCATATGCCTCGCGCCTTTCGTAAATGAAATTCGTTTTTCCGCAACATAAGGTTGTATTTCAAGAAAACGTTGTGTTTTGCTGCCTGAGGCGCGATTGCGCTCAATATCACGAACCTGAATCCCCCTTAATTCCTTCAAAACTGATACCAACGTCACACCCGTAGACTTCTTTTCAATCGCTGCCATAAGAGGCGCAACCGGATAGCGCATACATGCTTGCCAGAAGTCTAAAAAAGCATCCCGTAAATCTTTCGGCTCAATGCGAAGCTCTTGGCAATCTAACCAGTGAAGGGCATAAATACCTGTCTTCCGTTCGAAGACTTCAATTTCATACAGTCCCCAAAAACTAAAGACGGTTGCATCATTGTAGGATTTATTGGTTTCAGCCGTATCAGCGGTAATAAAGGTTTGGGTGATTTTAGGTTCAAAATCCAGTTGGATGAACCATTCGGGTTTGAATAGGGATCCTCCGCTTGGAATAGGCTCTTGCTGAATTTGTGACGAAAATACGAACGGTTGTTTTTCTTGAAGTTCTTTAAGATAAGCCAGTGATTGCGCTTCAGGATATAATGCATTCCCAGCATCATCAATGCCTTTTAATATGACCTTATCCCATGTACGTACGTCTTTACCACTCATCAAATAAGCGGCTAAATCTTCCTCATGCAAACGTTGTCCTATAAAAACGATAGGGACATTATTATCACGGGGACGTTGCATGATCGTTTCATTATAATTTCTGATTACATTTTCACGAACTGAATCAGAATGGATTTCATTGGGTTTATGAGCGTCATCAATAACCACGCATCCTGAAAATCTATCAAGACCTATATTGCCTGCATTGCGACCCGTAACCGCTCCTGAGCTACCAAACGCTGCAACCGTACCCCCTACACTCGTCATGAAATGATCTTTCGCTCGTGTATCACTGCTCAATTCAATATCAAACAAATATCGATACATTTTAGACGACATAATTTGCTTGATAAACGCAGTATGAGCAGCGGCCAACTCATGAGAATAAGAAATATAAAGGAAATTGCAATCAGGGTAATGAGCATAACACCATGCCACCCACATAGACGTCATCACCGATTTACCATATCCGGGCGGCAAATTGATAATCAATCCATACGCATGATGTTGCTCTCGAAATAATCGAGTAAATGCTTTGCAGACTGTAATATGATGGGATTCGCGACCAGGTGGATTACTGATAATGAATTCTCGACCTGTTAAATGTTGATAAAAGAATCGCGTGAATAAGAGAAGGCTTCCTTTTAAGTCAGCGGCTTGCTGTTCTTTTTCTAGATCAATCACATTGAGACGCTCTTATTAATTAGCCTTAACAATGTATTCTAACAAATGTTAATATATCATTGCATTTTAAGTTAGAGAGATACCTATCATATTCTTTTATGTACCCATCAAGATTATTATCCATCGCATAATCTTGCTTATATACGAATCCGTCTTGGTGCACTAAACCGTAAGCCGTTAAATCACTTTTATCTAAATCAATATGTTTAAATTCAATTCCATTTGCGCCAACACCCGTTCTTTTATCTATAATGCCGCTATTATCGGGAGTTAAATAATCAAAATAATCAAAATGAAACGAATAAGTATAGTCTCCCGAGGAATCAAAATAGGGCATCAATATATCCCCCACATTGCCTCCAATCACTAAAATTACCTCACGCGACATCAATTCCTTCCTTATTCAAGTAAAATAGGCCGAATGAACGGCCTAAGTTAATCACTATCGAGGATCATTCGAGCTTCTTTTACATAATCTCAATATCTAACGTACGGATATAGCTTATGCCTGCGCGCTACACAACTCATTAAAATTCATTTATAAAAATACTATGCAATAAATCATAAAGCCGTTTTTCAGAAAGTTCCATTAATTCATGTAATTCATTTTCAATAAAGAATTTTTT
>SCTM01000061.1 GCA_004297485.1 Rhodospirillaceae bacterium
GTGCGAGAATCCCGGTCTTGGATAAGTCGATGGCGTGCAGAATGACGCGTCCGTGCCGGCCTGTCTCGGCCACCGCGCGGGCGATCTCGGCTTCGATCTCCTCCGGCGTATGCGGCCTGCCGTCAACTTTGCGCAGCGAAACGGTGCGTAGGCGCAGGTTGGTGTTAAATCCCTCGATGACGTCGCCTCGCATCGCCTTTTCACCGAGGGAGGCGGCATCGGCGAAATGACGTCCCGCCGCTGCCTGGGGAACGCCGGCCCCAGTCTCGCTCAACTCCATGACCACCACCGTTGTCGGTGCATGGGGCCGTTTTGTGGAGACGAGGGCCGTGGCAAGCATGGTCGCGTCCGTCCCCGATGGCGCCAGGACGGCCTCGGCGCGGTCGGCGACCTCGTAGTGTCCTAACAGGGAGGCGCGAATGCGATCCGTTTCCTCGGTCAACACGCGCCCCGAACGCTCGCCGAGAAAACCGGCGAGCATCCGTCGCCGCGCGGCCTCGGCGGCCATATAACCTCGCTCCGAGAGCGAAGACGCGGTGCACGACGAAAACGTCACCACGCCTGGCTGCGGGCGGGGCATACAGCCGTAGGCGTTGAAGCCGGTCGCGGGGTCCAGGCGCAGCCGCGGATCACCCCCGGTCGCGATCAGATGCTCCGCCGGCTGGGCCATGGGCCAGGCGCAAACGATGCGGTCATAGATGGTTTGATTCAGGTCAGCTTTTTGTCCGGGCTGATGGGCGGACAAGATCTTCCACAATAAGACGAGCGCTCTTCCCTCCGGAAGGTCGCCGGACAGCCGGCGAAGCAGGATGAGATAAGGGTCGGCGTCCCCTCTGCTTTCCTGGAAGGCCGCGGTTTCGCCGACGAGATAGAGCCCGGCAAGGCGGGCGGACAGAACGCCGCAGGCAACCGGGTCGTCGGGCGCGATCCCACGCATCCATGCCAGTTCCAAGCCATGGCGCAGTGCGACGGCGCCGCTGGGGGAGGCCAGTATTCGCTCGCCAATGACCAGCAGGTGAGGTGATGGAACGCGGAAGGGGCCGGTATCGTCGTTGATGTCGATTCTGGTTTCCCCGACGGCCAGCTGAAGCTCTGGCCGCTGCAGCAAACGCTCAAGCGTCCGGGACATCGTGATATCGCCCTCTTGTGCACCCTGACGGCGTGCCATTGGTCATTAAGCTGTCAACGTCCCGACGATTTTGCAACCGGCATCTGCGGCCGCATCCCTGTGGACCGGCGGAAACGAGACCACGAGAGCCCTGCGAGCATCAGATGGCCCGCGCGTCGGCTGCCGCCCGTGCGAGCATTGTTTGGAAGGCCGCCTTGACCTGGACATTGCGTGGGATCTTGTGCGGAAACTTCGAGTCATCGGGCTGAACGAGCATGGAAGCATTCGCCTCGAAAATGAGGAGATCGCCGTTGCGATCGATGGCGCAGTCGACACCAAAGAAGTCCAGTCCGAAGACAGATTGAATCTTATGTAGTGCCGCGAAATGCTGCGGTGAAAATACGCATTCCGGCGTCGTGAGAAAGGCCTCCTCCTCCTCCTGCATCCAGGGATGATCTTTCATCGTTGTGCGGAAATGGTGGACCTTCCATTGGTCGCCGATCGCCAAATGATAGGGAATGACCTCGCCATTGACGAAAATGACCCGATACTTACGGAAGTACCCGTCAGCCGATTGATAGTCGACATATTCAGCAAGGTAATATTCGTCCGCAGGGTGCTGGGCGAGGAACATGGCGATTTCCCCGACTCCGTTAAGACGCTCAAAGTCGTCGCCGCCATGGGTGCCCGCCACCCGCAGGAGCAGCGGGAATGTATGACCGAATAGCGCACCGCCGATTTTCGAAGGCGAGAGGTCATCCCGCGCGCAACGGGTGGATCGGGGAACCCGAATATCCGGAATCTCTCCGAGCAAAGACGCTGTGGACTCGCGATCCGTGGCGAGAATCGCCCTCGGATGATTGAAGACGGGTCTGCCGAGACGCTCGACAAATTCGGCGACCGTGGGCAGGAAGTCGCGTGTCTGGTCGACGTCGGAAATCAAGTTGAGCACGACATCTTCACCACCTTGAAGGCGGTTGACGTCGCAAGCGACCCCTGGAACGAGCGCGAGAAAGCGGCATTCGAAGTGCGCCTGTTCGAGAAGATATTGCATCGGCGTGTTGGCGCGTCCGGGTGACCAGAGCAGAAGCACGGTAAAATCCGCCGTGGCTTTGCATGCGGGCACGATGCGAAGCGGTTGTAGCTCTTGAGCCCTGGCAAAATGGATCGAAGCTCGTGCCTTCTGACTTTGTCGTTCGAGAACGACGCCCAGTTCCGTATGTGGGACCGGATCATGAGGGCGAAGGACGACGGCCCGTTCGAAACATTGAACGGCGACATCCCACCGGCCGGTTTTGCGCATGATAATTCCAAGCTGAATATGCGCGGCCGCCATGTCCGGATCGGCCGCAATCGCCTGTCGATAGAAATCGATGGCCGCCTCGCTGCTGCCAAGACTGGCGGTGGCGCTGCCAAGGATAAAATATGCGCTGGCATTGTCGGGTGCGATTTTCAGAATGCGATGGGCAACCTCCATGGCTTCCACCGACCGCCTGGATTCCAAAAGCAGAAGACCGAGATTCTGCAATGCGTTTATGAGGTTGGGCTGCAGTTGCAGTGCGGCAATATAATTAGCCTCGGCCCCTTGCAGATCGCCACGGGTATGGCAAGTGCGAGCGTCAGCGAGATGCGCGAAAGCGCGGTCGGCCGAAGCGGGCGCCGAGGCGGTGTCGACAGGCATTTTTATTTCGGCAAGCCTTATCGTCTCGTACACCTCGACCAGCTCGCGTTGAACGGCGTGATCGTCCGGTCTTTCCGCGGCGAGCCGGGAAAGAAGCGCGAGGGCTTCGTCGAATTGCCCGGCTGACGTGAGGGCGTGCGTTAAATCCCGCCGCAACTTCCATACGCCTGGGTCGGCCGCGACCGCATCTCGTAGACGGTTGACCAAGCCTTCCGGCGCATCGCTCATAGGTATACGCCGTTGTTCAAGGTGAACGCGACGGCGTGTGTCTGGGGGTATGTTTGATAGACCGGCATCCGAGCCCGGTCATGGACGCGCTAACGTAGGTCTCGCGTCGCGTCGTCGAGAATAGTTGGCGAACGTCGCTTTCGCGAACACCATCGCTTGCCATCAGCAATTGCGCGATGTGATCGTGCATGAGCTCCTCAAACATGGGTTCCCCAGGGAATAGATAATGGAGCTGCACCGGCTTCTCCTGTTCTGCGATCCTATAGTCGCACGAAAATGCGGGGTGATCATGGCAGTAGAATGGCGTTCCTGTATCTGGCGGGAGTCTCAGCGTAACGTGTGTTGTTGCTTGATGGCGATCTCGACGTATGTCCGGTGCCTCAGGACTGCGACACGATGGCCGCCTCGGTCATCGCCTTGACGTTCGGAGAAAGTTTGTAGAGACGCCGATGCACTATGGCTTGGCGCATGATCAGTGCAAGTCGAAGAGCCGGGCCGAGAAATTATAAGGGGTCACAAAGCGTCGGGCTCATTGCCCAAACAGCCCCTTGAGCTGGCCGCCGACGCCTTGGGTACCCTGGGCGGCCCCCGACAGTGCGCCACCTACGGCCCCTTCGACCTGCTGGGCGAGGGCATTTGCGCCGACCTTGGCCGCCTCGCTGCTGATGGCGCCAAGGACCTGGTCGGCGATCTCCGCCGGGGTGGCGCCGCCGTTCCCCTTGCCGATATTCGTGAGGTGGATGGTCGGCAACGGCACGGTGATCGTTTTCCCGCCCAAGGCCGACGCGCTGACGCCGATCTGGCCGTCACGCACATAGAGGTTCTCGATGATCTCTTTGCGTGTCGACCCGCTGCTGTTTGAGGTGGAACCACCGGCACCAGCAAAATCTTTCGTATTTTTCTGTATGGTCTGGAGATTGCTGCCGCCGCCGCCGACCTCGTAGGTCACCTGCGGCTGACTGATGACGATCTCCTTGACGACAATCGGGCCGTTACCGGTAATCGAGCCGGTATCGAGTTGCACCGTGATGGCGCCCAGTGCCAACGCATTCGGAGTGGTAAAGCCCTTCGGGTTGCCGACGTTAAGGCCCGTGATCGAACCTTCACCCGACGAAAGCGAAAGCTTGACGCCGCTCACCGTTACAGAGGCCTGGGTCGCGGCCGAGCCGTATTTCTCGATCCCTGCCTTGATAAGGGAATCGAGATTGGAGAACAGGTACCAGAAAGCGCCGGCGGCGATCAGAATGATAACGCCGATGCCAATACCGATTTTCTTCAACATCACCGGGTCTCCATGTGCTTGTCGCGGGTTTCCATCATTCAATTAATGTTAGCAGGCCTTGGTGCCCGTGTAATCACAGCCGGGACGTGTGAGCCTGGCGGACGCTTGTAACCGACGGCCACCGGCATGAATTTCTGCCGTACCCGGCAAATTCTTCTCGCTTCTCGGGTTCCGGCATCGTCGGCGCCAATGGGCGGGCTGAAAAGACCCCATTAACAGGAGGTTAAGCCGATAGATGCTATGGCATGAAACTTGCTTAGAGAAGAGTCTCAAGCCGGGTGCTGCTGGGTTAAGGCTGCGCTCGGCCGCGGCTGTCTAAGGTAGCGCCTTTATGGTTTCCTTTGTTACCGGCCTCAGCGCGACACAGATCGCGGATCTGTCACAGTCGGCTATCGCCGGGCTGACGGCGACGGACATGGCTGCCCTGTCCACGACCCAGATCAGCGCGTTCACCATCACGGAAATCCAAGAGCTTGGCGGCACACAACTCGCCGCATTAGCGCCCAAGCAAATGCCAGGATTAACGGCGGCGCAGCTCAGCGCGGTCAGCGTCAGCCAGATGGCGTTCACGCCGGGGCAACTCTCGGTGCTGCTCGGCGCGCAGGTGGAAGCGATCGGGGTGGACGAGATCGCCGCCCTGACCACCCTGCAGATCAAAGGACTGACCCCCGTCGAGCTGGGGGAATTGACGCCATCGCAATTTGCCGTTCTGTCGCCCACGCAACTGGCGGCCTTGTCCACGACCCAAGTGAAGGGCCTCTCCCCTACGCAGATCGCGGCCATGACCGCAGGACAGCTAGGCGCTTTGACGGCGCCACAGGTCGGCGCCCTTAGCGCTACGCAGATTTCCACCCTGTCGGCGACGCAGATTGGTGCCCTCACCACGACTCAGGTTAAAGCCCTAACCGCACCGGACCTTCGGGTTCTTTCGGCCGCGCAACTTGGCGCATTGACCCCGTCTCAGATGGCCGTCCTGTCCACCACCGCGATTCGCGGCCTGGTGGCCACAGAGATCGCGGCCTTGACTCCCGCACAGCTCGCGGTGCTGACCACGCCGCAATTGGCGGCATTGTCCGTCCCCCAGGTCAAGGCCCTGACCCCCGATCAGCTTTCAACCTTGACCACGCTGCAAATTCGAAGCTTGCCAAGCGCCGACGTTGCCGCGCTGACGGTGTCCCAGTTACAAGCGTTAACCCCTGATCAAATCGCCGCTCTGAACGCCACCCAGATTGGCGGGCTGACCTCTGCCGAAGTCGGCGCGTTGACCGCCACACAGCTCGGGGCGCTGACCACCGGACAGATCGGCGCGTTCGCCGCCACCCAGATCAAGGGCTTGACGGCAAGCCAGATCGGCAGCCTTACCGCAACTCAGATCGGCGTTCTGACGGCCTTTCAAATCGGGCTGCTCAGCGCCACCCAAATCGCCGGCTTAACGACCGACGAAATCGGCATTCTCAATAACAGCCAGCTCGCGGGACTTAACGCCACCGCCATCCGAACCCTGAGCACAACTCAATTCGCCGCGCTGTCGCCGGCACAGCTCGCCGTGGTGTCCACGACCGGAATTCGCGGACTGACTACGACCGGCATATCGGCACTCAGCAACGATCAGCTTGGCGCAATGACGTCGACGCAGATTGGCATGCTTTCCGCGCAGCAAATCCAAAGCCTGTCCGCCGATCAGATTGCGCTACTGACAACGACCCAGATCAAAGGTCTTAGCGCCGTCGAGGTTGCGGCTTTGACCCCGGCGCAATTGAACGCCCTCAATACGACGCAGATTGCAGCCCTATCCGCGACCCAAATCAAGAGCCTGACGGCGACGGAAGTGGGAACGCTGAGCGTGACACAGGTCGGCACTCTCACGACGGCACAGATCGTCGCTCTCACGCCCACGCAAATCAAAGGCCTGACGGCGACTCAAGTGGGGGCCCTGACGACGTCTCAGCTGGGAACGCTAACGGCCATACAGATCGGCGTTCTGACCACGACCGGGATCAGCGGTCTGAACGCGACACAAATACCGACGCTCACGACGACGCAGATCGCCGCCTTGAGCGGGACCATGATTGGAGCCTTGAACGGCGATCAGATTGGCGCCATCACGGCAACGCAGATGGCGGCGCTTTCCTCAAGCGGGCTGGGCGGTCTGTCGGCGACGGATATCGGGGCGCTGACGTCCAATCAACTCGCGGCGTTGAACGCCACGCAAATCGGTTCGTTGACCGCGACGCAGGTCACCGGGCTGACCGCCGGTCAAGTCGCGGCGCTGAGCACGCCTCAAGTGCGAGGTCTAACGGCCGCGGAACTGGCGGCCATGAACACGACCCAGCTGAATGCGTTGACGGCGACGCAGATAACGGCTCTGACGGTGGCACAGATCAACGGCCTGACCGGCAGTCAGATCGCGGCTTTAACCGGCGGCCAGCTCGCGGCCCTGACATCGGGTCAGATCGGTGCGCTGTCCCTGCCGGGCCTCGGCGGCTTGACGACGGCGCAGATCGCGGCTTTGACCGTCACCCAGATGAACGGTCTGACGGCGTCCGAGCTGGTGGCTTTGACGACGACGCAGTTGAATGCCGTCACTCAGACACAGGTTGCGGCCCTCACAACGAGTCAGGTTGGAAGCCTGAACACGTCCGAGATCCAATCGCTGCTTGCCACGCAGATGGCTGCGCTGACCTCAACCCAGGTCGCGGCGTTGACCACGGTTCAGATCAACAATCTGAGCGATGTGCAGATTTCGGCGCTGACCAATGGCCAGCTCGCGGCCTTGACCTCAACGCAGATCGGTGCGTTGTCCGCCACCGGCGTCGGCGGTCTCAGCGATACGCAAATCATGGCCCTGACCGCCGCCCAGGTCACCGGCTTAACGGCTTCCGAGTTCTCGGTTCTTACCACCGAGCAGTTGAACGCGCTGACCGTGACGCAAATTGCGGCGCTTACGCCGAATCAGATCAGAGGTCTTGCCGGTACCGAAATACAGGCGCTGACCGGCGACCAATTTGGTGCTCTGACCGCCACGCAAATCGCGGCACTGTCCAATAGCGGAGTCGCCGGGCTGGCGTCGAATCAGGTTTCGGCTTTGACCGGCACTCAACTTGCCGCACTGACCGCGGCGCAGATCGGCGCCTTTTCTGCCACCGGTATCGACAGCCTCACGACGACGCAACTTCCGACGTTGACCACCACACAGATCAGGGGCCTTACCGCCACCGCCGTTGAGGCGCTGACCGGGACTCAGTTCGGGGTTCTGGCAACGACGCAGATTGCGGCCCTGTCCGCCGCCGGCATCGCCGGCCTCACCGGCGATCAGGTTTCGGCCATGGCAAGCACGCAGCTGGCGGCGCTTACGGCGACACAGTTCGGCGCCCTGTCGATCACGGGCATCGACGGGTTGACGACGGATCAAATTCCCGCACTGACGACGACCCAGGTGGCTGCCTTATCCGTGGCGGGGATCGGCAGCCTGAGCGCCGTCCAAGTTTCCGCCCTCACCTCCGGGCAGATCAACGCCCTGACCACGACACAGATCGCCGCCTTGTCCACCACGGGTATCGCCGGACTGACCGTAACTGAAATCGCGGTTCTGAACGCGACTCAGATCAACAGCCTGACCTCCACCGAGGTTGGTGCCTTGAACGCGACACAACTGGCCGCGTTTGCGCCGATACAGGTTGCGGCTCTGTCTTCGATCGGAATTGGCGGTCTGACGCCGCCGCAGATCACCGCTCTGTCCGATGTCCAACTCGGCGCCCTCACGGCCAATCAGATCGGAGCGTTGTCCACAACGGGCCTCTCCGGCCTCGCGCCGACTCAGGTCGCGGCTTTGACCGCCACTCAAATCAAGGGCCTAACGGCCAGTGAGTTGACGTCGCTGACCGCCGCGCAACTGGGCGCCCTGACCGGCCCTCAAATGGCGTCCATGACCACAACGCAAATCGGCAGCCTAAACGCCAGCGTCATTGCGACGCTGAGCAACACTCAGATCGATGCTCTGGCCGCCACCCAAATCGCCGCCCTGTCGGTCGCCGGGATCACTGGCCTCACGCCCGCGCAGATTGGGACTTTCGCCACGACCCAGATCAACGCTCTGTCTCCCGCTCAAATTGGATTTTTATCCACGACGGCGGTCGGCGGTTTGACGGCAACTGAACTCGCGGTGCTGACCACGACGCAGATTAAGGGCCTGTCGGCCGCCGAAGTGGGGGCTCTGTCCACCACGCAGATGGCGGCATTGGCGGCGACTCAGATGGGTGCTTTGTCCACAAACGCGATTGCGGGTTTGCGAAGCGATCAAATCCCGGCCCTGAGCGCGACGCAAATCAACGCTCTTACGGCGACGCAAATCGGCGCGCTCTCCACAACAGGGATTGGCGCGTTGACGGCGGCGCAGATCGCGACCTTGACGGCGACTCAGTTCGCGGGCCTGACCCCATCCGAAGTGGGTACGCTATCCGCCGCGCAATTCAGCGCACTCACGGCATCGCAACTCGGTTCGCTTTCGGCGGCGCAGATTTCCGGCCTGTCCGCGACCCAGGTTTCATCGCTGACAAATGCGCAGTTGGGTTCACTGACAACGACCCAGATCGCCGCGCTCTCCGGCGCGGGCATTGGTGGCTTGACGGCCACCGAGGCAACCAACTTGGCGGCGACGCAGCTTGCCGCATTGACGTCAGCACAAATTTCCGCTCTGTCCACGACGGCGATCGGCGCGTTGAAAACGACCCAGGTCGCGGCCTTGACCACGACGCAGATCAAGGGTCTTGGCGCTACGGAGGTTGGCGCCCTGAGCGTCGATCAACTCGCGGCGCTTACGTCCACGCAAGTCGCCGCGCTGTCGGCCAACGGCGTCTCCGGTCTGACCGCAACAGAAGTACCGAACCTGAGCACGACTCAATTCGCCGCATTGACGCCGGCCCAGATCGGTGCGTTCTCGACCACAGGTATTGCCAGCCTCTCGCCGACGCAGATCGCGAGTCTCACCGTCGCGCAGCTTGGCGGACTGACCCAGGCCCATATGCAGGCCCTTACGGCGACCGAGATCGGCGCGTTGACCGTGACGCAAATCGCGGCCTTGCCCACCGCGACCATCAATCTTTTGACCTCGGGCAATCTGTCGGCGCTTTCATTACCCCAGCTTGCGGTCCTGACGGCCACGCAAATCGCGGCACTGTCCACCACCGGCATCGCCGGACTGACGGACGTGCAAAGCGCCGCCTTGGCCACCACCCAGCTCGCGGCGCTCGCGCCGGTACAAATCGGCGCGCTGTCCGCCACCGGGATCAGTGGATTGACTCCTGCTGAAATCGCGCTCCTGACCCCCAGTCAAATCAACGGGCTGTCGGCAACCGGCGCGGGCGCTCTCACGGCAACGCAGCTTGCGACCCTGTCGACAACGCAGGTTGCGGCATTGTCGGCCTCGGGACTCAGCGGCCTCACCGATACGCAGATCGGAACGCTGACGGCGGCCCAGCTTGCCGTATTGACGTCCGGGCAGGTGGGATCGATTGCCGCCACCGCCGTCGACGGTCTGACGGCATCCCAACTGGCGGGCATGACCGTGACGCAGATGGGCGGGTTGACGTCCACGCAAATGGGAGCTCTCACCCCGACGCAGATCGCGGCCCTCACCTCCACGGAGCTGATGTCGTTGACGACGACGCAACTTGGCGCCTTGGCGCGACCGCAGCTTCGCGCCTTGACCACAGGCCAGATCGGCGCACTTTCAGCGACACAGATCGCAGCCTTGTCCGCCAGCCAGGTGCCAAATCTGACGATCAGTCAATTGGCGGCGCTCACGCCGACCCAGTTCGGCGCGCTGACGGCGGCACAAATCGGCGCACTCACCACCACCCAAATTCAGAATCTGACCGCCACCGAAACGATGGCTCTGACCGCTACACAGCTTTCCGGTCTGACCACAACCCAAGTCGCCGGCCTCACCACATCCGAAATCGACGTGCTGACGACCGCGCAAATCGATTCCTTGGTGCCCACGCAGATCAATGCCTTCACACAGGCGCAGCTCGACAGCATGACCGCGGATCAGCTCGCCGCGGTGCAGGCAGCCTTGGCGTAACGCGGGCTGTGGTAATGCGACATCGGCATCCGTTCTCGCTCAGGCGGCAATCATTCCGGCGAGCCGGCTGGCGATGATTTTCTGCGCCTCACCGATCATCTGTTTCATGAGATCGGCACAGGTCGGAATGTCATGGATCAAGCCCTGGGTTTGCCCGGCCGACCATATGCCGTAGTCCAGATCGCCCTCATCCAGGACCACGGCGCCACGCGTTCCGGCGACCAGATCCTTGACGTCCTCGAATTTCGCGCCGCCCGCGCGCTCGATCTCCACCACGCGATCGGAAATGGCATTTTTCGCCACGCGGGCAGTATTGTGAAGGGTGCGGAGAATCAGGTTGGTCGCCCGCTCGTCGTTTGCGACGATTGCCCTTTTCACATTGACGTGAATGGGGGCTTCAACTGTTGCCATGAAACGCGTTCCCATGTTGACACCATCGCAGCCAAGGGCCAGCGCGGCCACAAGCCCGCGCGCGTCGGCAATGCCGCCGGAGGCGATCAGCGGGATCTTGATCTTGTCCGCGGCGGCGGCGAACAGAATCAGACCGCCAACATCGTCCTCGCCGGGGTGACCGGCACATTCAAGCCCATCGATAGACACGGCGTCGACACCCAGGGCTTCCGCTTTTAGGGCATGACGCACGGTCACGCACTTGTGGATCACCTTCACGCCGGCCGCCTTGAACGCCGGAAGATGAGGCGCGGGATTATTGCCTGCCGTCTCGACGACCTTAATGCCGCTTTCGATCACCGCTTGGCGGTACTCGTCATAGGGCACGGGTTTGATCGTCGGCAGGATGGTGAGGTTCACGCCGAATTTCTGATCGGTCATGGTGCGGCAGCGGGCGATCTCCTTGACCAAATCCTCGGGCGTCGGCTGCGTCAATGCCGTCAGGAAACCGAGGGCCCCGGTATTGGCCACCGCCGCAATCAACTCGGCCTTGCCGACACGGGTCATGCCGCCGCAGGTGATGGGGTGCTTGACCCCGAATTCCTTGGTGAAACGGGTCGATAGCATCGTTATTCCCCTTTCGTTCAACCCCGGCGGCGACGGCGATATGGGGGAGACCCCATAGGCATTGTCGAGACGGAGCATCCGCAGCGCTCCGTACCCAATACAGCAGATTCGCCGGACTGCTCAAGGCATGGCCGGTTGTTTTACGACATCTGCGGCGGGAACCACTGTGTTTGGCGCGAATAAGGCGATCGCGAGGGGCTGCGCCGAACGCCGGGTGCGCGGACTCAATTGCCCAGCAATTTGTTCACGACTTTTGACGTGACTTCGATGCGTCCTGCCTTCTCAAAGCGAAGTTCCATCGGCACCGTGGTATTCGGACGCAGCTGGTGCGTGATATTGACGAGCGTCAGCTGGTAGTGCCCCGGGCGGAAAATCACCTGTCCTCCTGCGGGGATGTCGACTTCCCGCACGGCATCCATGCGCATCGTCAGACCGCGCCACACGGTCTTCTCGATGCGTACCGTTTCCGCGATTGGCGTAAAGATCGCCACCAGCCGGTCACCCTGCAGGCCATGGTTGGTGATTGTCATATAAGACGCGGCAGTGCTTGCATCCTTTGGCGTCGCGCGGGTCCGGACATCCGAGAGTTCAATATCCCGCATGGCGGTGTCGGCGTGCGATTGGCCGGAGGCGGTGATCACGAGCGCAAAGATTGCACCCGTCACACCCGCACGCCAGCCACTGGCGCTTTTCAACTGTTCACTTCTGCGCATGCGAAAGGCCCTTTCGTTACCACGCTGCGACGAAAAATAGCCGGAATCGGAAAGTCGATACATTGATGCCGGTCAAACCGCGCCTGATGATAAAAGCCCCGGCGGTTGGCCGGTCGGCATCAATTCCGCCTTTGATCCCTGTCAATGGGTTCGGTGGATGCTGGCGCGTATGGTTTCAAATACAGCTCAGATGAGTTGCTCGGCCTGACCCGGCGGATGGGGTCGATCAGTATCGCGTATGAACCAATCGGGATGCCATCATCGAGTTGGAGAAATATTTCCCAGGTTTTCGTTGCGCACGCTTTCCCGCTGGGCTTCGGACCTCGCCGACATTCATTTCCTTCGTTTGGCGCATTCTGTTATGCTCTGCTCGATGAGTAGAGTGGCATACGCGCCTGTTGAAACCGTGCCGTCCGTGATGACCGAGACGAGGGAATCGCTGCTGAACGTTGCCCCGACATTGTCATCGCGCAAACCGACCATACCAAGGCATACATCGATCGTGGCTGCCGGGTGATGGCGAGGGACGCTGGAGAAGACGCGCTGGATGCTTTCCGTGCCGCCGCTGCATGCGGTAACTCGCCGGAGGCTTATTACAATCTTGCCAATGCGCTCGCTAAACAGGCGAAACGGACCGAGGCCGTGTCCGTATATCGCCAGGCTCTTGAGCTACGCACCGACTATGCGGACGCGTTCAACAAGCTGAGTGTTGTGTTGGTGGAAATGGGACGACCCGCCGAGGCCGTCGAGGCAAGCACGCGCGCCATTGCGATTGCGCCCGACGTTGCCGATCATCACCTCAATATGGGCAACGCACTGCGTAATTGCGGGCAAATTGATGAAGCTACGGTGGCCTATCACCAGGCTTTGACCTTGCAGCCGCGTAACGCGGAAATTTATGTAGCGCTCGGTAATATTTATCTGCAATCGGGTGATCAGGTTGATAAGGCCTATGAGGCCTTTCATCAGGCCTATCGATACCGGCCTTTGGATAAGCGGGCCGCGACCAAGCCCCATCCCGACTTCTCGGTGCTGTTCATAAATACGCCCGATATCGCCAATACGCCGGTCGATTATCTTGCCGGCGGCGCCGGCTACGACAGCTATTTTTACACGTTGTTCCCGGATTCCGCGTATGACCTGGACGTATTGCGGAGCAGCGGCGATGTCGTGGTCAACCAGATCGCCGAGGAGGATATAAGTCACAGAATTCTTCCCCAGGCGATTCACCTCATTGACAACCTGGAACGCCCGGTGATCAACCACCCGCGTAAAATTCTCGGCACGAGCCGGGAACAGATATCCCAGCGTCTTTCCGGCATGCCGCGCTGCCGTGTCCCCAAGACGATTCGATGCCCCGGTGCCGCACTTATGGCGGCGGCATGGCCTGCGACCCTTGCCGAATTCTCGTTCCCGCTGTTGCTGCGTACCTGTGGTACTCACGGCGGAGATGAATTCGGTCTGGTCGCCGCACCCGAGGCCGTCGCCGAACTTGTCGCACGTCAACCCGGCGCCGACTATTACCTGATCGAATACATACCCTATGAATCGGCGGACGGGTATTTCCGGAAGTACAGGTTCATTTTCGTCGACGGGCAAATTCTCCCGTACCACCTGGCCATCGGCGACCGGTGGAAAGTGCATCACTACCGTACCGACATGGCGAACCAGGCGTGGATGCGCGAGGAGGAAGAGGCCTTCGTCAGGGACCCGGCGGTCGTGTTCAGCGCGGATCATTTCGAATCATTGCGTCAAATCCAAAGCGCGATCGGACTCGATTATTTCGGAATCGATTGTTCGCTTGATCGCAACGGCGACCTGGTCGTGTTCGAGGTCAACGCGACCATGCTGGTTCACGGTGAAACCGGTATTTTCGCCTACAAGGAACCCTACATCACCAGGATTAAGGACGCCTTCGATGCCATGTTAACGAAGGCCGTGCAAAACAAGGGCTTTTCATGAATCATTTAAACTCTCATGCTATGATCAAGCCACCTGCACGTATGCGGCAAACGTTGCTCTAGTGGAGCGGATTTGACATTCGCTACCCAGCTAGCCATGTGACTGCAAAGCGAATGTCAAATCCAAAGCTCCACTAGAACCTAAATATTGCTAGTGGTCCGATTCTAACATTCGCAAAACAGTTCGTCGAACCGGGATGCGAATGTTAGAATCGGACCACTAGGAGCAGGCCCCAAGGCGAGAGGCCGTGATGTCGCCTCTGATTTATTCCGGTAGGCGTCGGACCAGGACAAAAAGCTGCGAGGTCAATAAACTGCAATGGCGCAAGAACCAGAAGAAGACTTTGAAGACGACACTGAGTCGGAAGGCGAAAGTCCAAGCGGCGGCAATCGCAAGCGTCTTCTGTTGCTTGTGGGCATACCCCTCGTGCTGGTCCTTGGCGGCGGGTTGACGGCCTACTTCACGGGCATGGCCGACCCACTCCTGGCACTCATCACCGGAAAAAAGGCCGCAGACGCGACGACCGCGGACGCCTCGCCGCCGGCGGACGACGCGACGGGCGCCAAAGGGGACGGAAAAGAAGGCGCGGACGCCGGTAAAAAGCACAAAGCCGGGGAACCCGGCGCCGCCGCGAAGGGTGGGGCCGAGGATCAGGTTCCCAGCGTTGTGTTCTACGATCTCCCGGCCATGCTGGTGAATATTGATACCACCTCGCGGCAAAAGAACTTCCTGAAGCTTACGGTTACGGTGGAGCTCGCCTCCGAGACCGACATCGCCAGAGTCGAGAGCGTGGTTCCTCGGATCGTCGATGATTTCCAAGTTTATCTTCGGGGGCTCAAGCTCGATGATCTTCGGGGGGCGGCCGGGGCGTACCGGCTGCGCGAGGAACTGCTGGCACGCATCAACGCGGCCGTTCGACCCGTTCAGGTCAAGGACGTGTTATTCAAAGAGATGATCGTCCAGTAGTGACGCCGATCCGGCGCTTTTCGATGTTTGAAAGCGCTGATCTGGAAATTGTCTTTTGCATGACGACATGCAATCGCGGCGGTCCAGTTCGATACGCGCGTTGGGGCTGTCGCGTGCTCGCCTTTATCTGACGGCACGCAGACCACCCCTATCCACGTGTTACCCGCGGGCCGCTTTTTGCGCGGCGCTGCGGCTCTCACGACGGGCTTGCCGGGCGGCGTATTTGGCGTCGCGGTTGGCCTTTTGCCTAGCCTTGAGCTCGCGGGCCTCGTTGGCCGCGCGATTGAGTTCCTCTTCCTTCGCCAGCCTCTCGGCTTCCGCCGCAAGCTGTGCGGCCCGCTCTGCCGCGGCCTTTTCCTCGGCGATCCGCGCCGCTTCCGCGAGCTTGCGCGCGGCGGCTTCGGCTTTGCGCTTTTCGCGGGCAACGCTCACCGCGAGCCGCTCGGCCTGCCGCTGCGCATAATCGGGGGAGTTCTTTGGGGAGATCGCGGCCGCTTTCGCAAGCATGGCTTGTCTCGCCTTGGCCGCAGTTTGAAGCCGTTCGTTGAAGTCCATTTCGTTCTTAGCCATCTATTCTGAAGCTCCATGTGTTCGTTATCGGCAGCGCAAAGCTCCCTGCCGGGCAGAACGTCTCTGCCGTACATCTGTCCTGCGTGAGCGGAAACCGTCCGCCTTCGGGCTCTAACCTATCGTAATGATTGGCGTCCCACATGTAACAGAAGTGTGAACTCATGGGGCGCGGGGTGGTTGCGCCGAGCGCGGGCAGCGTCAGGGCATTGAGCCACCGCCACTTGGCACACGTCGACCGCCGGTTATTAGCGGGGACGGGGCTGAGATGCAAGCCTATGCCGCGCCGTCACGGCAAGGTAGCCCGGAATAGACGAGGGCCGCCGGTTGCCCGGCGGCCCTGCCCATAGACGCCTTTTTGGCGCCCTCTGATCGAGAAGATTGAAGCTTAGAAGCTGTAGTCGGCGCGGAGGCTCCAGGTCGCCGGCTGCCCCAGGACATGGTAATCGCCCGTGGCGTTGCCGGAACGGTAGAAGTAGTAGCGCGTGTTGGTGACGTTGGTGCCGCCGACAGTGAGCGTCAAATGATCGTTGTCCGGCGGGCTCCACGAGGCGCGCAGATTGAGCAAGGCGTAAGCGCCGTCACCATAGCGGAACTTGCCGTTCAGCAGGTCGCCTTTGACCGTGACATAGGAACTTGTGTAGGCGAGGTTTCCGGCGAACACGAGTTTTCCGATGCTGGTCCTCGTCGTGTAGTCGGCACCCACATCGAACGTCCAGTCCGGAGCCCGGGCGATCTGTTGCCCGCTCCAGTCCTGGGTGCACGGGTGCAATGTGTCCGGGCAGCTGGGCGAGTTCAGCCCGAAAGCGTTCAGCGCGCTCACGCTCGCGTTGGGAAAATGCGTGTACCTGGCATGCGTATAGGCGCCGCCGGCGTTGACATTGAAATCTTCAGTGACCCTGGCGTTGATCTGCGCCTCGACGCCGTAGATCCTGGCCGCGGCGGCGTTGGTGGTAACCGTCGTGTTGATATTATTGAGGATCTGCGTCGAAGACACCTGAAGATTCTTGTAATCATAGAAGTAGGTTGCCGTATTGAACGTGAAGTGCTCCTGGGCCGTCTTGTACCCGATTTCATAGGCGTTGACGGTTTCCGGGGCGACGTAATTGAAGGCGGGCGCCGCCGTGGAGATCAAGCCGCTTCTGAATCCTCTGCTATACGAGGCATAGATGTTGCTGTTTTCGTCGACCTGATAGCGGATCACGGCGCGGGGTGTTGCGCTGTTGTAATGCACGCTGCCATCGAACAGTAAGGCGTTGGCACCGGACACGACGTGTAGTTTGCGCGTCTCATGGCCATAGCGGAGGCCGCCGGTGAGGAAGAGTTTCTCCATCACTTGCCAGGTTACATCGCCATAACCCGCATAGGCCTTGGTATTCTGAAACGAGCCCTGTTGCTGGTTGAAGTTCGGCGTGCCGAAAAGCAAGGTGTAGAAGGGGGTGTCGGCTTGCGACGTGAAGTAATAGAAGCCGGCCACATATTGAACTGGTCCCTTGGTCGTGGACGTAAGGTTCAAATCTTCCGATACCGTCTTGAACCGATCTCGGTTGATCAACTGAGCGTAAAGTACAGGCGTGCCGTCGAGATCGTACGCGTTTTGGGACCGCTCCAATTGCCAACTGGTGAGCGAGGCGAGCTTGGCCCCGCCCAAATTATACTCGATCTTTCCCGAAGCCGTGTGCTGATACGTGACGTCATGCACCGGAATCGTGTCCGAGGTCTGATTGTCGGCGGTCGTGAAGGTCGCGCGCTTAACTAGGGCCGCAAGATTATGGCCTTCCATGGTAAACGCCAGGGCGCGGCCATCGGTGTTCCGCATCGTCTCAAGCTTTGCCGAGAGCGTGAGATCGTCGAGCGGCTGGAACAGCAGCTTTGTGCTGAAGGAGTAGTTGTTGAGTTCCGCCGTGTTGAAGCCGGAGATATCCTTGATGTAGTCATCACTCTTCCGGTAATCGGCGGCGATGTTCATGGCGAAGCTGTCCGTGAACGGCGTCGAGAAGTAGCCCTGGAACTGCTTGTCGTGGAAGCGGCTATAGCTGGCGCTCAGTTTCCCCGAGCGCGTCGTCAGCGACGGGTCCAGAGTCTGGATCATAATCGCGCCGCCCGTGGCGTTCCGGCCGAACAGGGTCCCCTGAGGGCCTTTCAGCACTTCGATCTGACTGATGTTGACGAGGTCCATATCGAGGGCGCGTCCCGACGGGATGTAGTAGCCGTCCACATACACCGGGATGTTGTTCTCGTACTGCGTCCCGGCCAGCTGCGAGGTTATGCCGCGGATCGAAGGCTGGGTGAAAATGCCGACGCGGCTGATCTGCACGCCGGGCGTGATCACACCGATCTCATCCATCCGCGTAATGCCGGCTGTCTCAAGCTGTTTGCCGGAAGCGACCGTGATTGAAATCGGCACATTTTGCAGGGCCTCAGACCGCCGCTGGGCGGTGACCACAATCTCCTCGACTTGGGGCGCGGTTTGCGCGACTGCCGGCGATGTTGCCAGCAACCCAATCACCGACGCGGACGTCAGCAGCGAAAATGTTGTTATCTTGAACGTGGTGTTCGTCACTTTCTTTCTCCCCCATGTTTTGCGCCAAGCTGTAACTTGCGCCGAGTTGTGGTCTTGAGTTCCGAAGGTGCTGCGCGCCGACACTGTGTTTTCCACATTGGCGGCGGCGCGGGCGAAGCGCGAACCCGCATGTCGTTGCCGTACGTCGACTCTATTGCCTTAGCTCAGGATTGGCCGGCCGCCGGGTTCGCTCGACGATATTGGTGAAACGGTGCGGATCTACGCTCCGCCTTTCGCGAGCACACGGCTGATGCGTCGTATGCACGGTCCCTCCCTGGTTCCGTAGGCTTTTTTTGAAACCTTGTAGTTTCGTAACTGGGCGGCGACAGTTTGTAAAGCGTGAAGTAGGCGGTTAAACGCCCAAGGTCGTCCGGTGTCGCCCAATTGACACAGCGGCCGCGCGGATATCCAGTAACGTCAATGCCACATATTTATGGCGCAACCGCGAAGGCGGCCGAGGCTGCGCTATCGGTGATTGATGGGGTTGATGTCCCGCAGAGGATGAAAGCGGGAACAGGTCAATCAGATCTCGGCCTCGTGCCCTAAGCCGTGACACCCTTAAGTGGTCGGTGCCGCTGCGACCGCCGTCTGCGCGGCCTCCTTAATCCAGCGGCCGCTATCTTGGGCCTGCTCGTAGATGTCGAGATGTATGAGCTTCTTGCGGTCATTGAAGCGATAGACCGCGATCACGTTCTTGCGGATGAACTCGGCACCGCGATGATGCCGTTCCTCGATTTCCTGGAACACCGCATTCCCCACTTCGGTCATGTGGAAGATCGTAAACTCGAACCGCGTGCCGCCGGCCGCCCAGCTCGTGAGGAACTCTCGATATTGGGGCCAGTCGAACACCTCAAGATAGGCGCCGACACGTTTGAACTGATCCGCCTCGAGAAACGCGGTCAATGGCTCCCAGTCCAGCGGGGAGGAAATTCCCGCCGCGACGATTTCGCCCTGCTTGTCGGTGAAGGCGTTCACGAGCTTGGTCAATGGACCAAGCTCAGGGACAACACCGGTCGCGGTGGCAATTTTCATCATTAACTCCCGAGGCAATGTGGCCTGCTGAACGTGCCGCGCAAGGCCGGTTCAAGGATCAGCTGCAAGCCGGAACAGGTCCGCTTGGCGGAGAGCGGCCGCAGGTTCGCACCCCTTTTGGGAGGAGTGCAACCATCATGTTGATTGGCAATGCTCAGGAAATTGGCGTCCCCACGGGGGAACCGTTGAAGCTGTAAGTATATGATTTTTCTTTCATAAAATAGCCCATAATTGCTTGTGTAGGTATTGTGTAGGCTTATTTGCTTCTGTCGCGAATTGGCCCTTCATCGGATTTCGAGAAGATAGCCCGTACGGCCAGAGCAAGCCCACCCTCCAGGAGCCTTGTGAGCCCTGAGAGTGCCGTCCTGGCTATGACGGGTGAATTTCTTCGAACACACCGGACATTGGTAAACGTAAGTGGGGCCAAAACTCTGCGAAGCTCGCGTTGCCGATGTCCGCCGCGCTCCGCCGACGCCACCAAACCCTGTTGCCGATGCAGTGCGCGCTGTCGGTGGGATTGCCTGAATTCCACCCGGCGTCAGTTCAACGGCATATTTCGGAATGAACGTGCGCCCGGTAGCGCGCGCGCCGCGAATGCGGTCTGTCCGGTAGCTCCGATGGTCATTCCTGTTTATGTCGAAGCCGTGCAGCACGATAGCACCAGCCCTGGTTCTGCGGAGCGAATAGGCTTCAATCTCTCGCGTTGTACGTTCGCCATTTTCCTTCACATAATCGATTTCAACCGTGAGACGGTTTGCGGCGGCAAACCGGATGATCTCCAGAGCGGACGAGACCATGCCGGGGCCAGAGAGTGTGCCGAGCGGCTGGCGTATAATTTCGTCCCCTGCGGCGAGCGGGTAGGCTTGCGGCATGGCCGGGCGCACACCGCCAGCCAGCCATGCAAAGAATTCCGGCAAGGCATTCCAGAATGATTCAAGTGGCGGTAGCGCTGGCAATTGATGCGCGAGCATCATCTGCCAGTCACCGGATAATTCTTCGTAGAACGCGGTGATGCTATCCAGGGTAGGAATCTGGATGCCCTTGTGGTCGCACTTACGTTTCAGGACATCAAGGATAGCGCCTGGTTGCGGCTGAAAATCGTCGTGCCGGAATAAGTTGATAACGTCGTAGAGATCGCGCGGACGGGCGCGTTCGCCGAGGGCCCGAACCTTTTCGCCAAAAACTTCTTCATACGCATAGCAGCGGGCAGTTATCCCGCCCTCGGGCGCGTCGGAATAAGGATGAACGACCGGACGCTCGACCGGTGGCAATGCCAGGAGTTCGTCCGTCGTCAGATCGAACTTGATACGCGGGAGATCACCTCTCGGCGCGATCGGACCACGATAATATACCCGTCCTTCCGCTGCCAATCGGTTGCGCTTATTGCGGAACACGTCAAACCGCAGGCGGTCGGCTGGGATTTCAATACCGGACTCTTCATATATCCAGGCCGAGATATCGGTGAACGCTTTGATCAGAAGCGCTTGGTCGAGGTGGGCTTCATCGGTGACGGTATAGTCAAGGTCTTCCGAAAAGCGATATGTCTCAAAATAGCACTTCTTGAGGCATGTACCGCCCTTGAATACCCAATGTTCTGCAAGATCAGCATTGGCGCGGATACCCGCGAGAAGCCAGCCAAGTACATAGTCTTTTTCGACGACCTGCGGCTGAAGGCCAAGATTCTCGGCAAGCTGCATGAGTTCGCGGCGATCAATCATGATTGCCGTTCTTGCACAGAGAGCCGCATCCCGACCCATGTTTCTGGAATCCAGAGCCGCCATGTTTTGACGAGGCGCGGGCATTCAAGTCCCGGATCGAGCTTGGCGTTACCCTGCGTCAATCGCGCGCGGCAGGCTTCAATCAGAGACTGATGGTTTGGGATTGTTTCCGCGAGGAAACCCATGCGCTTGAAGACCGCGCCGTTACCGAGCTTCTCGGCATACTGAATGAGCGTTTCGGGACTAGCGTCTTTGCGCTGGAAGTACGCTGCGAAGCAATCGGCAATATGGCGAATGCCGCCGCCGACTGCCGGCTCGGCGAGCATGTCGATGATGGTGCGGTGAACGTCCGACACCTGAACCCTGATCCGACCACGCCAGATATTGCGCGTACCGAAGAGGGCGTCCGGTTGAATGTGCCGCAGCAGGAACGCGATGCCGTGAACATCGCGCTGCCGCGTGCGAATACTTTTCGTCGTGAACACGATGATGTCGCGGAAAAGCTGTTCGGTCAGGTCCCAGTGCTCGGCCGCCGTCCAGCCGCCAACATACGCAGCGCCGAAGAGCGACGGCACGAGTATCCACGGGTCTTCCAGCACCTGCCCGGTAGCTCGGGCGTCCAGCGGTATCGCCGTATAAAGTCCGGGTCCGACTCGCTGCAACCACCGCTGGGCGTACCAGCGTGCCAATGTTTTGGCTGCGTTGTGCCGATCCATCGCGAGCGTCGCCATCACATCCTCGACGCGGACAAACTGGTCGGCATGACTCAGTACGGTCGCGAGACGGTCGCGAGACCCCGCAGGAGAAGCATCAGGCGCTTTCTGGTATATCTTATTCGCCATAGTTCTCTCGATTCGTGAATTTTAGTGCTTTCAGTGTACCACGAATGGCTCCTCCGGTGAAGTGTAGGTATAGTCCAAGTGCATAAAACACCCTATATAGGTAATTTATACAGTCCTGATATACCTACCTTGCCAACCAGAAAACCGTCTATTCTCAATGGGCTGCGCGAACGGCGCTGATCGAAAGGCCACGACATGACCATCACTGAATTGCTGCCGTGGTTTGCCCTGATTGGCGCGCTCTACGGTGCTACCGCCGCCCTGCGTCGGGAGTGGCGCAAAATCAACGAACAGTTCGACGCCAAATATACTGGTTATTGGGTAAACGAAGGTGACGTGACGACCGGAATTACCGACACCCATTCCGTATCCATAGAACTCACGAGCAAGGACCGGGAAATCTCCGGGTTACTCGAATCACACGGCATTAAGGTGGAGCAGGAGATTGAGGCGGATATCACCGGGAAACGGGAGTTATTCCGGCCTTGGCGCGCGCGGGGCGAACTCGTCAAAGTCGTCAGCGCCGGTGCCGGTGGTGGCGATCATGCCCGTGTGGACCGTATCGCGCGCGTGAAGTTGAACCTTAAGGGGAAACTCATGCACTGCCGGTTTGATGATGTCTGGGATGATGTTGCGCCACGCACCGCCGTTCTCTGGCGGCATGACCGGGACGAAGTATCGAAAGCCCTGGAAAAGGCGATGACAGCAAACGCCATTCGCAAAATTCTGGGTAAATCGGGGCAGTCGTAATCTGCAATGATAGACGGCGCGTATCTCAATTGTGTCGTCAGAAAGTGATCGATCTACTCAGCGGCTGTCGTCTGTTCAATTCAAGGTGCATCATGATTGATCCACAGGGCCACATCAGGCCGTCAAAAATCGCCATCGGCATCAACGGCTCGGATGGCTTGGTGTTGGGCTTCGTGCTGCCTGGCGACAAGATCACGACCTATTGGATTTCCCTTGATGATGCGCGCGAACTGCTTGCCGCACTACCCGCCGCCATCAGCGAGGCGGAATCTGCGCGAGTTTGAGGAATAATAGTCTCTCTCGCCTATTCTCCCGACGTTGATATGGTGATCGTGCAGCTTTGCTCTTTCTTGGTCTTTTCCGCCGCCGCCCGACAGGCATCGACCTTCGCCCGATTGGCGTTCGCTAGGTTGGCGTCCGCAGTAAACAGATTCCAGCCGCCCGGATTACCGGCTTGCATCAAGGCTTGGCCTGCGTGCCACCGATCCTCTCCCAAAATTCCGGCCGCGATATAAGTGTTAAGTCCAAACGGCAGTACGAGGACCAACACATACAACAAGATCATCCCCGCTATCGCGCCGCCGGCGCCGGCCCAGATAAGGCGCACCTTCTGCTGCTTTTGTGTCTGCGCCGAACCGACGAGTAACTTCAAAGCATCGCGTTCTTGCTGAGCGAGGTTGAAGGCATAACTCATTTTTGTTTTCAGCTCGTCAAACATCTTCCGGCCTTCCTCGACGACCGTTTTCATCGCCTCTCTTGGAACAACTTTTATTCCATCGATCTTGCTACCGAGGGATTCGACCTTATCCACGACCTCGTCGATACCTTTGGCGACCGTATCGAAGTGTTCCGAATAATTCGGGGGCAGACTCTTTTCGATATCCTTTTGCCACTCCTCGATGCCGCGCCGAAGGACGACGAATTCCGAGCGCAGGTCTTCTAAGGCTCTCTCAGGGTCGCGCGAATATTGCGGTGCCGGCGTGTCGTTCATGAGCACTCCTCCGTTAGCGTTCCAGCCCCCGGTCCTTCCCCCTCACAATGAAGTCAATGGCGCGGTCAATGTTGGGCGCGCGCACGACGCGGCCCAATGTGGAATCCATGTCAATCCCTAGCTGTTTGGTCCGCGCGCGCATCAGGGATTCAAGCTGCGGATCGCGCTTGAGTTCATGCGCGATCTCTTTCATACGTCCTTCGATACGCTTGCGTGCTTGGTTGTGTTGCCAGCCTTCGAGGCGTTCGTGACGTTGCTCCAGGGTCTTCCATTCTTTGGCCATGCGCTCGACGCGCAAGGCCGGATCGCGAGTGATGTTCTCTTCGTGATGGATCGCCGCAACCAGTTCCTTCGCCCGGTCTTTGTCGCGTAGTTCGAGCATCGCTTTGAAGGTCTGCGGCTCAAACCGCATGGCATTGTTGAGATCGCGCGTGGCGTTCGGCCGGACCTGATCGAGCGTCTTGCCGGCGTCGCCCAATTCTCGATTCTGATAGTCCAGGACGGCAAGCTGCTGTTGACGCCGCCGATTCACCGTCTCCCAGGCGCGTGCATATCGGTCCACCGCCTGCTCTAATTCCGGCACATGTCTTTCGGGCGTACGGATGCGCGTCGGTGTCGGCACGTCGCGCGACAACAGCTTGAGTCTTTCCGATAGGCGAAGCTGACGTTCCGGGGCCTTCTCCTGTTCCGGCGTCCTCGTCCTTTCGTGCATCGGCACGATGATTTCGCTACGGATGTCGATGCCGCGCCGGTGGGCATAGTCGAGGGTGGTTTCCTTCGCCTGGCTGCGCGAGAGACGCGCGGACAATGAGTCCATGTCCGCAAACTCGTCGCGGGCGACGTACATCGTCGCCTGCTCGCGATGCCGGGACATGCCCACGTAAGTCAGGTGCCGATCCATGGAATGAGAGGCCATCAGATAGGTCCGGTCCACGGTCACGCCCTGGGCCTTGTGGATGGTCATGGCGTAACCGTGATCGACGGCGGCATAATCCGCCATGGACACAGAGACCGTGCGCCCCGGCCCGCGCGCGG
>SCTM01000062.1 GCA_004297485.1 Rhodospirillaceae bacterium
GCCGGGGTGCGGATCGCCGTGAAGGAGACAACGTCCGTTGGTCCGGTCCAGTGTTTCGACCATGCGCCAGAATGCTTTTTCCGTGCGCTGGGGATTGCGTGCATAGGCCGGCATCAGGGCGCCGCGCGGTCCCTCGAGTATGGTGCGCAAACGCTCGCCACCATTTGCGCGACACCAAATGGCGGTTGGACCAATGGCATCGACCGGCACGCCGATTCCGGGCAGACGGGGCAGACGGGAATCCTGCCAGAAAAGCGCATGGATCTGGGCCAAGCCCTCAAGCAAGCTTCGGACGTCATCGACGCTGCGCGGTGTTGTGCATTCCCAGAGTTCTGCGCCACGGCTGATAAGATCCTCAAGGATCATGGCCGACCGGCCTTGGGCGTCTTGCGTGACGTAATAACAGGCCGGTGCGCGCACGGCGACGAGTGATGCGAAGTCCTTATAAAACGTCGCTTCGCGGGCATAGACGCCCATCTCTTCCATGTGCGCGCTGTGCTCTTCCCAACCCGCCTTTACCCATAAAACGTCGGGGAGCCGGCGCGGATTGTGTTCGTAGTCCACGCGGATGCGGAGCTTGGTGCCGGCCCCCCGCACCAGCTGATCATGCTGGGCGGTCCGAACTCGCGTTTCGGCTTCCGGCGTCGAAAGAGCCGCCGAAAGCCAAGAGGCTGTTACATCCTCTTCGCGAAGCGGGATCGCTGCAGTCACGGCATGACTATTCATTCAAGTAGCGGGGACCTTCGCATCGACGCGGACGCGTTTGGGAAACACCAGTTTCCCATAGCTGATGAGCCGTGCCCGGACTATATCCCGATACTGAATATGGCGGTATATGGCGGTCCCAGGCATCGCGCCTTCGGACAGGCCGCGCTTATGTGCACGACCTGCCCGAAGATTGCTTATTAAAACTTCACGCGGACCGAACCGCCGAAGGTCGCCGGCGGGCCCCAGACGGCTCCGATGCCGAACGTCTGCAACAGGGCCTGGGTGAGGTAGCGCTTGCCGGTCACGTTATTCCCATACACCGCGACAGTGTACCGGTCCGAAGGATTAGTCCATTCGCCGCGCAAGCCCAGGGTGGCGTAGCCGGTTTGCGAGGTTTCGTCCGATGAGTCGAAATAAATTTTCGACGTGTAGTACAGGTTGCTCGACAGGGCCAATTTTCCGCCCGCCAGTTCCGTCGTGTAGCGTATGCCGAGGGTTGCCGTGAAATCAGGCGAACGCAGCATCGGCAATCCGCTTGAGTCCTGGGACGTCCCGCCGACGCCGAAAAGGCCGAAGGAAGCACCGCAAGCCGCGACAAGACACTGGGGGTAGGTTGGCGAGCCGACGTAATGCTTGTACCGCGCATGGGTGTAGGCCGCCCCGGCATCGACATCGAAGCCGTCCAGAATCTCATAATTCAGATGGCCCTCGGCGCCGTAGATCTGCGAGGTCCCCGCATTGGTGATGACGCTAAATGCGGTATTGCCGACCGTTACATAGCTTGCCAGCTGCAGGTTCTTGTAATCGTAGTAATAGGCGGCGAGATCGAAAGAGAAGCGCTGTGAGGCTTGCTTGTAGCCGACCTCATACGCGGAAATGTTCTCGGCCTTGATCGGCACGGTGGAATGGCCGCCGACGTTATATATTGGCGCCTTATAGCCTTGCGTGAAGGAGGCATAAACGCTTGAGTTGCTGTCCACCGCGTAGCGAAGGACGACGCGCGGCGTGACCTTATTCGTCTTGAGCGCGGGGATGTAGTTGCGTACCTGCGTGCCGTTCGGCCCCGGAATGTTCCAGAAAGGTTTATCGTCCTCGTCATGGCTGACGCGGAGGCCGGCCGTCACGAAGAGTTGGTCAGTGACTTGATAGGTCGCGTCGTAAAAGCCCGCGTACGACTTCACCGTTACCCCATTTCCGCCGTTCGTAAAGTCGAGCGGTGCTCCGAACAGGCCGAAACCGACGTTAATCTCGTCGTAGTTGTTGAAGTAGAACGCGCCGGCCGTCCACTGCAGGCGGCTTCCCGGCTTCGAGGTCAGGAGGAACTCCTGCGTGAACGTCCTGTTGGGAATGATTTCCTCCAGGTACACGGTCGGAATGGAAGAGTGACCGAGATCTTGAAACGCGACCGAAAAGTCCTTCCGATATTGGGTATATGACGTGAGCGTCGCGAAATCGAAGTCCGCCGTTGCCGTCAATTGCGCGGCGTTGGAATGCGCCTTGAAGGATTGCGGGTCATTGGGCCCAAAAGCCACCTCGCTCGGCTTGGTGGCAACAATCACCCCGGGAAAGTTGGCGGTGTAAAGCAGCGGCTGGCCGTTCTGAACGTAAGCGTTGGCCAAATTGCCCATGGGGTCGTTGTTGCTGGAATGCTGATATCGCAACAGCACGGAAAAACGGTCTGTCAGATCGGCCTTAAGGCCAGTGCGAACGGACCACTTTTTGTAGGCGCCGACGGTGTCGCTATTGTCGACGATATTCTTGAGATAGCCGTCTCCCCTGCTATAGATGACGCCGACATCCATCGCGACTTTGTCCGACAATCCGGTGGTGCCATAGCCCTCGAATTTCAAGGCATTGTAACTGCCGTAAGAGGCCTCGGCGACGGCATGGGTGTCTTTGCTTGGCGCGGTGGTGGTGACAAGGATCGCGCCGCCGGTGGTGTTGCGGCCAAAGAGCGTGCCCTGCGGTCCCTTCAGGACCTCGATGCCCTCGGTATTAATCAGCTGGAAATCGTATTCGGCCGGGTTTGGCTCGTAGAAGCCGTCCACATAGATGCCGACGTTTGACGCACCGCCGACCTGCACAAGCTCGGTGCCGACGCCGCGGATGGTCGGTTGTGCCCAGACGCCCAGGTTATCGAAGCGCAGGGCCGGTGTGAGCTTTGCGATGTCCGACAGATTTTGCGTGCCCGCCGAGGTCAACTGTTCATTGCTAATATTGGTGACCGTGATCGGCACGTCCTGCAACCGCTCTGCGCGGCGCTGCGCGGTGACGATGATGGTTTCCACATCGCCTTCAGCCGCCTCGGCGATCGCCGGCAAGGCTACAAGCAGGCTGACCGCCGCGGCCGAGGCCAGCAGCGACATACGGCCACTGGTATTGATCGTGTGGTGACGTCCGTACGCACGGCCGCTCAGACTCGCGCCACTTTCTCTGCTGTTCATAACAATCCCCCCCCTAATGGTTCTTATTACGGATACTATATTATTTCTACGCGACGCGCGGATGTAAACAACATAAACGCACACTCTGAATTGGCGGCACCCATCCCCCGACCGCCAGATGCCTACCAGGGCGGTGTGATCGCACCACCGCGCGCCGCCGTTCCCGTGGCCGCAACCCGCCCAAATAGAATGCGGGCGGGATCATCCGGTCCCCGGGTGCCGAGTTTCGGCACGAAGCCCGGGATAGCTTCGCTACCCCATGAGAACGAATCTTCTTCAAATCGTACCCAGTCCGGCTTGGTGATCCGATACCTGATCTTCCAGCGGCCGTCCCGCTTCTCAAAGCGATCGATGTAACGCCCGCCAGTAAATGAGTCTGACCGCTTGCCGTCGGCCCCGATCATCCGGCAGTAGGCATAAAAATAACAAAGCACGCGAGCTCTGCTGCCGTCGATTTCAATCAACTCGTTGCCGAGCTGGTGCCACGACATGTCCATCTGGGCACCAATTGCCACCACCGTCTCATCGATAAACTGATGCGCGTTGCCGATGAACCAGCCGTGATCCTCTTCGGCGTCGGGCCAATAAGTTGATTTCCACATGTCGGCATCGAGAAAGTCGGCACCCTGCACATTCCAAACCAGGCAATCGTGGATTGCCTGGCGATCGGCGATCTGAGCCGCGTAGTCCTGCGCCGTATCTTTTGCCATATCCGAGCTTCCTAATGATCTTTCGCCGTGAACCGGAGGGCCCGCGCGACACTCAGCAGCATCAGCCAATGTTCCGAATGGGATCGGTTCCATCCCACCCCTGAGCCGCTTGGGCGACCGAGTCAAACAACGTCGGCGAACCCGGCGACAGCGCTTCGGCAATCTCCACCATAAAGCCGCCGGGGACATCGGTGCTGAAATAGGCGAAGCGTCCCTGTGTGGGTGTGCGACTCTCGTGCACAATGGTCAGCCCATTGCCGATCAGCTTCTCGCGTGCGTCGGTATAGGCATCACGGCCCAACCATATTGATGCGTGCTGGGCTCCCTCACGGCCTGCGGCCAGAAACTCCGTGTAGGCGCTCGGGGTGTCGTTGTGCTGTTGAATCACCTCTATCTGCATCCCGCCGACCTGCGCGAATCCCAATGTCATCAGAGGGGCCGCGGCGGGAGCGCCGCGAAAATAAAAATGTTCCGGTGTTATTTTACGGATGACGAAAAAGGGGCCAATGCCGAGCTTCTCCGTCATGTAGCGCATCGTCTTGTCGGCATCGGCGACGATCATCCCGAGCTGGCTGAAGCCGCCTAATGAATTGACCAGGACATTCGCCATTCCAAACTCCCTGCAAACGTATCGCGTGTTTACCGGCTTCCCGAAATGAGCTCGGCTGCGCGCCAGGCCAGCGCCATCACGGGCCCATTGGTGTTCCCGGAAACCTGTGTCGGCATCACCGAGCAATCAACAACACGGAGCCCCGTCACACCGCGGACCCGTAGCTGTGGGTCAACGACGGCCGTCGGGTCCGTGCCCATTTTACAGGTGCCGACCGCATGCATGCAGGCATCATCCTGGCGACACGCATCGAGGATCTGTTCGTCGCTTTGTACCATGCTCCCAGGCAAAGTCTCATGATCGATCATTGCGCGGACAGGCGTTTGGTCCAGCATTCGTCGCATATAGTGGAACAGGCCAATGATCACGCGCCGGTCGTATTCGTTGTCGAGAAAATTCGTGCGGATCACCGGGGGCGCGGCCGGATCGAGTGACCGCGCCATCACGCTGCCCTCGCTCCGTGTTCGCAATGGATACCCCATTACAAACATTCCCGGCGCTTTCTCCGGTTGCAAGCTTTGCGCGGTGCGATCCCATGTCAGCGACCAGAACGTGAGCTGTGCGTCCGGTTGTTTCAGCGACGAGTCCGTGCGAATGAAGGCGGTAATGTCGTATGTCGAGGCGAGAGGACCGCTACGAAGCAAAAGGTACTTGAGTGCGTTCCAATAGAGACGTGGGCCCCGCAGCTCGGCATTGTGGCTGTATGAATTGCTGAGCTGTACGGAGAGAACGATCACCTTGTGCTCGCGCATATTGGCGCCGACAGCAGGGTTATCAACAATGACCGGCGCACCAAGATCCTGAAGCAGTTTACCCGGGCCGATGCCGGAGATCTGAAGCAGCTTCGGTGATTCGATTGCGCCAGCACACAGGATCACGTCGCGATCAGCGCGGTATTGAAGGACATTCGTGCCTTGCCGTGCCTCGACTCCGACCGCGCGCTGACCTTCGAACAGCACCTTGTTTACGGTGGTATTCGTCACAACGATGAGATTGGGACGGCGGCGTGCCGGCCTGAGAAACGCATCGGCGGCGCTAACGCGCCTGCCGCGTTTGATGGTTGCCGGCGTATAGGCAATGCCTTCCTGCTGCGGTCGATTGATGTCATCGCGCCGCTGCAGTCCCATCCCCACGCCGGCATCAAGGATGGCCTCGGTCAGGGGGCTGCGGTGCGGTTGGATCGAGATGTGCAGTGGGCCGCCAACGCCCCGAACGCCGTCATCGCCGAGTTCGTGGTCTTCCATTTCGCGGAAGCAGCGGCCGATCTCTTGCCAGCCCCAGCCATGATTCCCAAGCGCTTCCCAGCCATCGTAGTCCTCGGGCTGTCCGCGCATGTACATCATGCCGTTGATCGAGCTCGAGCCCCCTACCGCCCGTCCGCGCATCCACACGCGCGGACGAAACGCATTCCCCGCTTCCGGCTCGGTCATGTAGTACGACGTAAGCGTGGGATCGGCGAGCGTCTTGCCGATGCCCATGGGTACGCGAATAAACGGATTGCTGTCTTCGCCGCCCGCTTCCACCAGCAACACACGCACGTTCGGATCGGACGACAACCGATTTGCCAGAACGCACCCCGCCGACCCAGCGCCGACTATAATGTAGTCGAAGCTTTCCATCACAAGTCCGCGCCTGCGACATTAATCAAAGTAGTAAGGAGTGCCCGGCGCCGGCTGCATGCTGCAACGGAACTCATTGCTCCCCCATTTCTTGCTGACCTTGCGGGAGCGACCTTACGCAGCCGCGCTCCCTTCCCGCCACAAATGCCGCAAGAGCACAGCTACTGTCGAAGCATATACCTGCTACTCATCGATTTTTTATAGGCTACCTATTCAGACCCGGTCAAGAGCCCTTGCGGTGGATCGCGGGACCTCGGCCAGGTATCATCCCAAAACACGGCCTGGATCGGCAAGCGACCGGCCGCTGTCTCTGCGCCTTGAGGGCCTTCACGCGCCGCGTGTGCGCATGCGGATCGAGATCGCGCATTCGGCCCGCCGACGCCGTCCGTTCAACGCTCTGTGCTTGAGCCCGGCACGCAAGCTATAGTCCGTCGCAAGTGCGCCGGATGGGAGCGGAATTTGAAAGCTGACGGGGAAAAACTCGCAGTTCGAATTGCCAGAGAACTGGCGCTCGATATCCTGAATCAGGGTTGGCCTATCGGCCACAATCTCGGAACCGAGGCCTCGTTGTTGCGTCGCCTGAAGGTGAGCCGCGAGCCCTTCCGCGAGGCCGTGCGCATTCTTGAACGTCAGGGGTTTGTGCGCGCCGGGCGCGGCCGAAACGGCGGCCTGACGATTCAGACACCGGCTCTCGTCGCCGCATCCAACATTGTGCGCACCTATCTGGAATTCATCGACGTGAGTTTCTATGAGGCCTATCCCGTGCATCAGATGCTGCTCCGAATTGGCTTCGAATGGGGCATCGCCCGGATGACGCCGGCCCACGCGAATACGCTGCGACGATATGTTGATGGATCGGCGCATACGTTCCGCTCGCGAGACCAGGAGGGACGCACCCTCAGCGCCGTAATGAGCGCGGTGGTGGAAATCGCCGCCACACCGTGCCTGTCCATGTTGCATGCCATGCTGACGCGGGTTGTCGCTGATTTCGGCCACCAGGAAAAATATCCCGCTAAATTGTGGGCGGAATTGTCGCACAAGATGTGGGCGTTGGTTACAACCATGGCCGAAAGTGCAGCGCGCCGGGACACAAAGAGCGCGATCGCCGCCTTGGACGAAAGCTTCAGCTATGTAAACGAAATCATCAAAGGGCTCGAAAGGCGTAACCGGCGAGTCTGGAATACCGAGTCGTTCCTGTCCGGCAGCTATAGCTCTGCGATCCTGGCACAGCGAATGGAAGACAAAGTGGGCATCGCGCTCGCCTATGACATTATCGCCGAAATTCGCCGTAATCGCCTGGAGCCGGGAGCAAAATTGGGCTCCGAGAACGAGCTTGCGAAGCGTTTCGGCGTCGGGCGCAGTACCTTTCGGGAAGCGGTGCGAACGCTCGAGTTTTTTGGTGTGGCGACCGTGCAGCGCGGCAGCAACGGCGGACTGACGGTACTGGAACCCGACCCGTCGATGGTGATCGAAACCGCCGTGCTCTATTTGCAATATCTCGGCCTTGAACAGACCAACACGGACGCCCTTGCTGACTGGCTGCAGGTTCATATGGCGAAGTTGATCGCGGCCCGCGCCACGCATCAGGAACTGCATCAACTCATTGAAGAAGTTCAGGCACTCGCCCAGACAAAGCCCCGGTCGCAAGCGCCACGTGCTGGGCAACTCCTACACCGATGGTGCAATCTCGCCGACAATCGCGTGCTGGCGCTCTGTACGGAAATTGTTTGGGCCGCGCGATCGGCGGCACGGGGATCGAAAGGTAGCCGATCAAAAGCCCAAGCTGATTATGCGCGCACGCTCAGTGCCGCGGCATCGGGGCTGCGGGTCGCTACGGCCGGTTCAAGTGAACAAGCCCTTGCGAAGGCGCTGGTGCATGTCGCCGGCGGCGTCAGCGCCTTGCTGGCGTAGGCTTCCACAATCCGCATTTTTCATGAGGTCTTCTTACGGAATAAATTTTCGCTCGCGCATTTCATCGAACAACGCGAAGAGGCGGTCCTCGGAATCGAGGCACTCGTGGAACCCGGCCTGTCGAATGCGAATTGTGCTGGTGTGAATTTCCCATGCGACATTGAGAATGATTCCATATGTCCAATCGAGCATCTGCTCGAACGGCACGGCCAAGCCATGTTTTCTGGCGAGTTCCGACCAAAGCCCTCCTTTGTCGCGCATGAAGAGGGATAAATCGATATTCATCGGGTGGCCGATTTCGAGGTCGAAGTAACGCGCGACGCGCGGCCAGACATTCGACCAGCGAAACAGATCGCCGTTCGTGATGTTGTAGATTTCGTCCTTATCGCCAGTCTCGGCTGCCCAGATCATGCCGCGCGCCAGAAGACGGGCATCGGTCATTTGAAACAGCATGTTGTAAGCAGCCGGACCGCCGGGAAAATACAGCGGTAGCCCCAGCGCCTTGCAGACGGTGGCATAAACGGCCACGGTGCTCACAACATTCGTATAGCTTCCGAAGCCGATTCCCTCGATGAAATCCGGCCGCATGACTGTCGTAACGAAGCCTTCGCGAGGACCGCGCGCGAAAAGTGTATCTTCCTGGTCGTAATAAAATAGTGGACCGGGGATGCGAGGATCGCGTTCCTTGGCCGGCGTCCGCATTGGCCCGATCATTGCGCCGTATGCTTTGCTGCCCTCGCAAATAACCACATGCTTCAACGGTGCGCCCACCGCGCGCAACGCATCCAGGGTGTTGTTCAGCATCGCGACGTTGACCCTGATTTCCTCATAAGGGTCGGCCGCGAATTGATACGCGCCAAAGAACAAGTGCGTGCAGTCGCCCGCCGCGGCAAGCGCGGCCCGCATGGCCGCTGGGTCCATGAGATCGGCGCGCACGTAATTCAGTCCGGGCACAGGCGGTTTTTCGCGTCGTCCAATGGCAAGGGCATCCCAATCGCCGCGTGTATGCAGCTCCTCGACAATGTTCAGTCCGACAAGACCATAGGCACCGGTGACCAGTGCGCGCTTGCGTGCCATATCCACTCCTCCCCCTTGCGCAGTGTGCTTGGGCACCGTGAATTGAACCTGATGGAGTGTCAATACGGCGAGCCGCAATCTCTGGCAGCGAATCTCACCGATGATGCCGCGAACGGTGTGGGGCGCGACGCGGGCGGTCCCATCGGCGTATAGTTGGGATGCGCCGATTATGCATCGTGCGACCGCCTGGGCCGTGGAGCCGGTATCCAAGCAGAGTGCCGGGCATCGCGCGGTTGTTCACAAAGGGAGAACGCCATGACGGTCGATGAGGAAATGCTTGCAACCGTAATTGCCAAGGACGCAATCCGCGAGCTGGCCTTGCTTTACTGCCGTGGAATCGATCGCAAAGATACCGAGCTGGTCCGGAGTCTTTATACGGAAGATGCCACAGACGCCCACGGCGACCTTTACTATGGCACGGTGGATGAATTTATCGGGGCGTTGGATCAATCACTGCCGAAAATACGCTACACCGGACATCACGTCTGTAATCATCTCATATCGATCACCGGTGACGAAGGTGAGGGCGAAGTTTATGCCCTCGCATACCACAATGTATCCGACGGGAAAGGCGGCTACGTCGAGGATCTGATTGCTGTGCGGTATTTCGATCGTTATCGGAAGGAAAACGGCCGGTGGCGTTTTTCCAAGCGCGTGGTCGTGTTCGATTGGCAAACCATCCGGCCAATTCCGACGCCTGAAGGAGAAGCGCCGATACCTGCAAAAGACCCGAGTTATGCAGTGCTATCAAGCCGCCTCTTCGCGCGCGGCGCAAGCTAACACGCGTTCCGTTCCGTATGGCGGACTCAGCTCGTCGAACGCGGCGCTGGCCTTTCGTTTGCTGGGCGTTTGAAAGATCAGAAATCGTGCCCGCGTTATCAAGAAGGCTTTCGGCATCATTGAAAATCGCGATATGGATTTTGGCACGGAAGACCCTATTCTCGGACTGCCACTATCTGCGAGCCGCGGTTCATCACAAGCCGGCCAGGCGGCGATGCGCAGCAGTGGACTGCAGGCGAAGAGCCGAATATTTACCTGCGAGCCATTGTCTTGGGGTCCGAGGGGCATGATGAGATGAACGAACACTATGATTATATCATCGTCGGCGCGGGCTCGGCGGGAGCCGCACTCGCCGATCGCCTGTCCGCTGATCCCGCGCATTCGGTGTTGTTGCTCGAGAGCGGACCGGTAGACAAAAGCCTTTTGGTGCACATGCCCCGCGGGCTCGGCATGCTTATGAATCCCGGTAGCAAATACATTTGGGATTATCAGGTTCAGACGGGGGGCAATCTTCCGCCCGAGCGCTGGTATCGCGGGCGCACGCTTGGCGGATCGAGTTCCGTGAATGGCATGATCTATATGCGCGGCTGTCCACTCGACTACGACGGCTGGGTAGCGATGGGCTGTAAGGGCTGGGGTTGGGACGAGGTCGGCGCAACCTTCAAGGCTTTGGAAGACCACGATCTGGGGCCGGGCAAATGGCGCGGGGCCGGCGGTCCGCTGCGGATAACCACTCATCCAAAGGGCGATCCGCTCTTCGAAGCGATTCTTACCGCAGGGGAGGAAATGGGCATCGCACGCGTGCAAGATGTCAATGATCTCGAAGCGGTGCGCGATGGTGGTCTTGGATACCAGCCCTCGACCCGGTTCGGCGGCCGGCGTTTTAGTTCCGCCCGTGCATTCTTGCAGTCGGCCCGTACACGTTCAAATATCGATATCGTCACCGACGCCACCGCGCTCAAAATAGAATTCGAAGGCAAACGCGCCGTCGCCGTTCGGGTTCGCGACAAGGAAGGAACGCGAAATATCCGCGCCCGTCGCGAGATCATCCTCTCCGCAGGAGCGATCGAAACACCCAAACTGCTTCAGCTATCCGGAATCGGCCCGGCCGGACTCCTGACGAGTCTGGGTATTGCGGTGGTCGTCGACGCGCCGGGGGTCGGCCAAAACCTCCGTGAACACCGGCACGTCGACCTGTGTCTCAGGGTCAAGAGCCACAGCCAAAATAGGGATCTCGGCGGCATGCGCGCGATCTGGTCCGTGCTTCGCTACATATTCGGTCATAAGGGACCCATGACCCACGCCGCGCATGAGATCGGGGGGTTCGCCAAATCCGACGATGGCTTGGAACACGCCGACCTCCAATTCGGCCTGATGTCGCTTTCGGCGGGTTTCGATGATGTAAAGGGGCAGGTTGCACTTGATCCCTTCCCCGGCATAACGTTTGTCACTTACTTCACGCGGCCGGAAAGCCAGGGCGAAGTACGCATCCAGTCCGCCGACCCTGACACGCTACCGATCATCAATGCGAACCACCTGTCGGTCGAGTTGGATCGCAGGAAGTTCGTGGCGGCGTTCCGCTGGAACCGCCGGCTTGGGCAGCAACCCGCGCTCCGGGATTGGGTCGTCAAGGAGACCGGCCTTGCTGCCGGCTTGAATACCGATGAGGA
This sequence comes from Rhodospirillaceae bacterium, assembly GCA_004297485.1. GTDB lineage: Bacteria > Pseudomonadota > Alphaproteobacteria > Rhodospirillales > Rhodospirillaceae > SCTM01. The sequence continues at coordinate 11,530 of SCTM01000062.1, forward strand.
AATCTTGACGAATGCCATGGCCGTGAGTGGCACCTGTTTTCACACGGCAGGTACGGCGCGCATGGGCGTGGACGACCGGGCGGTGGTTGATCCGCGGTTGCGCGTCCGTGGCGTCCATGGACTGCGTATCGCCGATACGTCAATCATGCCGACGCTTGTTTCAGGCAACACCAACGGCCCCGCCATGATGATCGGCCGGCGTGCCGGAGATTTCGTGCTCCAGGACCAAGCGGCGAGCGCAACGACTGGCTAGGGCGGTCAGCAGAGTGGAATTTTTCCTCTCTGAGCCGACGGAGTTTCTCGCCGTTTGATGCGCCTGCCTACCAGCGCAAGCCTTCCCGCGATGCGACGAACGGGCGCTCATAGGACGGGTCTTTCCTGCCCCAGATGGCTTTGAGAAACCCCTTGACGTTTTTTGACTGCACCCAGGTTCCATCGGTGTTCGCCGACATCTCGATGGTGCAGCGTCGCGTATGAATGCGCCACTCGCCATTGCGCCGTTCCAGCTGGTCGAGATAGCGGCCGAACGCGATGGTCGTCGTCTTGCCGTCGAGCCAATACAGCCCACCAATCACATATGATTCACAATAGGCGGTGTCACCGTCGATTTCGCACAAATGGTTGGTGATGTTGTGACTGGTCATATTGAAGTTAGCGCTATGCCCCAGATTTGCCTGCGTCGGGTAATCCGGTGCTTTGGTGATGATCGGGCCGTGCTCGTCGGCGCCATCGTCCCACCAGCAACTCGCGATCTGGTCGACATCCTGGCGGTCTCGGGCACGGCTCTCCCGCTGGATGCAGTCAAGAATGTCCTGCCGATCCCTCAGATACTGGACATCACGCGCAAGCCGCTCAAGATTGACTTCAACCATGTGTGAATCCGTTCCTGGTGATTGATGAAGGTGCCTCGTGACTAATTCGCCGAGCCCAATGATTGCGGGGCCCCGAGACTAACGGAAAACCTGGGGGGTGTAATGCACCCCGGTTGTCTTGACTGCCTTTGGTTTATTGCGCGTCACCCGGCTCCCGACGAGAAACCGACACATCCGCCGCGTTGGCGGCTATACTCGGCAAACATTGGCCGCGGGAGCATACGGGCATGGTGGAAAAAGCAAGAGCAGATCGGGCTTTGCTTTCGGCTGAAGAATTGGCGCACGCATATCTTGTCGCGCTCCAGGCCAAGGACAAGGAAGCGATTCTTTCGCTTCTGGCGGACGACTTTTCCTTGGTGGTCCCGTGCAACGTCTCCGGTAGCAATGATTTGTCAGACAGTTGGCGCGGGCTTGAATCCGCCTCGGCCAACTACGACCTCGCCTTCAAGGTGATAGAGGTTCTGAAATACACAGACATTGAGGTCACCCCCGGGCGGGACGCCAATGTCGCCTTCGCGGAAGGCCGCGGCGTTATGAAAATGGCCAACGGCCGACCCTACGAAAACGTATACGTTTTCCGGTTTGACGTCGACGGCGGGAAAATCAAAAGGATTCGCGAATACACAAATCCGGTCACCGCGGCTATGGCGTTTGGCATGCCCTTGCCCCAGACGTCCGTTGACTTCGGGGACAGGTTTGTCACCGTCAACCGCGGGCCCGACATCGATCGTAAAATCTAGACAAACGCGCGGCGGTGCGGTTGTGGATCGTGCCGTCACGCGTCGCGGAAATTCAGCTCAAGCAATACGCCGCCGGGCACAACGGTGAACAGCTGTTTGAGTTTGATCTGTGGGATTTCGCCCTCGAAATGGTCTAGGCCGAGGGCCTTGATACGGGCGCGCACTTCATCATAGCCGCCGCAGTTCAGGGCCACATGATGAACAGCACCCCCATCCTCAGCCGGCTTGAAGGGCCGCCACGTGTCGGAGGGATAGGTCCCATCCACCGCCCCGACGTGCAGGATGGCGTTGCCGTTTGCGTCGATGACCAAGCCGCCGCCGCCAAGGCTCCCCGGCGGCGAGACCTTGACCGTCATTCCAAGGACGTCCGCCAGGAAGTTCATGGTCGCCATCGGATCCTTGACCCGGATATTCACGTGATCGACACCGTGGACCGACATGTGCACTTCCTCCTCACAGAACCATCATTATGCGCGGCCCGCGCCATTGGTTAAATACAATTTGGGGAATGATACACATATCAAGGCATGATGGGATAAGGGCTGGGCGCGCCGGGGCACGATCGATCACGGGCTTTTCGACGCGATTTATTCGCCGGTTCCGAAAAGACGACTGACCGAGCCCCCCAGCGGCACCGGCATAAAGCCGTCACCATGCGGCCAGTCGAGGAAGCCCATGGCCGCAATTGTTCCGCCGTCGATGTGCAGCGTCGTTCCGGTGATCGCGCGCGAGAGATCGCTGGCGAGGAACAACACACCATTGACGATATCGTCCACGGCAGGTGACTGCTTAAGCGGAATGTACATTTTCGCGCCTTCTTCCATGAGGGCCATGGCGTTGGGGCCCAATGCGGCAATCCGCTCGATATCCGTCGGGCGCATCGCATTGTGCGAGGCGCGCGCGGGCGAGGAGTCTGGCGCGATCAGATTGACGCGGATCTGATCCGCTCCGAGTTCCAACGCCATCGCCCGGCTGAAGGTGGTCGTCGCCGCTTTGGCGCCGGCATAGACGGCGAAGGTCGCCGCGCCGCGATGGGCTTCGATGGTGGTGAAGTTGATGATGCTTCCGCCGCGGCCGCCCTTGCGGATCAGCGGGATCGCGCGCCGCATGCTGTCGATCACATAGCCATAGTTGAGGCGGATGTCGTGCGCATCCTGTTCGCGCGTCTTTTCCAGCAGCAGGCCACGCTGCACGCCGCCCGCCACGTTGACGACGATATCGATCCGATCAAATTCGTTCTCCACCCGATCGTAGAAGCGGTCAAGCGCGGCGACATCGGTCGCGTCGCCATAAATCGACAGCATTCGCACGCCGTGGGCCTCGATCTCCGGCACGATCCCCACCGCATCCTTCTCGTCGTTATCGATGCTGGCAATGTGGATACCGGCCTTGGCCAACCCCAGGCTCACCGCGCGACCGACTATTCCGCTTGCGCCACCCACAACCACGGCATTCTTGCCGGCAAGACGAGCGTGCGCCTCAAGTAATCCCATGTTCCGTCCTCCTGTGCGTCGGCCTTTGCCGCGCCGCAACCTGGCGCCCGCATGTCAAATCCCAAGCCCCATGAGAATCAGACTACCCGTGCCGAACAGGTCGTTCTTATGGAACGTGTTGCCTCACTATGAAGCCGGTCAACCGCGGCCCAGAGTGATGGCGAAAACGCATATCTACAAGCATCCTCATTGCGGGATTCGCCGGGTCAGCTCCGTCCCGGCCGTTCCAGCCCCCCGCGGAAGCCGGCAAAACTCCTTAGTCCCACACCAGCGGGAGGCGGTCGACGCCCAATACGCCCCCGGTATGGTACGCGTACGCCTCGCCATCCGGAATACGGATGTTCTTGAAACGGGATAGGAACGCCTCGAGCACGATTCTGATCTCGCGCTTGGCAAGATGAACGCCCAGGCAGGTATGCGGGCCGGTCGCGAAGGTGATGTTGCGCGCGTGTCTGTCGATATCGACGACGTGTGGATTTTCGTAGGCTTGGGGGTCGCGGCTTGCCAGGTAGGTGGGCAACAGGACGACATCATCCTTGTGCATCGAAACGCCATGGAAGTTGAAATCCTTGGCGACCCGGCGCTGCGGCGCCGCAACGGCGAATGCCCGCGCAAACTCTTCTACGGCAAGGGGAATATCCTTTGGATTGTCGCGCAGCCGCTGTTGGAGCGCCTGGTCGCCCGCAAGATGCCGCATGATCCAGCCGAGAGAGCTGTACACCGTGTCGAGCCCGCCGAGATAGAGCAAGAAGCACGTGCCTACGATTTCGTCGTCGGTGAGTGGGCGCCCTTCGATACTGCCGGAGACGATGCCTTTCATGAGACTAGTCTGAGGGTTCGCCCGTTGCTCCGCGGCAAAGCCCTGGAGATATTGAAGAACGGCCGCTGCCGCCGCGAGATGGTTTGCGTGGTTTCCGCCGCGCAGCATCATTTCCTCCCACTTCAGGAATTGCGGCAACATGGCCTGCGGCATTCCCATCAAGGTGAGAAAAATGGAGTTTGGGAAAATCTGTCCGAACTGGCTTGTGAACTCGCATGATCTGCGGCTTTCGAATTTCGCAATCAGAGAATCGCAGAGTTGCCGCACGGATAGCTCAAGCTCGTTCACGGTGCGGGGCGTAAAATGGGGATTGAGAAGATGCCGGTATGCATGATGCTCGGGCGGGTCCACCTCAACCGGGATCAGCCGAACAACCGGGCCGAGAACGGCGCTCGTGGTGCTTCCGCGCGTGCTGGAAAAGTGCTCGTAATCGAGAAAAGCTTCTTGAATGAGTGCGTGGCGCGTAAGCACCCATCCCGGCTTCCCTAAACAGGCTTCCCGGGCCCAGATGATACCCGGCCCGTCATGAAGACGGCTTGCGGCGATATAAGGATCGTCGAGCTCATGGGCAAATTCGTTGAGACTATGGTTCCATACCAGGTCCACCGGTACATGATCCGGCACGTGCGCCGTCAATACTTCTATCGTCGTCATGTGCATTCTCCACTTCCAGTGTTCGAGGTTTTTGTGTTTGGCCGGCGTGCGTCGCCATCGGAGCGGCGCACATCGCTTTGCATCACAAAGTATCCGCGCAAAAATAACGACTGCATCAGCTTGTCTGTTTCGACAGAATGCGCGCAGAAACGTTCACGCGGGCGGCGGCGCGCGTCGCCTTGTGGAGGACCTGCTCGAGCACCGCGAGGTAATCCAAGAATCGGGCGCGTCCTTTCGTGGACAACAGGCATCGCGTTTGCGGGCGCTTGCCCTCATACCCCTTCACGATCTCCACGTAGCCAGCTTCCTCCAGCGTCTGAAGATGACGGCTTAGGTTTCCATCGGTGAGGTCGCACAAGGACTTCAAATCGGAAAAGCTGAGGCCGTCGACATGTCCGGCGAGTGAACTCACGATTCCCAATCGGGCTTTCTCGTGAAAGATGCGATCTAGTCCCTCATAGGCGAAGGGCGCTTCTTGTTTACCCTCGGTCATCAACGTCTCCACTGGCTCGATGTAAAATGAATGCGACCATGGCCTGCCCGATGGCGAGAGGAGCGCCCATCATCCATGGCGAGAGGGTGCCGGTCCGGCCTGCCAGCCCCAACACGATGGTACCGCAAAGGAAATACCATCCCGCGGCCCAGATGATCGCGTGCGGCAGATTGGATATAACGGAAAAACCTACCAGTGCGATCAGGATTTGCCACAAGCCGGGAAACATCCATGCGCTGCCCAGCGAGAACTTGCAGATCATGAACGTGATAACAGCCCCAGCCGCAGCGATCGGCAGCACCTGCCGCAATGTCGCGCCTAACACTCCACCTGCCATCCGTCCGTCAAGCGCGCGGGATCGTGAGATCGCCTCGATGGCGACGATGATGGTGGACGCGATCATGACCCCCGACCACACGGCGATGTAGCGTAGGGTGTCTTGCGCCAGCGTCTCCGGCCATAGTGTTTGCGCGGTCGCCGCGGCAAATGAAAGCGCGCCGGTCAGCGCCATGGCTTCGGGAGCAAAGCCGCGGAAGCGGGTGCTCGCCGCAAGCTGGGCGCGGATATCCGAAATCTGAGCAAGGGCGCGCTCGACATCGTTCACAGGCGGCTTCCTCGCATATACTTTGTAACGCAAAGTACATTAGACCGTTCCGCCCGTCAACATTTCGGCATGGATAATCGTGGCCGTGCCAAGGTTTGCGTTCGCCCTGACCTAGCTTTTATAGGCCGCGTCCGCTTGCGGCGCGACGGGCGATCGCAAAAGCCGCCGCCACCACGGTTGGGCGTTCTCGCCCGGGTCGTAAAAGATCGCGAGCAAAAGCGCAATCGCACCAAAGCTCAGGAAGACCGAGGCCGGCCCGCCCAGGTGGCTGATAAGGCCCGTCACAAATGGGCCGAGAATCGGCCCGCCGTTCAGCATGCCCATCAGAATTCCAATGCCAAGCGCCGGATTGCCCTTCGCGCGGTCGATCGCAAACGCGACGATGTTGGGCACGAATGTGGACTGTCCCAAGCCGTAAAAGAATATTCCAACGATGAAAAGCGGCATCGTCGAGGAACACCCTCCAATCAACAAGCCGATGGCGATCAGCCAAAGTGTTCCCTTGAACATCTGGCTTGAATCAAAGCGACGGCGCAACGTTCCGTAAACGGCGGACGCGACGATGGATCCTATTACACTCATGGTCGGGGTAAGCGAGATCAATGACGGCTGTGTGATGCCAATGCTGTTCAAATAAAAGGGCGCATACATGGCGGCCACGAACGAGGCCATGCCGACAAAAATAGTAACCAGTATGACGGCGATCGATAATCCGGTGGCGCGTGCAGCGGGTTCCGCTGTCGTATGTCCTACAGGCCCCGCCGGATCTTCAGGCAGTGTCAGCGCCATCGGCAGAATGAGAAGGGCGATGAGATGAATACCGAACGGCAGCCGCCACCCGTGGTCGGCCAACAATCCCACTACCGGAAATATCACAAGTCCCGCGCAGCCCCCGACGAGGGCTTGCCTTCCCAGCATACGGGCATGTTGATCGGGCGGAAGCCGAGAGATCCCGGTGGCGCAGGCCGTGAACGCGGTCGCGACGGAAGAGCCCAGCACAATGCGTGTTGTGAGTATCGCCGAAAGACTGTGTAGGAACGCGGGCGCGGTTCCAGCAACGGCGAATACGATCAAGGAGAAGATGTAGATGCGGCGATAGCCGAAGCGTTCGATGAAACGGCCCACAAACGGAGACGTGATCGCGAAAGCAAATCCGGCGCTGCTCCCGATAAGCTGGCTGAAAAGGGCGGCGTGAGGTTCGTTCGGAAAATCGAGCGCGATCTGCGGCAGAACAATGGCCATGGAAAACAGGCCGACAAGCATCAGAATGAGGCTTGCCATCAACGAACAGGTACCTAGAAAGCCCGGTCGTTCGCCTACAACGGCGCTGTCGTCCGGTGTCGCCCCCGCTCCAATCATGCTGTCCTCCCGGAGTATCGTGGATGTGACCCGTCGCATTCCGCGCACGCCCCTGAGCCATATATACATGTATTCCCGCGCGTCATCAGGGCCATTTGGTCCTCCGGCCGCAAAAACGCATGGCGTCGACCGCAGATGATCGCCCGGGCTTGCGGCGGCCGAGGATGTGGAAGCCACAGCCGATGTTAGCAGCAGGGGCTACCCTAGATCGAGGAATCCGCCAACAAGGTCGTCAAGGTGACATAAGCATATCCATGTAGCGTGGCGACCGGGTAGGTAACGCCGCCGGATAGGCCCGAGGGGTTAACTGAAATCAGGGTATCGGTGCCCGCGTTGGTGACCTTCAGGAAATTACCGAGCGTGGCCTGAGCCCCGTCCCATTGCGTGCCCGCGAGCACAGGTACGAAATTCAGCGTGTTCCCCTGGGCGAGAGCATAGCCATATATGTTGGTATTTGGCGTGCCGACTTTTCCAAATGTGATCGAACTATTGGTGCCGCTGTCATAGATAGTCGTGGTACCGGATCCAACCGTGATCTTGTTGCCCGCACCGCCGACGTGAAGGGCGGCGGTGCCCGACCCCGTGTTGATCGTGTTGTTTCCTGCGAACGCCTGTATCAAATCGGTCCCAGATCCCCCCGTGATGGTGTCGCCCGTGCCGTATGCGTAAATAGCGGTCGTCGTTGCTGTGCCGGTCAACACACTGTTGTTGGCGGTGGAACTGATAATGGTCGTCGACGTCGTGCTCGCAGTGCTGGCCGTGCTCGGAATGATTTCAACAAGCAAGGGGTGGTCGTTGAGATTGAATGACACGGCGGTTGCATTGCTCGCCGTCTGGAGGGCACTTGAGCCGACCAACGGATCAAACACCTTTATTTCCTGCGCCGCCGACGCAAGTGTGAGCGTGGCGGAATCCGTTCCGCTGGTTTCGTCCCAGACCGACACCCAATAAGACCCGTCGGACTTTTGCAGAACGAGACTGCTCTCGCCGCCGACCGTTCCCACCAGCTGGTAGGTCAACGCCCCGGGGCTGAAGGACGTGGCATTTGTGCCGGCATCTCCGAGCAGCGTGGTGAGATTATGCAGTGCCTGACCAGCCAGCTTCGGGGAACCGTCTGCGTTCATTACCCCGAACTTGCCGCCCTGGTCGTCGAACAGCGCGTAAATATATGTGCGGCGATTGCCGCTCCGTGCACTGTCCATGATGCCGTTCAGAAGGTTGGTCGCGACGATACTTTGGCTGCTGGCGGACTCGTTCCACCCAAGCTCGCTTACGAAGGTCGGGCGCCCTTCTGCCGCCAGCTGAGCGTCCGCATTGAGCCAGAGGATCGTTCGGTTCGGCTGCCCGTTTGCCACCGCGGGATAGGTGTGAGGATTGGCGTAGTCGGCATAAGCCGCGAGGTTGCCGACGCTGCCGTAGTTGCCCTGCCAGTTGTTGGCGGCGGTCCAGCCCTGCCCGAAACTCATATTCACCGCCGGTAACCCAACCGAGTGGGCGACCTGATAAACCTGCTGTTGGAAGTACGCGGTATAAGCCAGGCTATTCCCGCTCGCGATGGCGTCGGCGTTATCTTCCTCGTTGCCGCCCTCGACGAAGTTGAGAAGGCCCGCGGCGGCAAATTGCGGAACCAGGGCCAGGGTCGCCTGCATGGAGGTTGGACTGCCTTCCGGCATAACGTCGTCGAACTTGACCTTGGCCGCCGTGGCGACCTGTTGCCAGTACTGAAGGTCGAAGGAATGTCCGGCAGAATCGCGCACGTTGTGAACGCCGAGATATATGAGCGCGTTCTCCACGACAGGAAGATTCTGATACCCGTATGCGAAGGAATCGATATGCGTATTCACACCGAGGGAGTTGACGAAAACGCCGGCAAGAATGGCGGTCGTCGTTACGAAAGCCATGATTGGAAGTTCCCTTTTGTTGAAGAAATTCCGTAATGAAGCATCAAGCCGAGAGCATCCTTCGCCGCTGCGCGGAGGTAAGAGTCCGCAGTCGCCTGACATGAATGCCATTCATGTCGGGCCGCGGCGGCCTGCAAAGACAGGGCCAAAGTAGGTTTTGAAAACCCCGCTAACTAAGCCCGTTGTTCTTCCCCCGGACCTCAGTCCGATCTCGGCGAAACCATCGTCGAGAAAACCGCGAGCTCGTATCGACCCCATACTTCTGTTTTAATGCGCGCGCATACAAGCACCGCAAACCAGTCATGATTGAATAAAAGTACAGGAAACACTGTATTTCTTGCGGCGACGGAAAAGCCCGACGCCGATGCCGCGTATTAGTGGAAATCGACCTGACCGCCGTTTCGCGTTTGAAGCGAATTCTTCCGCTTCAGGATGTATCGGCTATCGACTGCATCGATAAGGTGATTCGAATCGACTGTCGCGAAGCAGGAACTCTCACGTCAGGCTATGGGGTCGCCGTTAAATGGCACGGCTTATGTGTTCTGTGGAGGCGTGTTTGCCCGAGGTCATAACCAGGGCGTGTCATGTGATATCGGATCGGCGTCGGACCGCTCAACGATGGTAGATGGCCTCAATGCTCGGCGGGCCGTCGGTCGAAGCCTCGCCGGTTCTCACCATTTCAACCAAATGCGCGAGCACCGAGTACCCGGCGGCCACGCGCAGTCGCGGGTCCAGGCCGACGTAGAGTTCTTTGACAATCTCGGGGATGGTTCGTGAGCCGTCGGCGAGGGCGCGCAGGATCGCGTCATGTCGCTTTTGGCGATGGGCGATCAAGGCGCGCACATGGGTGTGCGGGTCCGTGATGCCGGGTCCATGGGTTGGCAGATACAAGGTATCTTCGCGTTCGAGAAGCCGCTCAAGCGAATGCATGTAATCGGTCATGTTGCCATCGGGCGGGGCGACGATGGTCGTCGACCATCCCATGACATGATCGCCTGTGAACAGAATCTTTTCCTCCTCAAGGGCGTAGCAAAGATGGTTGGAGGTATGTCCCGGCGTATGCACCGCATTCAGGCGCCAGCCTTTTCCGCTAACGCTCTCGCCCTCGATGATCCGCTGATCCGGTGAAAAATCTTGGTCCCCGCCTTCCTCGCTCGCCGGTCCGATGCCGGCTGCGTGGGGTCCGTAGCCATAGGTCGATGCGCCCGTCGCCTGTTTCACCGGCGCGGCAGCCGGGGAATGATCGCGATGGGTATGGGTGACCAGCAGGTGCGTGACCGTCTCCCCGCGCAATCCGGAGAGAAGCGCTTCGATGTGTTCGGCGAGCAAGGGACCGGGGTCGATCACGGCAACCTGACCATGTCCGACAATATAAGTTCCGGTTCCCTGGGCGGTGAATGGCCCCGGATTACGCGCGACAACGCGGCGTATGAGGGGCGATACGGTCTGGACCACCGCGTACTCGAAATCCAGGTCCTTTACCCAGGGAATAGCCATGCCGGGCTGTGGGGCACCAAACGCGCGCTTACGTCACGTATGCGCCGTGTAGATCCACGACGCAAAGTGTCCCCAATCGGTGGGTCTAGGCCGTGCCGTTCGAACGGGCGCGGCGGCGCTTTTCCTTGGCGCCGCGTTTGGCCTTGCGCTTGTTGGCGCGGATCTTGGTACTGGATTTGCGTGCTTTCGCCATCTGAATCTCCTGTTTTGATCGCCCTCGTGGAGCGCATTTTACATTCGCTCCCCAGGTAGCAGCAGGGCTGTCTTGCGAATGCTAGAATCGAACTACAAGGACCCTAGCACGTTCATTGTCCGAGAACGACAATGGGGCCGGGCTATGATTTCCCGGCACCCATGTCAGAGCGCAGCGCCTGCGTCAAGTTCCGTCGGAAGGCGCGATCCCGCTTCAAGTGCCATTCCCGGCTCATGGCCTCGCCGCGGGTGGCATGGCGCTCGGCGTAAAGCAGGACCCACAACCGTCCCCGGGTCGACCGTGCGCCGGTGCCGGCGTTGTGGCGGGCAAGGCGCTGGTCGAGGTCTGTGGTCCAGCCGACATAGGTCCGGTACCCGCCGGCCCCGCCGCTGCCGAGCACATAAACAAAGCATCCCATGCGGCGGTTTATAGCAGATGGCGGCAGGGATGCGCTGCCTCGCCGGCCCCGCATCAGGTGTCGTGGCGGAGCCCATGCCAGAGTCCGGCCAGCGGCTCATAGATCGCTTCTTGGCTCTGATCCAAAGCGGCCATGCGCGGGATCAGGTCCGCGGGAAATATATCGATAGCCTGTGGAAAGCCCGTGGGTGCGGGAATCACCGTAAGGCCCGTCGCCATGAACAGCGCCATGGCTCGGGGCATATGGGTGGCGTGAGTGACCAGCACGATGGTTGTGATGCCCGCACTCTTCAGAATTTCTGCGCTGAACCGCGCATTCTCAATGGTGTCCGCCGATCGATCTTCCACCCATGTGACCGGTACGTCGAAATCTTCCTCAAGGGCTTGCTTCATGGACCCGGCCAGCGTGCCCGGAACACCGCGTTGTTTGCCGCCGCTGACCAGCACCGGAAGCGGTGTGCGATGGTAGAGGTGCGCCGCATAGCGCAGGCGTTCCAAGGTTGTGCGGTCGAGCATGGCGCCGCCATACTCCGGACCGTTGATATAGGAACCGGCCGATAGCACGACGATGGCTTTGGCGTTCGAAAGCGTTGCATCCGCTGCAAGGGGTGGAACCGTTGCAACCAGCCGGCCAATCCGGTTCGCCGAGAACGGCGCCGCCAGCAGGTAAAAAATGACGGCAACCGCCCATATCAGGCCGTAACCGAGACGTCGCCAACGCATGCTCACAATCAGCGCGGCGAAAAACACCAGGCATAAGCTGGCGGGCGGCAAGGCTAGGCTTTTCAAGGTCTGATAGATCGTCATGGCGCGGAGGGATACCCTTCATCCGAAATCGAGATATGCTCCCATATGTCCGACGAAATCAGTCGGCAATATTATTCGCCAACAAAAAACGCCCCGGCCATTGGCCGGAGCGTTTGTGTCATTTTTCCGTGCGGGTTCCAGGTATCGGCTTCCTTTACTTGGATCCGGTTACAACATTCCCGCCTTCGATCCTGACGGTCGTTTTCCCGGCGGCCTCGGCGGACGTGTTTCCCGACAAGACGACGCATGAATCGCACACATCGGAGAGCTTTCCGCGCGGCGACAAGGTCAGCATTTTACTCTGCCCATCGCTGTCGTTGATGACGATCTCGCGCGGGACCTTGTCCGTGTTGACCACGTCCACGGCCCACGCGGTCCCCGTGTCGCATCCAACCGCTATTGTCGCGACCACAGCCGCGATGGCCCCCACGGTTGCCCCGGTGGCACGCTTTACCTGTCTCAACATGAACCTGTCGCCGTGTCGCTGTTCGTCAGTCTTAAGTCCCCACCAAAAATATCTCCCATGAGCCCGGCGGGCGATCAACCGAATTTAGGTGCCTCCGCGCATGGCGTTTAAGGCGGCTTTGGGTCCTTGGTCCACCGCAGGGTGCGTGTAATTATTCAATAATATCAATATATTAATATTGTTCTCGGCGGGCCGGACCGAGTGGCGGCGCGAAGATTCGGGCGTTCCGCGCGGCCATTTGGCGCCTTGCTCCGGCGATTAACTTCAAGGGCCGCGACTTGTTTATTTGGTCGCATTTTTCCGCCCGAACCGTTACCCACTTCGCCGGTATTCGTTCCGGAATGGATCAACAGAGGACAGTATGGTCGCTATCAACGTTATCGATCGTAAGGGACAGAAACGCGTCATCAAGGCTGCTGGCGGCAGTCTGATGGAAGCGTTGCGCGACAATGACTTGGACGTGGAGGCAATCTGCGGCGGATGTTGTTCCTGTTGCACCTGCCATGTCTTCATCGCGCCGACATGGGCGGCAAAGCTGCCGCCGTGTACCGCCGATGAGAAGGATTTGCTCGAAGGCAGCAGTTTCAATCGTCCCGGAGAGTCACGGCTATCGTGTCAAATCCGGATGAGCGATGCCCTCGATGGCCTTGAGGTAACGGTAGCGCCGCCCGACTAATCCCACCGTTTTTTCGGGATTCACTTCATTAGGGGAGTCCCGTGGCAGGGATCGCGTTCCGGGCCGTCTTTGGGTGGGTTCTGCTGGCGGCTGCGCTGGCGACGCCGGTCCATGCCAGCGACATACGCGTGGGTATCGGGGCATTGCCGGCAGATCCCGGTAATCCATTCAATGGATTTCCCACAAGCGACGTGCGCGCGGCGCTGTTCGATGGCCTCACGCGTTTCGACAAAGACGGCAAACTTGCGCCCGCGCTGGCAACCACATGGACCAACGACACGCCAACCACGTGGCGCTTCGTCCTGCGTCGCAACGTCGTGTTCTCCAATGGCGAACCCTTTACCGCGGCGGCGGTGGTCGCGACTGTTGCCTGGCTGCAGACCGCCGACGGTCAGTTGACGCCGGCGGGAAACGCGCTGAAGGGAGTGATTGCCGAGGAGGAAGACGATCATGTGGTCATCCTTCACAGCGCATATCCCGATTCGATTCTGCCGCGGCGCCTGGCCCAGGTGATGATCGTTGCCCCCCAAGCCTGGGGTGAAATGGGTCCGGAAGCTTTCGCAAAAACGCCGGCAACCACTGGTCCCTTCAGGGCCGGTGATTTGCGGACAAGCGGCAAGATCACCCTTGTCGCGAACTGGGACTCCTGGCGAAAGCCCATGGCCGACCGGTTGATCCTGACGGCCATGCCTGAGCGGCTCGCGCGCGTGAAGGCGCTGCTTGCGGGTCAGATCGACGTCGCGGCGCATATCGGTGTTGAAGATATCGAGACCCTTGATAAGGCGAATCTCCTGACCTCAGTCACACCGGCCATGGCGGTTATGGCGATCGCCTTTCGGCAGGCTGGGGGCGGCGAGTCGCCGTTGCACGACGTGCGTGTGCGCCGCGCGCTCAACTACGCCATCGATAAAGCCGCATTGAATCAGCAATTGCTTCGTGGTCTTGGCGCGGCTGTGGGGCAACCGGCGGCGCGGGATGTGGATGGATTCAATCCCGATGTAACGCCATATCCCTATGACCCGGAAAAAGCGAAGGCGTTGCTCGCTGAGGCCGGTTATGGCTCCGGTCTGAAGTTGCGCATCGCTATTGCCGCGGATCGCTATCCGGGCGACCGGGCGCTTTACCAGAGCCTCGTGGAAGCATTGGCCAAGGTCGGCGTGACACTCGAGGTTGACACGGTCGCCGACGAGGACTGGGCCAAAAGCGTCGCGTCCGGCGTGTGGACACCGGAGGTTGACGGCTTCTCCCTGCCGTTCGACGCCGCCTCGACCCATGATGCCATCACGCCGCTGGAAACATATTCTTGTCTCAAGCTGGTTCCGTTCGTTTGTGACCAGCCCCTCACGGCCCGTATCGTCGCTGCCGTCACGGCGACGGGCCTGGAGCACCGCGCGAATTTGCTCGCCGATCTCGCCCGGACGTTTCACGATGATCCGCCGGCACTCTATCTTGTCGACGCATTCGACCTGTTTGGTGTCGGACGCAAAGTGGAAGGCTTCGCGGTCGCCGACCGCGTTCCGGTTTATGAGAATATAGCTCCCGCACCTGCGGCACGCCCGTAAGATTCTGCGTGACGTTTTCTTTAAATTGCGCAGTTCGTCCTTATGGGCGTGCCGCGTGTAGCGGAGATGGGAGTAGAAGTATTCGGTCCAACGGCGGCGAGGGTTTGCAGATGAGATGCACACAAGCAATGCGGAGATTCTCGCGGCGCGGAATAGCTTTGACCTTCATGGCGTTGATGTTCGGCTTGCCCGGCGCCGCCGCCTCGGCGGGTTCCAACGATGGGAAAACCACGACTCCCATAAAACATGTGATCATCATCATCGCCGAGAACCGTACTTTCGATCATCTTTTCGCCACCTATCAGCCGAAGCCCGGCGAGACCATCTCCAATCTTTTGTCCAAGGGCATTGTCGATGCCAACGGCATGCCGGGGCCACATTTCGCCGACGCGGCCCAATATCGGGCATCGGACACGTCGACTTATGATCTAAGTCCTGGCGGAAAAACCCCCTATACGACATTGCCGCCACCGACCACGGGCACCGCCCATGAACAGGCCAGCGACACCAGGCCGTCGCCATTTGCGACGATTGAGACTGCGGCGAAGGTCGAGAATGGTTTGCTCATTTCCGACATGGCGCTTCTGACGACCGGCGCTACCGGTTTGCCCGAGCGGAGCGCCGATACCCGCATCGCCGGTGTCCGAACGCTTGCGAATGGTCCGTTCCAGCTGACCCACGGCTTGAAGGACGACGACTACGCTGGAAGTCCGGTGCATCGCTTCTATCAGATGTGGCAGCAATTCGACTGCGCGGTGGCCCATGCCTCGCCCACAAATCCGTCCGGATGTCTGGCCGATCTTTTCCCCTGGGTGGAAGTCACCGTCGGCACCGGCAGTAACGGCAAATCCATCCCGCCGGGCTTTTCCGATACGACCACCGGCGAAGGCGCAACCGCCATGGGCTTCTACAACATGGCCGTCGGCGATGTGCCCTACCTGAAACAACTGGCCGACGAATACACCATCAGTGACAACTTTCATCAGCCGATCCAAGGCGGCAGCGGCGTCAACCATATGGTGCTCGGCAACGGCCTTCCGCTCTACTACAGCGACGGCCACGGCCATATGGCAACACCACCCGCCGACCAGATTGAAAATCCCGATCCTCAACCGGGAACCAACAACTTCTATATCCAGGATGGATACACCGGCGGCAGCTACAGCGCATGCGCCGATCCTGCCCAGCCCGGCGTGAAGGCAGTCCGGGATTATCTCGCCAGCCTCCCCTACAAGCCCGATCCTAAATGCGCCACCGGCGCTTATTACCTGCTCAACAATTATGCCCCCGGATATCTTGGTGACGGCACCGTCTCCGACAAGCCGTTCACGTTTCCTCCGTCGGCTGAACGCACCATCGGCGACGAACTCAACGCGCGGGATATTTCCTGGCGCTATTACGGATCGGGCTGGGACGCCTATATCAAGAATCCGTCGATTCGCCTCTATTGCCCGATCTGCAACCCGTTCCAATATGCCACGTCGATCATGACCGACGCCGGCCAGCGGCATACACATCTGAAGGACATCCCGGATTTCGACGATGACGTTAAATCCGGACACTTGCCGGCGGTTTCCTTCGTCAAGCCCGACGCCCTCGCCGATGGCCATCCGGCTTCCTCCAAGTTGGACATCTTCGAAGCTTTCGCGCGCCGGCTGATCGGAGAGGTGCAGGCGAGTCCAAAACTTTGGGCCACCACCGCGATCCTCATTATCTTCGACGAAGGCGGCGGATATTGGGATTCCGGATACGTTCAACCGCTGGATTTCTTCGGTGACGGAACCCGTGTTCCCGCGATCATGGTCTCGCCCTATTCAAGGGGTGGCCGCGTATCCCATGTCTATGCGGATCACGTGTCATTCCTGAAGTTTGTCGAACACAATTGGAAACTTCGGCCCGTGACCTCGGCCGGTCGCGACAACCTTCCTAATCCGGTGGCGCGGCCCGACAATCCCTATGTGCCGGTGAACAGTCCGGCCATCGGTGATCTCATGGACATGTTTGCGTTCAAGCACTGATCCTGCTTTGTAC
>SCTM01000063.1 GCA_004297485.1 Rhodospirillaceae bacterium
CAGCCGCCTCCGATCCCATCACCGCCTCGCGCAACCGCTTCAGGCCCCAGCGCTTATCGATTTCGACGCCGGTTTCCTCCGCGAGCGAGATCAGCGCCGCCCGTTCGTCAGCCTCGGGATCGATCTTAGCTGCCTCAGCGGCGCGGGCTGCTTTCCACGCCAAAAACTCCTCGTATTCTGGATCGACTGGCTTCGTCGCGACCAGTGGAACATAGGGCTTCGGTGCCGGTTGCTGCACCGTCTCACCACGCGCCGCCAGAACGCGCTTTTCCTCCGCTGGGTCGCTCACCAGCCGAGATTCGCTGCCATCCTTGAAGTGCAGCCACTTCGGATATTCCTTGGATAGATCCACCGGCGCATCCGGGTCTTGCACCAGCACGCCATCAACCCACTTGGGAAACTCCTCGCCAGGCTTCCCCGGCGCCGCTTTGGCGCGTTCGAATGCCATCCCATCGGAACGCCCCGGCAAGGCCCACCCCTTTGTCGTCCATTCCGCTTCCTCGTCCGCGTCCCGCACCGTTACGTCAGGGTAGACGGCTGCCTTCGCAGGCACATCGACCAAGAACACCAAGCCATTCTCCCCCACCTGAGAGGCGCGCGTCGCCTTCTGCGCCGGCACATGCTCGGGGTGCCGCATCAGCTTCGGATATTCGTTGAACTCGATCATCTTCGGTAACGCCTCTCCATATCGCAGGTAGCCGCGCGACCGCAGCATAGCTTCCTGGTCTTCATTATGCACCTCTACCGGCGGGAATCGCTCGGGAGCGCCCGGCAGGCCGTCTGCACTGGAAAACTCCCTTACCACTGCCGCGCGGTGCTGCGGGTGAATCATCATTTGGGGGAAGCCTGGAGCGCTGGCCATTATTCAGCAGCCTCCTGTGATGCAACAACTTTATCAAAAATCTCCGTCATTTCAGCAGCCGTAAACTCAGCGGACCCGTTTCCTCGCACTTTGGAGGTATCTAATGGCGGTTGCGCCATCTTCTCCTCATAGCCGGCCACCGCGTCAGCGAAGTTTCCCTTCCATGCCTTACTGCCCCGATGCGTGAAGTCGATATTGGGATAAACCCAAATCTCGCCGCCCATGCTGCGCCAGCGCGCACAAAAGGCAAAATCCTCACCCCACCATTTGTTGTCGTCCGTATTGAATCCCATCTCAAAGATATTTGGTACATCGATCTCGTTGTCGTTCTCGTCGCGGTCCTTGTATGTCGGACTTGCCGCCGCCAGCCGTGCCAAGACGTGCCGCTTAATGCGGAGGAATCCCGTAGGCACGAGAGCCGCCAACAGCAGCTCGCCGTCTCGCACAAATTGCCCGGTCGTCGCGTCGGCGTGCAACTCTACCGGCCACACCATGTTGTCGTCTTTTTTGGGGTAGATACCAGCGACAATATCCTTATCGCTGCTAATTATCTTCATTGCCGCGTCAATCGCTGCCGCGCTCGCGAATCCCACGTCGTCATCGATAAAAAAGAGGTCCGTAGCTTCCGGGTGATTGGTCAGAAACATCCACGCGAGCTTGTTGCGCACCTTGGCGAGATACGGATCGCCGCCCGCCATCAGATGCACCATTCCCACCCCTTCAGCGAGCATCCGCCACTGAAGAGTTAACATCGATTGATATGTCTCCATCGAGACCGATTTGCTATAGGTCGGCACGGCGAATGCGACGATCAGCGGACGCACTTCAGACGCAACCTTGATTCCGGTCTTTGTGCAGGCCGCGATAAAGTAGCCATTATGCCAATCGGTCACTTCATCGTAATCGCTGCGCTTGTCGTCCTCTGCCGTGCGGATTTCGATCTCGTAATCAACACGAATCCCTGCCGCCTTTAGGCCGGCAATGGTCCCCTTCCGCACTGGCGACCAATTCCAGTCATCAACAATCAAAACAAACTGATCATTGAGCACCGCCTGCGCTCGTACTATACTATCTTCTTGGTCTAATTCGGTGTGGGGGCCATCGTAGAAATATATGTTAAATCCGTTCGGCCAGTTGTCTTTACTGAAATCGACGACGCGATAGTCCCGTTCGATAATCTGTATGCTCTTACCTTTTATATTCCCTAGATTATCGAGAAATGCGTCGCGCGGACCACCAAACCCACTCCAATTGTCGATCGCGACCGCCAGCGCCGGATTGTTGCCTTTTACTGCGGCACAGAACGTCGAGCCTTTCCACACCCCAATTTCCAGGTAGCGGGCATCGCTTATGCGGTCCACCAGATTATTAATGAACATGCGGTACACCTGGCCTGACATGCCCTCCATCGCGAGAACCGCCTTGCTGACGTTGCTCTCGCCCGCGAGAGCGGCTTTCATCGCTTCGTAAATTTCGCGCGACATCGGGTTTACGTCGTTGCCCGGTTCGTTCAACTCCACGTGCCACCCCTGAAAAGCAGAACGGCCGCATGATAGCGCCCGTCGCCTTGTAGCGCAACGCAGGAGGATTACGCGCCGGCCTCTAGCCCGAGGCTGACCAGCGCCGAACGGTGGGCGTTGGAAAGGATCGACTGCTGCTGCGATACCCCGCAAGCAGTTTGGAGCATCGTGCAAGCCCCCGAGGTCGTGTTGTCGGTCACGTTGTAGGGCACCTGGAAGTTGCCGACGGTGTACATCTCGGCGGCCGGCGTGATGGCTGCCCCGGTCGCGTTGCCGTAGTTGATCGCCAGCGTATTTGTTGCCGAGACGCGCACGCCGCAGATCCCCAAGCCTACCTGCGCCGAGGGTTTATTGACCCAGACCGGCGTCCCGGCGATGAGCCCCGTCACGGTAAAGGTCTGCTCCGCTGTCGTATTTGCCGCGACAGAGACCGGCACCAAGGCCGGCGTGTAGAGCACGAGCGGTGCCGCCGGATTGGGCCGCGCGAACGAAACCTGCATCACGATGCTGGTCGTCGGCGTCACGGTAGCGGCGGTTGGGTTGACGAAGGCGACGCCGATCACATTGGCGGCCGAAGCCCTATACCCGGCGATCCCGGCTCCGGTGTAAGGAGCTTTTGCCACGCCCTTGATCGTGTCGGTCGTGGCGATTCCAGTGGCGTAGAAAGCCTGCTCGGCCGTCGTGATCGTCGCGACCGTGAGTTGCTGATTGCCTGGATTGATCTGCGCGATCATCTCGTTGTTGACCGCATCGAGGCCGCCGAGACACATGACGGTGTAAGTCTCGGCCGCAGTCGGCGTGATCGCCGCTGCCGTCACGTTGCCAAACGAGATGCCGAGCAGGTTGTTGGAAACAACCCGCGCGCCCATGATGTCGAGGCCGGCTTGGGCAGTCGGTTTGACCACCTGCACCAATTCGCCAACCCGCAGCCCCGTCACCGGGAATTGCTGTTCGCGAACCGTGTGCGCCGCAACAGAGACCGGCGTCAGGACCGGCGACAACGAATTGAAGCCGCGCAGGATGACGCCGCTATACAACTCCGCCGCTGTCGGGGTGAGCGTCGCCGCCGTGAAATTCGAGAACGTGATGCCGAGGGAATTGCTCGCCGAGTATCGCGTGTTGCCGACACCAAGACCAGCCTGCGAGGTTGGCTTGTTCAAATAGACCACATCGCCGGCCGCCAGCAGGAAAGCCCCGCCGGTGCCGCTGAACAGCGTGAATGCCTGCTCCGTCGTTGTAATCGTGGCAATCGTCGTCGGGGCAGACTGGGCCGAGGTGAATGTCGCGATCGTGCCGCATGCCTGGCCGCGGGTGATTGCCGCCTCGGCATTGCCCGAAGGCTGCACGATCGGCGTCGCGTTGTAAAACGAGATCAGATCGGTTGCGCCGCGACCCAGCACCGTCCCGGCCGTGTTGCCGTCGCTGAGTTGGCGAGGAGCGGAGGTGATGGTCAACGGCATGGTCTGTACTCCCTACTGAGGTTCAGCAACGCGGCACTACACGCACCTGACGATGTGCGGATCGGAAAACTCTTTCTCGGCGCCCGAGCGGATCGCGCCATCGACCACATCGAACAGCGCATCGACGTACTGACGTTGCATCTTCGGCCCGATCGGTGTCTGTCCGCGCCCCGCTCGCGTCACCACAAGCTGATACAGCGGCGGACGAGGCGCCCGCGCCGGGGCCGGCATCGCCCTGCCCCACGGATTCATCGGCTTGAAGTCAGGCAACCCCGCCGGCTGGCCGCCGCCTCGGCCGATGCGGATCGAAGGGAGAGGAAGATCGGGCATCAGTTCGTCAGGCGGCAAGCAAGTTCAGGATAAAAGGTCGATGTCCCCCACAGGATGTCAATCCTGCAAGGAAAGACATAGTTGTTGATGTCGAACGCCCGAATGATCGCCATCGAGATATTCTTGTAGTTGTCTCGTGCGGCGAAATCGACGCCTTGCGGCAATTCGAGCGGGACGGTGACGAGGCCGAAGGCGTCGCGGACGAAGCCGAGGTTTTGCGCGTAGGCGGTGGAGGCCAGCGCGCCAGCCGGGGCGATGGCGACCGCAGCGAGATTGGCAGGCGAGGCGGAAACGGTCTGATAGGCGCCGCTCGTCACGATCGCCGGATAGACCGATAGCGTGGCGTTGCCACCCGAATCCGAGTTGGCCGTCGCGGTGATTACGAAATCCTGCAGCGAGCCGGTTGACTGGCGGCTCTGCGGGTTGATCGCGTTGACGCCCGCGAAGGTGACGACATCGCCGACGTTGAACAACCCGGTGATGCTGGCGGTCCAGCCGTTCGTGACGATCTGGCTGCCGGTTTGACCGGCGCCGTTGACCACCCCCGTTCCGGCGAATGCCCCAAGCGTCTGATTCTGTACGTTCGCGTCTTCGTAAATCTCAAAATTGGCGATGGCCGCGAGGAAGCCCTTCAGGGCAGGTTCGGCAACCGAGCGCACGAACAGCGTGGAAAGGCCGTTCGCCATCGCCCAGTAGGCGGCCGGGTTGAGGATCAGCGTGCGCCCATCCTGCGGCACCGCTCCTTCGTCCATTCGCTGCCCGACTGCGGCGAGGAACGAGAAGTTGTTGGCCGGGGTGCCAGGCGTGCCGACGACGTTGTTGACCTGGTTGAAGTTGCTCAGCACGCCATAGTCAAGGCTGTTCGCCAAGGCCGCGGCGGCCGGCTTCAGATAACGCTCGCTGAACTCTTCGATCGTCAGCGTCAGATCATACGACGTGAACTGAAAATCCACATGCTGCTGATTGCTGATTGTGATCGAGGTTGATGGCTCGGTGATGTTCTGGATCTGAAGACCTGGCCCGTTCGTGACCGTGAAACGGTTGGGCTTCCTCACGGTCATCGTCGTGCCGATCTTGACGAATTGGTTCTCAAATTGGCGGTTGACCTTCGCCGCCATGACCAGATTGTTTTCGAGGATCACCAACGTTTCTTTGGTGATGATCGCCGGGGTTAGCAGACTGTTCGTCGCCATTCGGGCGCTCTCCGTCTAAGGGACGCGGCGCTTCACAGCGCTGCCGTCAATGACCCTCGAAAACAACCTCGATCGCGACGGTGCGTCTCGCGGGGACGGATGAGCGCGAGTTATCCCGCTCGCTGCGGCGCCGAGATGCGCTCTCGACCGGCGGATTTCACGCGGTTTATAGCGACCGCTTCGCTCAGCAACTTACGCGCTTAGTCCGATTCTTCGGATATGTCAAACACAATCAGTTGACCCGGCCGAATCCTGACGGCCGGCGCTCCGCTTGCAACTGCTTCATACGCACGCTGGCGTAATCCTCCATCGACCCCTCATTGCCGATTTCCTCCAGCGTCTTGGTCGTCGCGGTGGCATTACCGCGCCGGATGGGGTTGATCGGTGCAGGCGGCGGCGGTGGTGCCGGGGTCGGTAGCGCAGCCTGCCCCGCGACGATCGCAAATACTTTCCCCATCTCGACAAGCTGGCGCTGCGTATCAGGAACAGCTTGCCCAGCCATCGGATTGCCTGCCGGGAATACCTGCCCCGGCACAACCATTGCCGCAATCTTCTCGGCAACCTCGGGGTGCTGCCCAAGGTAATACGCGACCGCCGGGCCATCCTCGTTCTGCATGATCGCGAGACCCATCGGCATCGAAATCCGCACGGCATCGCTCTCGGCGACTTCAGCATAGTCCGGCGTCTTCGCAGCGAATGCGGCACGTCGCGCCATGTGAGCATCGACGATGGCGGTGTATCCTTGTTGCGTTGAGCGCTCGGCCGCATCGCGTTCCGCTGTTTCGCGTGCTGCCTTCGCTTGGATTTCGCGTTGTGCCTCGGCGCGTTGCTGCGCTCGCGTTGCCGCCCATTCGATCAGCGCTTCGTCATAAGCCTCGGGCGTGTCGAACACCTCGCGCAGCGGACGCGGTTCTTCGGCCGGCGGCGGTGGCGCGTCTGATGGCTTCTGCTCCTTGTTGCTGAGCGCATCATCGAGCAGCTTCTCCAACTTTAGCGCATACGCCTCGGCGGCTTCTCGCCTAGCGGCCTCAACCTTTCGCTCGGTCGTGAGTTCGTTGAGCCGCTGCTGCACCGGCCCGATGCGCTTCGGCTTCGGCGGTGCTACCAGCGGCTGTTCTTCGCCAGCCGCTTCCGCCTCACCTTCCGCACCAGTCTCGCCTTCGTCACCTTCGGGTGTGTCGGGAGCCGGTGGCTCGGCTGGGATCTCCGGGACATTCGGCGGCGCCTCCTCGGCTGGCAAGATCGGCATGTCGCTCGTTGTCGAGAGCGCCGGTCCCGGCGCGCGATCGAGGATATCGGCGGTGATTGTTACGTCAGGCATTGTCTCTCCATACGCTTGATGCGCCCGCCAATTATCCGATGTTCGCGAATCTCATTGGCAACCGCAACTGACATTTGTACAGCCAATGCTGCCGCCGTCTCCGCATCAAGATCAGCCCTTGCCAACGCGACGCTTCCCGCCAGGATCGTCGCCGCCATACCGCTGAGAAGCTGGATCGTCTCTGCGCTGATCGGTGCGCCGGGGCCTTCTCCGCGCTCGATAATCGGCATCGCTTGTTGCGCGAGAGGCGGGCCGTCGCTCATTGCACGACCGCCTCTTCAGGCTTGATGATCGTTTGCAGCATGTTGTGCAGCGCTTCGATGCGCGAGATCAGGTGCGCGTTGGCGGAAGCATCGGCCTTTTGCATAACTCCAAGCACCTTTGCCTCAAAATCCAACTCCATCTTCCGTTCCCGCTGCTCGCGGTCGGCAACCTGATCGGTCAGCGCCTTGGTCAAAACGACCTTCTCCTGCGCCATAGCCTGAAGCTGCTGCTGCATCGAAGCCAACATCGCCTGAACCTGCGGCGGTATGTCTTTCATCTCTGGCATCAACAGGTTCGGCGGTAGCGCCTTGGCCAGCCTCGCGGCCATCTCTTCCGCACCGGGCCAATCCTGGTTCTTTGCGACAAGATCCATGATCAGTTGTCCGGCCTGCGGCATCGCTCGCACGAAATCCATCATGCTCTCAGCAGCCTCGATGCGCTTCGTCGCATAGCTTGGGCCGATCGTAACCGTAACCCCATACTCGCCGTATGTCGGGTTGAACACCTTCATTACCTTGCCGCCGGCATCGCGCTCCTCGCTCATCGGCTTTGGCGCAGCCGGATCGATGACTACCCGTTCCTCGGCATCGTTCTCCCGCAAAATCGTCTCAATCCGGCGCTTGTTGTAAAGCTTCGGGATCAGATCGACCAGAATCGCCCCGGTATGCCTCAACGATCGCGCAAGATTATCGACGTAGTGGAACGATCCAAGATCGCCGTACCGTCGCAATTCGCGCAACGCCCGCCCGCTCTCGTCGTACATCCGATCTTTCGTCGTTGCGTCGAACCGGATGCCGGTCGTCGCCATCATGTCCTGCGCCGCACCCTGCTTCGCATTCACGATGCCGGCGGGCACTTGTACCGGCTGCTGTCGCTGCGGCGGCGGCGCTGGGTGATTATCAAGCGCGACCATGCGATAGTGCAGCACCGGGTTCGACCGCACATTCGCGGTGCGCCATTCGCCTTCGTATCCCTCGTCCTGTCCCTCTGCCATGACAAACGGTGCTTTCGGCGCCAGCGCCAGCATTTCCGTCTCGCTTGTGACCCAATAGTTGTACTGGCGCTGGGCGTCCTTGGCGTGCCGCACGATGCCGGAGAGTTGCACCTTGCCCACGGTGTCAACCTCGTCGCCAATCAGCTTGACGATCGGTATCCAAACCCCCGGCCAATCGCGCTCCTCCAAGCACTCAACCCCAGTGAGCTTGTACCAATGCACCTTTTTACAGTCGGATTCCCGCTCTTCAGCAATCTCGATGCGCTGCATCAACGCCAAGTTCATATCGTCCTTCCACCCGACCGCCCCATTCTTCAGACGAACAAGGGTGCGCTTCTCATTCTCGATCTCAAAATATTCAGCGATACGCAATTCGTCCTGGGTAATCCACGACTTCATGCTGTCGCCGACGCCACCTTGCGGCCAGATCATCTGCTGCGCGTCGGGGAACTCCTCCTTGAACTCGTCGCGCGGCAGCATGTCGGTGATGAAGGCCCAATTTGCATCGGACCCATCTGGTTCCTGGTGCGAGGGGTCGAGATAGACCGTAAACGGGTTGCGAATGCGCTTGATCGTCGCTACGAGGTTGAAGCTGCTCGCCCTCTCAAACTCTGTGATGATGCGCCAATAGCCAAAGCCAGCCCGCGCCGTCGAGGCGAATGCCGTGTCGTAGGCGATGTCCGCAACCGACTTGCGTTCGATCTCGCGAATCAGCCCGGCGTACATCTTCGCTACTTCCGGGTCCGACCGATCGCCCACCGGCGAAACATTGATCGCAGGCCGGTTCTGCCGCACATCGTTCGTGATCTGGTTGACGAAGGTAGGCAGCTTGTTGATCGTCAGGCATGGGCGCTGGTCGAAATTCCGCTGCGCCGCGATATCCGCAGGCCACTGCTCGCCCTTGTAGAATTTCAGATCATCGAGCGCAGCCTTGCGGTTCTCGGCCTCAGCTCGGCTTGCTTGGTCAAACCGCTTGCGGGCGCGCGTCAGAAGCTCTTGTTCATCGTCAAGCTTCAACACAAGCCGTGTATCCTCTTTCTCTCCCTTGCCCCCTATTAGGTCAGTAGGAGCAACCTTGTTCATGCCCGCGTCTACGGGCGGCAAGCGCACGCGGCCATCATTCGGAGCGCGATCGACGGAATCAGCCATTGTCTCGATCGTCGGCGAGCATGTCGTGCAACAGGCGGGCCGCGCTGGCTATCATGCGATCCGCATCAGCGGATCCAGCCCTTCCATAATTTGTGCAGCCGAATGGATCGAGTGCGACCCACGCGATGCCTACCACCTGTCCGTCTTTAGCCTTCGCAATCAGTTCTTGCAGTCGAACCATAACCCGCGGTTCAACATGCGCGACAGGCGGCGCGGCACCTCGTAAGGAAAAGACATTGGATCTCTTGCGAGCCATCACACGTCCATCGCCAGCGTCGCTGCGACTGACTGGCTGGCATCGATCAAATCAAGCTGCCCGTACAGGAAATTGTAATATGACAAGTCCAACTGCATATCCTGTGCGACCGTATCCTCCCCAGCCAACAAGGCCAGCGACAACAGAGGCACATTCTGTGTGTACCCATATGGCGTGATCGCCGTCTGTGCCCATAAAGACGCTGCTGCATACAGCCCAGTCGGCTGGCCCAGCGAGAACGTAACCTTCGCCCGTTTCGGATTCCCCGCCAACACAACCTGCGCCGGGACTGGCGCATTCGGTGCATTGCTCGGAACCGTCTGCCCCGACATCAGCGTATATCTGGTCATCATCCAGCCTGCTTGACCTACGTCAATACGTCATCGTCAACGTCGCCGTCGCACCTGGCGAGACATTGATCAACGAGGCTTGGAAATACTGCGCATCATCGCCGCCGACCGAGCCGCCCGAGGCCGGGCCGTCATGGATATACTGCGGCTGCTCCACAGACCCACCACCAGGCGCGCTGTAAACCGATGCCTGCCCATGCCACACCAGCCCGTCAGGCCCCCACGACACAGCCGCCTCAGCCCACCCACTGGCCGGCGTCACGGTTAGCGTAAACACGGCGCGTGTGATTGGCCCGCCCGCGTTGACGATCGTGGCGGCGGGAACGGGAGGCCCGCCTTGGTTCTGGCTGTAGCCGAGGGACGAGAACAGTGTTGAGGTTGTCATGTCATCTTCCCTGCGGCACGGGTTGCGGGCGGGGCGGCATTTCGAGCTTCCGATCAGCGACTGGTCGCGACGTGCCGCTCTCTCGCGGATCAGGCGGGGTCGAGGGTCGCGTCTGCTCGACTGGCGCGCTCATCGCGCTTCACCCTTCTTTGGCAGGTGCGGCTTCGGCATCCTGATCATCGGAGGCTTCTTGAACCGCATCGGTGCCTTCGGCTTCGGCGGCGGCTTGCTCTGCGTCTTCATGCGGCGACTCCTCGGGCTGGGGCACATCATCGTAACTCGGCACAGGCTTGCCAGTCGCGTCAGCCACGCGCCGATCGATCCAATCGCGCAGCCAATGCCACGCTGGCTGATGAATGGGGTTATCGCTCATACGGTCACCTCGCCGGGCTCACGCCGCGCCATAATCGCCGCCTCGAGCGCATCCAGCGCCACATCGCGGCGCTCTCGATACAACCTCGCCGGATACTCAACTGGAACGATGCAATAGAACTCGCCGCCGCGCTCGTCAACCATGCTCAGCCGCGCCGCCTCGCACCCCATCAGCGGAGAGTAGTGCCGGAACTCGCGGTAACCGCTCATCTTCCCTTCGCCGCGCGCTTGCCTTTTGCCGTCGTCTTGTTGCCGTGCATCAGGCCGATCTTGTTGAGCGTTCCGTACACTGCGCCAGGATTGCCGGGATACTCCCGCTTCAGCTTACCCTCAACATCAGCGACAGCCGTCTTCTTCCCGCTTGGCGTCCTACGCGGCATCTCCCGCTTCCTCGTTCTCGTTCGCCGCTGCCGATCGCTCCACGCCAGCGAGCGCGTCGCGATACGCTTGTTCAGCCTGTGCATACGAAACGACAGCATCGCCTTTGCGGTACACGTTGGCGCGGCGGTCATAGACCCAGCCGGCTGCCTCCATCGCTGTCCATAGGTTCTCGGGCTGCATCACGCCCCCAGCCAGCTTGTACCAGGCTCGCCCGTCGCCTCGATCATGCGGCGGCGCTCTGGCTCTACCGCGCGGCGCTCGCTGAACCGATGCCCAACCGCGAGATATCGCCACGCATCCGCGTCATCCGAGGCCCAATCATGCACTGGCTGCGCTGAAAATATCTTCCGCCGAGCATCATAGGATCGATGATAACTCGCCAGCGCATCACGACCGCGCGCTGTCTTGTCCCTGTCAAACCAACACTTCGCAAAGAACAGTCGCGCAGCTTGTATGCCATCCTCGATCCCAATATCCGGCACCATCTCGAACGTGATTCCCAGCGAGCGCGCCGTTTCGATCCTGCTCTTGCCAGTGCCAAACTCTCGCACGCGAGCGTCGTGCGGTACATGGTGCGCAGCGTAGCGGTAAGTAGGACGCTTCTCCAACTCCGCCGCAGCCTCGGGCAACCCACCGCCGACGATCGAGCAATGATCGATAACCCGCACCTCGCGCCCTGCATCCTGGGTAAACCAGATGCTCGTTGCGTTGTGCATGCCAAGATCCCACCACGTATGCACCCCAAGTGCTGGGTCGTGCGGCACGCGGCAGATACGCCCCTCTTCCTCGGCTGCAGCCAACTCTCGTCCCCAGATCGAGCCGACGATTGCCGCTTGGAAATTGCACTCAAACTCGGCGAGGAATTGATCCTCGCTCATGGCTTTGCGTGCGTCTATCAACTCCTCAGGCGGCAGAATGCCCGACTCGCTGGCGCGCAACTTCATCGAAAACCATTCGGGATCGCTCGCAACAGCGTCACTCATCTCGGCGAGGTGGTTGTATCCATGCGCCGTGCCACCAAACGCCGCCCAACCCAACCGATCGGCGAGACGCGGCCTGATCACCTCAGGCCATGCGCGCGGGTCCATATCGCCGTATTCATCGAGGCACACACCATCAAGGTAGATCCCGCGCATTCGATCGTAGTTGTCCGACCCGTACAGCCGCACGCGACGCCCGCCTGGCAGATCAACCCGCAACTCGCTCTCGTTAGCTACCGCACCAGGAATAGGGGCCGTGACCTGCTTCAGATAGCCCCACGCAACATCCTTTGCCTGGCTGTAGTACGGCGCAACGTAGGCGAAGCGGGGATTCGGCAACTGACAACGTAGCGCGCCGTCGATGAGATCATTGATGAATGCGACGGTCTTGCCGGCCCGAGGATGCGTAACGAGGCAAGACCAGCGCTGCTTACGCTTGTGAAACGCGACGAACTGACGGCGAGGTTCATAGCCGGTGCTAACTATCATCGCGAGGCACGCCGGTAACTACTTGGATAGGCCCACCGTCTGCCCCCGTAAACTCTTGCCGATCTTTCCAATCCCTAGACCGACGATTTTTCAGCCACCACGTTGCCGCTTGGGTGTCAGGTGGATAATGCTCGGTGTACGGCACTTCGACCGGCTGGCCTTCGTATTGAAATATCTTCACCGCTTTATGTGAGTAGCCGCGCGCTCGGTGGTAAAGTTTTGCGGCCACTTCGGCGTCAGCCGGAAGTTTTCCACGCGCGCGAGCCTCGGAGAACTCTGGATGCACTTTGTCCCATTCGTAGATTGTATCTACATGGACCTCGAAGAATGTTGCCAATTCTTCATCGGTGAGACCAAGCAAGCCGAGTTTATAAGCGAGAGCTGGAAATTCGTCACGATAGAGGGTTGGTCTTCCGCCGGGCACATTGGACCTCGCTCAGTCCTGCTTGGCGTGGCCGGACATGCCAAGAGCGCCGGAGACATCGCCGCGGCCGCCGAGGGTGCGGGCATTTTCGGGGGCCGAGGTGGGGATTTTGATTCGAGAGGCGGTGGGTCGGGAGCCGCTGCCGACAGAGGTGTTTTGCGGTGCGCTGGTGCCCATCGGGCCTTTGAGGGTGGGGGAATTTGAGATGATAGACATGGGCGGTCTGGCTCCGGCGAGGTTTATACGACGGGTACATTTCACAAAAGCGGGGCATCGTCAAGGGTGATGGCGCCGGGGGTGAGGGTAGGGTTTGGCAAGGCTGGCTGCTGCTGGGCGTAGAGGGTTGGGAGCGCTGCGGCGAGGGGGTGAGGGCGCAGAGAGCGGCGAGGGCGAGGGGCTTCATGTTTGGTTAAATCCGAATTCGGCGAGGATTGCATTCGGAGCATAGCAGGATGGGTCGTCTGGCTTGAATCCCCAGTCTGCGAGCCAGAAGCCGGATTTGGCGAAACTCTCGACGCGCTTACGCCATTGGGCGTCTGGGACGGTGTTACCTGAAGGCACGGGCATTCGATCGTACTCCACTACCCCATTTTTAGCGAAGCCCTCGCGCGCGGGCGCGCGCGACTTACTTTTTCTGTTATTATCTGTTCTGTTGGTGTCCGTTACGCTATCCGTGACGTGTCCGTTGCCGATTGCGTTACGTTGTCCGTTACGTTGTCCGTTACGGTTGTCTGATTGCCAGCGTTTCTGCGTCGCAGCAGCCGTTCGTTGCCGATTCGCTAGCTTTGATTCCCATGCCTGTAAGGCTTTCTCCGCAATTACTCTGTGGTACCATTTCGCGTCGCAACATAGCACGAATCCGTGCAGAGCCTGTACCTTGACCCTTTTCCACCCCTCTAAGTCATTGCCAAATCCCGCATAGCGTGCGAGCAGCAAATCATCGTTTTCGAGGCTCGATGCAGGTTTATTGTGCCATGCAGCACACCATAAAAGGACCGCAGCGCGGAATCCTTCGGCTGACACATGCGAGACGATGGCGGAATTCCGCAACCTCGCCACGTCAAGAGGCATGTACGGAAAAGCGGTAAGATCCA
>SCTM01000064.1 GCA_004297485.1 Rhodospirillaceae bacterium
GATCGGGATTTCGCCGGCGGCTACCGCGATGTTTGAATAGTTGCGGAACGCGTTCAGCATTTGAAGCTGTGCGCCGGTCAGGTTCCATTGCTGGACACCATCAACGATCAACCGAATGCCGGTGATGTCTGCGGCGATCTGTGCTTGCGTCGCGTCGGTGCCGCTCGTGCGCTGATACCGTAGCCGAAGGCCGTAATACGTGCCGTTCGGTTCGGGGGTAATCGTCGCCGTGGAAGAAATCGCGACGTTCTGGACGTTCGCAACCGGAGTGAAAAACGGATAGGCCATGTGTCAGCGCCCTTTTTTAGCCGGACAATCCGCGCGTGATGTAGCGCGAGATCGCGGAACCTTGAGTGATGTGCAAAAGCGCCGCCGCGAGATAAATTCCCGCGACGACGACAAGCACCTGTTTGAGATCAGCGGCCATAGATCAGGTGATCAGGCCGGATTTCCGCAGCCGATCCGTGAGGACCGCGCCCAAAGCGAAACCAAGAGCACCTACAACGATGCCAGGAAGATACTTGCCCATGTGTCCTCACAAAAATACGCGGGGATCGCGCTTACGAGGACACCATGGCGACGGCCGCAAAAACCGTCGAATTCATACGTATATATACCTATGACTATTTTAGGCGGTTCCTCCCCCGCTCCACTTGTCCCCGGAACACCCGCAAATATTCATGCGGCTTCAGAGATTGAAGCGCCGGGACATGCCGCCGTCCGATCATCTTGGCGATGGTCGAATGATCCGTGTGGTCATGTTGTGCGAAAAAAAACTGAACGTCGCTCGTTCCACGAAAATTTGTAGAGACTTCCGCGATACGCTGCGTCGTGCCGATCACGTCAATGCCATAGTGACGGCCAAGAGTGCATATGGTCGCGAAGCCGGGCTCTTGCGTTCCGTTCGGATATGACCAGCGCATTTCCTCCACTGTCAACAGCACCTTGGGAATTGGTGGTGTCGATCCGTCCGGTGTGTCGAAGTATGGACGCTGAATTTTGCAAATCAGTTCCGCGAAATTCGACAACTCAACGCGCTTGTCACCACCGCTAGGCACGTACGCAATTCTAAAACCGCGACGCCATCCCGCCTTGACAAGTCGCAGCACGTCCGCATGAGATCGAGCGACAGAAAATCCCTTCGCCGGATACTCTCCCATGAGATCGAACACAAAAGATCGGCGATGCGAACGCATCAACAAATCCGCAAGCGTGCTCTTGCCGGTTCCCTTACCACCGGAAATGAGCACCTGATATGCCGTCTTACGGTTCATCCGCCGAGCGGCGTTTCAACATCACGCGGAAACGGTCCCGCCGCCGGTTGTCGTGGTGACAATGGTGCGGACGGGTCAATGTCGCGCGGACCTTTTTTCTTTTCCTGAATTGCCACCATGACCGCCTTACCCTTCGGGATTGCGAACACACTGATAGCGATGATGCGCGGAACCCACTTGGATTGCGGATCAACTAGGAACCGCAACCATGCGACCTCTAAGGCGCTGTCATAGATGGCGTCCGCCGCTGCTGCTGCTTTTTCGGTTTCATCAGGCGCGATTGCCAATGCTGGAAGGAATATCGCGCCAACACCAAACGACCCCACAAACGACGCGCGGAATTCTTCACGCGAAAGGACCGCTCCCGCCGGTCCGATAACCTCACCGCCGGATTGTTCGGCCCCACCATCTGTTGCCAAGGCGTCAAGGTGCTCATTGCTATTCGCCCCAGGTCTCGTGAGCAAGTCGGACTCGGCTGATAGCTCCGGCGGGAGCGGTTGAGTTATCTGGTTCAGTTCGCTTGACGGCGGGAGCTGGCTTTGTTCCACCGCTTCGCTTAGGTGCTGTTCCTGTAGGCTTGGCTCTGGACTCTGTTTGCGTTGACGCTTCGACTTGCGCGGCATGTTCGTTTTCCTTTGTCTGGTAGCGTTGCGAATGATAGGCAGCGAGGATCACCGCCGAATGTTTCTCCGGCAGTTTGATGATCTGATCGCCACAGGGCATGTCGCCCCCGTGCTGGGGATGATGATTGTTGTGGAAGCAATAGAGCCGCTTCGCGCTCTTGCCCGACAACTTGACAAGGCATGGCTTTTTACACCACGCGCATGTCATTTCCCCGATAGCTGAGAACTGAGTAAGAGATTGCCCTTCGGCAACCGGGTAAAATCGAATAGTGCGACCGTCAGGAAGCGTGAAGGTCGTTTTGTTTTCGCCTGTTGACATAGATGGCCTCCGGTAGAGCGAGCCGGTGTGCTCGCAACAGGGCAAGAACGCCTGCCCATCCTTCGGCCTCAGCGGAATTCAGTAACTCGGGGATCAATCCGGCTCGGCATACGCGATGCCACACGCCACGACGTAGGGCGCCTATCACCATATCGCCATGATGCGGCGCGTCGTCACACGCTAACTCGTAATCATCCTTCTCCGGTTCAGAGAGATACATATCGCGCAAGCCCACTGACCACGTTAGATGACGCGATCCCTTCATTGCGGCGGCATACTCCGCAAATAGAAACCGCGCGCGGTGATCGCCGTTCCCGGCATCCGCTAAGAGTTGCCACGGTGAACGACCGCCTTTCCGTGAAACCTTGCTAGACGCCTTGGCGATTTCACTATCAGCGCCCCACTTCGCGACGTAATCCCCCGCCGCGCTTACGCTACACGCCTTTTGAAATCCAAACCCGACGCCAAGGCGGACCTCTTTGCCGGAAATCCGTTTAACGACATTGGCCCACCGTTCCCCTATCCACACGCGCAATTCGTCCGCGTCAGACTCGGACAGTGCGGAAGTCAAAAACAGCACATGCAAATGCGGATGCCAGCCGTTCGCCCCGTGGGTAACTTCCATTGCCCGGATATAACCCGTTATGCCCCACCGTTTGCGCGCGGCCTTCCATGCCTTACCCTGAAGGAAAAACGTCCACGCACTGCGCATGATCACGCGCAATTCAGCGCAGGTTTCCGTATAGGTGTGGGGAAGCGTAAAAAGGGCCATATAAACGTCACCGGGAACCCCTTCCCCACCTATAGGTGTTCCTGTTACGTGACGGTCGAGACATTCAGCGACCTCTTGCCGCCGTCCCTCGGAAATTTTAGCGGCACAGACGGGACATGCCCAAACCGATCCGCACGTCTCCACGCCGGTTATCCGGGCTCCATGAGGGCCGATCACGATTGAGGCTTGCGGACCTACCAGACGATGACCGCACTTCGCTACGCGCTTCTGCGTTGCCGCCAGGATACTCCCGGCGGTGTTCCGAAGGTCATAGCGTACCTTTCGGGGGTCCGTGGCAGCTTCGCGCTGCCTTGGGTGAAACTCTGCTTGCGAGTTGGCAAGGGTCATCGGGTTGGCTTCCGACGATTAGGCTTCACGTAAGCGATAATCAAAACCGAACACACAATGAACCAGAGCGGGCTTGTCACGTACCACCATGACAAATTTATCAGACCGACAAGCTTTAAAGTCACAAGTACCCAAAAAATCACGCCCATAAAGCTCATCGGGTTGGCTTCCGATCATTCGTCTCAAAAGCGGCGTTGATCACCAATATACCAACCATCATCGCGCCAATTAGCAAAACTGCAATCGAAAGTGCCAATGCAACGTCAGGGCTACAATCTAGATATAGGAACCAGCGTTCAACAGCGCGCCGGAATAAAATCATCGCAGAAAATCCGATGACTGGAACCGCATAGACCAAAGGGAAAAGTAGGTGACGTAATTTCATCGGGTCAACATGCCCAACACCACCAGCGCGCCGACTAATGCCCATTCCGCCGAAAGCGTCCAAGACACGCAGCCATGCCGTCCTATGTTGGCAAAATTCAAGGCCACGTTAGCGAAAATCACACATAGAGCCGCTATAAAAAACCAACTCACTGTCACGCCCTCATGAAAAACCCTCGGCCCCGATTACCGGAGCCGAGGTAAGTTGCCGCGTCACTTCACTACGCGGTTGGCTGCAAGCCTTCAGGAACGGCCGGCGCCGGTTCGCCGTATACGCCCGCCATCCATGCGGTATCGAGCGCGGCGCGCTCCTGGGAAGTCTGCGGGGCATCGCGGCGCGCGCTGGCACCGGGATAATACGGGCGGTATCCAGGCTTGGTTTGATCGCCGGCCGTTTTTCCGTTTGTGGTGGCCCAGGCGACACCTTCGTCATAGGCCGTCGCCATGAGATCGGCGAGCGTGGGAGGCGAAACAAGATCGTTCGGCATGTCAGGTTCCTTTTTCTGCAAAATATTTGTTCATGCTCCGGGAGGCGACCGGCGCGACTGCGTAAAGAAAATTCCGCAGCGCCCCGTAGTCTGCGGATAGAACATCGAACACGATATCAACCGGCGCACACGCGAAAAATCCTTCGATGGTGCAGCGATAGTAAGGCGGTTGATCAATCGCATGTGAAGGGGTGACGGTGATTTGAATTTCGACCAGCGACCCGTCAGCGTCGCCAAGTAAAACGAAAGACCCGCCTAGCGTTTTTTTCGCTAGGCGGATTTTCGTCGCGTCAGGGGTGACGACTTCAACCACGGACCACGCCCTTTGCGCGGAGATCGCTGACAAGCTCTTGAACGTCGTGCGCGAAGTCATCAACGCCACACGCTTCAACCTCAGTCTCGAAATTCAGGAAGAACGACGACACCTTCAGATGCAAGCAGCCGTCGAAATGCGATTGCGTCGCCGCAAGGGTTATCTCTAACCCCTGCGGCGTCTTGAATTTTAGTACCGGTGTAATCACTACGCCGCCGCCGATGCAGTGCGCGGACGTTGCCACACGACATCGAATTGACCGGGGATAGCTTTCCCGCTCGCATCGAATGATGGGAACGCGGAGAGATTGAGTGCTCCGTTAAAGCTGGGGTCATCAATCTGAAAGCTGTAGAACGTCATGCCAGAAATCCGGCCGCGCTCGCCACGCTTCGCCCAGGCCGCGCCGCACTCTGACATGTTGCCGCCCTTCACCGACACGTATACGCGGTGCGACGGATCGTTATCACCGGGCTTGCCCCCGGCGGGCTCGAATGAGAGTTGCAAGTCGTGGTGGAGATCGATGTAACGGCCCTGGCCGGTTCCATCGGCGGGATTGATTTTCAAAGTACCTGAAGCCATCGGCGGATTTCCTTTTTCTGGTTGGCGCGCTTCGCGCAGAGGCAGGAAGATTTTTCCGGGGAAGGGTTTGATGTTTTAGAAAAGCGGCGGCGGTTCCCTGACGAGGGCGGTCCCGCCGCCCCTTCCCCCTAAAATCCGGTGCGTCCCTGCCAGAGCCGCACCGGCAAAAGCTCGCTACAAAGTGTTGGCCATCCCCGCGACGAGAGGAGCGCCGTCCGCGTCAACGCGTTGACCGTTGACGACGAAAAAATCATTGGGACCATCGGTGCGTTGAACGCGGTCGATCTTGCCGGTGACGACTCCGCGCGCGGCGG
Source organism: Rhodospirillaceae bacterium (assembly GCA_004297485.1). Lineage (GTDB taxonomy): Bacteria > Pseudomonadota > Alphaproteobacteria > Rhodospirillales > Rhodospirillaceae > SCTM01. Next base: position 5,415 of record SCTM01000064.1, read on the forward strand.
CAAGATGTTGGAGAGCGCCCGCTTCGTCGTGAGCGGCGCGTTCCGATAAAAGATGTTTTGTGGTTAGCCGCCGATGCAGCTTTCCCCAAGGGAAACGGCTAACGGTCACCCCGTGGTGTGTTAGGCCGGTAAGCTGGTCAAAAAAGCGGAACGAGAAAATCGTACCGCATTGCGTGAATTGGTTGCGACGGCACCACGCGGTAAACTGCTTGGGCGTCAGGTCTACTGTTGCTGATTTGGGCATCGGCGGGTTCCCCTATCGGTTGCGCTGTGCGGCGGGTCGGGGGAGGTCTCACCCGAGGGCCTATTGCCCTCCCCCCTAGTACCCGCCGAGGCACCTATATGTGGGGGATCGGAGGCTGACGGGCACAAACCGGTTCCACCTATAGGTGCAATCGCGGGATGCTGTACAAGATACAGCGCGTTGTCAAGAGGGATGCTGTACGGCATCCTGCACACTCCCGCCAAGGAGTCGCCCCATGCCAATCGCAAAACCCGTCCACTCAATGAACTACTACCTGGACCTTCTCAAAGAGCGGTCGGGCAAATCAGACCGGCAAATTTGCGAGATGTTGGGAAAGGACGCGAGCTACGTTTCGCAGCTTCGCAAAGGGCGCGCACTCCCGTCAGATGATGCCTTTTACGCGATCTGCGAGGCGATAGGGTTCAATGAACCGGAAATGGAATATGCGTACCTGCGTCTCGCTTTTTGGCGCGCTGACGGAGACCCTAAATCGCAGAATATTTGGAACAGCATCGGCGAAAGATTACCTACGCTGGCGCTTCCTCTTTTGCTCTTTATTTTTGCAACTTCATCAAATTTCATCGGCGTTTCTTACGCGGCCACCCCTGAAGCCGGATGTAGCAACGTCTGTATATTATGAGAATAAATGGGGCGATATTATACTTGACGTACCCACATACAAAGGATAGGCTGATTTCATAAGGAGATTAGCCATGTCCAAGACCTTTCTGTCCCAACCACAATTCAACGATGAAGCCGCCGCCTATGAATGGGTTGAAGCCCGTCTTTGGCCGAATGGCCCGACCTGCCCCCATTGTGGCAACGTGGACGCGGCGCGCATTGGCAAGCTTCAGGGTAAGTCCACTCGGGTCGGCCTTCGCAAGTGCTACGCCTGCCGCAAGCCGTTTACGGTCAAGGTTGGGACCATTTTCGAGGACAGCCATATCGCCATGCGCGACTGGCTGGTGGCGATCCACCTGATTTGTTCGTCCAAGAAAGGCATCTCCGCGAACCAGCTTCACCGGACCTTGGGAATTACCCTGAAGTCCGCATGGTTCATGTCGCACCGTATCCGGCTGGCCATGGACCCCGGCAAGTCGTCCGGCCCTATTGGCGGCGAAGGCAAGACTGTGGAAAGCGACGAGACTTTCTTGAACAAGTCGCCCAAGACCAAGCGAACCAAACTCATCCCAAATCAGCGTTCTGGCGTCCAAGTCCTTAGCCTTGTGGAACGTGGCGGCCCTATCCGTTCGATGTATCTGGACAACACCAGCGTCCGCGCAGCCTTGGCGGAACACCTGCATAAGGACAGCCGCCTTGTGACAGATGGAGCGCAGCACTACAAAAAACTGCCTCCCGAAGGCCAACATGAGTCCGTTGACCACTCCAAGTTTGAGTTCGTCCGTGGCGATGTGCACACCAATACCCTGGAGGGGTTTTTCTCTATCTTTAAGCGCGGGTTGGTTGGCGTTTATCAGCACATGGATAAACGGCATCTGGACCGCTATTTGGCCGAATTCGACTTCCGCATGAACACTCGGGCCAAACTGGGGTGTAGCGATAGTGACCGTGCCGAGGCTCTGGTTAAGAGCACCAAAGGCAAGCGGCTGACCTATCGAACGACTCATAGGGAAGTAACGGCGGAGAAGAACCTCAATGGCTGAAGAGACTGTCGACTTAGACCAACGTGGCGACCGGTATGTGTTCATCCGAACGGATGCACAAGGCAACAAAACGGAGTTCGATGTTTCGACGGATTCCATGCTCAAAATCTGCCAATCAGCTCCACGATTGCAGGATCGGATTCTTGCACAGCGATCTCGGCCAGGAGTTGACGCCCAGATTGTGACAATTGCGTCTCGCGCATCGTTAAATCACGACATTCACAAGATGATGCTTCATCTTGGTTTGTTTGATCAGAAGAACCACGAGACTCTATGGGCTGTCCCTCTTGAGGTAGCAAAGCCATTGGCCGAGGCGCTTCCGCGTTGGATTGCAAAACTTGAGGCGGTAATCCCGACACGGACGAAGCAATAGGCTTAGTCATGGCAACCCTGTATAATCTGCGCCATGCCCCGTAAGAAAACCCAACTATCCGAGGCCGAACGCCAGCGCCGCATACGCCAAGCCGCTGAAGCCGCTGGCGCGAGCGACGATCCCAAGTCTCTGGACCAAACGTTCAAAAAACTCACCAAGGTGAACCACCCCGCAAACACGGTGCCGGGACGCCAGAAATCGACCGGGCGCGGGACGTAGCGGCACCCATCAAATCACACCCTTCTCGCAATATTTTTTAACCGTAAGACACAGACCGTCAGCGTCGAACCAATTGCCGTGGACAAACTGGCCCCCGGTTGCCCAATGCAGAGCGCGCGTCCCGGCACCACCTACTAATGGGTTGTATGCCAGAGCCTTCGTTTGCCAGCCAATCTGATGGGCCAGAAAATCAGCGACCTGAAGAGGGATAACCCTTTCGGGGAAATCAAACGCAAGAGAGCCTAGGATTTTCTTAGTGCGTTCATTGGCTGTGTAGAGGTGTCCTATCTCAGCCAATTGCGGCGTGAATTCGGTGTGAACCGCAAACATTGGAACGACCAATTCGCTATTCGCGTGGTCACGGGACCAATCAAGAATTGTATGTAATAGGTTTTCAAAGCACAGATTTATAGGCTTAGGGAATCGCGCCAAAAACACAGGGTCATGAACAACCCGTTCCCAGTGCTCATTAACGACGGCACAAAACAGGGGAATAACTTTGGATTCCCCAATAAGTTTGGTGCATTGTGTAATTATGTAATCAATGCTCGGCTTATCAACCCGGCAGAATTGGCCTTCCTGTGCCAATGCTTCAGCCATATGGAAGTAGCGGACGCCCTTGTCTGCATATTCAGTCAAGATAGCCAGCCACTTTTGCTCTAACTCGCTCCAAGTCTGCTCTGTGCCGATCCAGCCGCCGATGGCTGTTATCAGAGAACCGCCGTGGGTTCCGCTCTCATCAAAATAAGCCTTAAGAACCACGACAGACCTCCATACGGCATCCCGCCGATGGAGCACGCGGGCTAACTCGGCGATTGGAACGACAATTCCCATCTACCATACCCCCTGTGGTTGGGTATGTGAAGTATAATATCGCCATAAATGGGGCGATCTAAGTAGCTGATTTAACGCAGAACCTAGTCTTGGCGTTCGTAGGCCAAGGCCTTGAGCTCGCCGTCGACCGCCGTGATGAGCGCGTCCACTTCGGTGGGCTTTGAGAGAACCGTCCGGACACCGCAAGACGCGGCTAGGGTTTTTGTGAACGGCTTTTCAAATGAGCCGGTGTAAAAAATCACGCGCGTGGCGGCGCTCACCGGGTCGGCACGGAGTTGCTGCATGAACGCGGCCCCGTTCATTCCCGGCATATCGAGGTCCAGGATGATGAGATCCGGGCGTTCGGCGCGGACGATCCCAAGGCCGGCATTGCCATCGCCAGCTTCCAGAATCAGGTGGTCCTGATAGCCAAGCAGGATCGATATGATGGCGCGACTGCTCGCGCTATCATCGACAATAAGAATCTTCGCCATTACCGGAGCAGCCCCCGCTACCAGTTCTTCGTAACCCATTAGGCATGGTCATTATTCGACCTTCAGATAAGTATGCTCACAGTTGGGTTTTAGAAGGCAATGCTTACGTCGAGCTTGCTTACGGATATGTCCAATATGCAGACCAAACCGAAGCATCGGACCGCCGCGCTCATAGAGCGGACTTGATCCGCGACCTCGATCAGTATGGCCTGAAGGCGGCCGGTTATCCGAGGAACCGCACCGCCATATAACCTAGGCCCATGGCGATCAGTCCGCCCAGGGCCAGGACGCTGTAGGCCACCTTGTTGGCGCGAGCCATGTTCTTCTTAAAATCCGCGCGATCGTTGACCCGTGGAAACGGTGTTGCCGGGACGGGAACACCGAGGAACCCGCATAGCGGTTCCCACCCTTGATCGACCGAATAGGTCAGCAAGCGATCGGCCGGAACGGCGGCCTGCACTTCGCGGATATGGTCATTGTATTGGGCAATGACCGTGGCGCGATCCTTCATGGCGCCTTTATGGGCGCGCTGCCAAACCAGTTTGTGGACCATCTCCTTAAATCGCCGTGTGGCGGGAATAACCGCCGCCATCACTGAGAATTGCCAGGCGTCTTCGGTGAAATAGATGGTTTCCATGGTGCTCGCGTACCATGCCTCAGCGCCCTTCGGATGCAGCGTGAGGATCACCTTGGCATCGGGATAGGCCGCCATGAGTTCACGCCAGACGTCGCACGCGGGATGATCGACCGCAGCAACGTAATCGGCGAAGACCTCATCCCAATCCTGCTGGGTCCCTGCCGGTGCATCGGCGACTTTCAGCCAAAAATTGAGATGTGGCGGATTTTTCGTTACCTCGGCCATGTGATAGCAGGGAAACCCAAGTTGGTTCAGCGCCTGATAGGTGGACATGGTGCCGGTGCGGCCAAAGCCCGCGCCGATGATTTTAAGGGCCACGCCGCGATCCCTCCCCCAGAACGTTCATGACTACAGTTCAATCTGCATGCCGTCGAAGGCCGGCGTGACACCCACGGGCAATTGGCGCATGAGGGTGTCGTAATCCAGGGCGTTCGACATATGGGTAATGACCGCCCGGCGCGGTTTCAGCTCCTCGATCCACGACAACACCCGGTCGAGGGACGCATGGGTCGGATGAACCACCGTTCCCAGGGCACCCACGACCCACACGCCAAGTCCGACGAGACCGGCCTTTGCCTCGGCCGATAGGTCGAGAACATCCGTCGAATATGCAAAGTCGCCGATCCGGAACCCCAGGGTCGTGGAATAGCCGTGGTCCTGGGTGAACGGCTGAACCCGGAATGGGCCGGCCTGGAACGGTTCGGTGTCGATGATGTTGGCCTGAAGCCACGGGCGGAAAAACGTCTCGCCCCTGGCGATCCCCTCGAAAACGTAGCCGAACCGGGTTTCGAGGCTCTGGAATGTTTCGGCGGTGGCGAAGGCCGGAATCGGACCCTTCATGATGCGGTTGATCTCCCGCAGTTCGTCGATGCCATGGATGTGATCGGCGTGGCCGTGCGTGTAAAGCACGCCGTCCAGCCGCCGCACGCCGACATCGAGCATCTGCTCGCGCAGATCCGGGCAGGTGTCGATGAGGAGCGTGGAGGTATCCTGTTCCACCAGGATCGAGGCCCGCCGCCGCCGGTTCCTGGGATTGGCGGGATCGCATTGCCCCCAACCGCTGGACACGGACGGCACGCCGGGCGCAGCCCCGCAGCCGAGGACGGTGATTTTCACGACGCAGCAGGCTGTTCCGGAACAGCCTTGGCAAAGAGCCGGAAGAAGTTCGCGGTGGTCTGCGCGGTCAAATCCGCAACGGAGAGTCCCTTCAGTTCGGCGACCATGGCGGCGGTCTTAGCCACATAGGCGGGCTCATTGGTCTTGCCGCGATAAGGCACGGGGGCGAGATAGGGACTGTCGGTTTCCACCAGCAGCCGGTCGATGGGGACGGACTTCACTACCGCGCGCAGGGCATCGGCCTTTTTGAACGTCACGATCCCGGAGATCGAGATATAGAGGCCGATATCTATGGCCATATCAGCTAGTTGCTGCTCTGAGCTAAAGCAATGGATGACTCCGGTGAAAGGCCCCTGCCCCATTTCCTCCCGCAAAACCCGCGCCATGTCCTCGTCCGCATCCCGGGTATGGACGATCACCGGCAGCTTTGCCCGGCGCGCGGCGGCGAGATGGGCGCGGAAGCTGCGCTCCTGTTGATCCCGGGGACTGTGTTCGTAATAAAAGTCGAGGCCGGTTTCTCCGAACGCCACGACTTTGGGGTGCTCGGCCAGGGCCATGAGGCGTTCCGCATCGGCGGCGACTTCCGTGGCGGCGTCATGGGGATGGATGCCGACGCTGCAGCTCACGTTGGGGTAACGCTCCGCCGCCGCTAGGACGCCGGGAAAGGCGCTCAGCTTGGTGCCGATGGTGAGAAGATGGCCGACGCCCGCGTTCCTGGCCCGAGCCATGACTCCGTCCAGGTCAACCGACAGCTCCGGATAATCCAGGTGGCAATGGCTATCGACGAGGAAAGGAGCGGAGGTCAAGGCTACTCCTTACTGCCATCCTCGCGTTTGACGCGAGGGTCCAGAGCGATGAAGCACCGGACGGAGTTTGTTACCCTGGGTCCTCGGGTCAAGCCCGAGGATGACATGAAGTAAGTAACCGCCATCATCCACCCTTCCCACCCGTTTTCGGGTCGCCGAAGCGGGGAAAGACGCCGGTGGGTGCGGGCAGTGCCACACCGCCTTTGAGGGCGAAGGCGGCCGTCAGGTGAGCGAAGGTGCGCCGGTCTGCTGGCACCGCTAGTTGCTCGAGCATCTTTGCCGTCGCCGCGGGCACGAACGGCTGCATGAGGATAGCGATGTAGCGCACTGTTTCCGCTAGCACATACAGCACTGTGTTCATGCGCGCGGGATCGGTCTTGCGCAGGGACCAGGGGGCTTGCT
>SCTM01000065.1 GCA_004297485.1 Rhodospirillaceae bacterium
TCGAAAGCGACTTCGCCGCCTCGCGGCGGATTACCTCGGCATCAAGCGTTGCACCCGGCTTGGGAACGATCATGGCGCCAACCACGTTACCGCGCGTGCGGTCCGGCACGCCCGCGACATTCGCCGCCGCGACGCCTGGAATCTTGAGTAGCACCGACTCCACTTCCGGCGGCGAGACGTTAGCCCCGGAGGCCTTAATGAGATCGTCGGCGCGTCCGTGATAATGCAGGTACCCCCGGCGGAATGAGCAAAGATCCCGCGTGCTATACCAGCCGTCGGGCGTGAAGATGTCGTCGCGCTCGCGCTTGACCATGCCAAGCATCATGACGTCGCTACGTATTTGCAGCTCGCCCGCCTGCCCGCCGGAATCCGCCTCGACGTCGCCGTCAGCCCAGAGGGCGAGAACGCGGCCGGATTCGGTATCGACAAGCCGCCCTTCGACGCCACGCATCAACGGCCCGACCGAGCCGCGCTGCTCTTCCGGCATGTCGCGCTGCATGATCGTGTACGGCCCGTTGGTTTCGGTCATTCCGATCGGGTTCGACATCAGCGTCGGATCCTTCGACCGCTTGTCTGCGGGAAGCGCCTCATAGAGCAGACCGCCGCGCATGGCGCTCCAGTCGCGATTCGAAAAGCTCGGGTCGGCGACCAGCGACCGCAGGATGTGCGGCCAGGCGACGACGGCCGTCGTGCGTTCGCGCTCGAGGAAGTCGAGCAATTCGGCGCCTGTCTTCGCGCTCGCGAGCATCGTCGCGCCGAGCGACATGATGCACCAGGCTGTCGTAACGAGCCCGCCGACCCAGAAGAATGGCATCGACGCATACGCACGCTCGTCATTCTGGTATCCGAAACTCACGGCAAGCTTCATGCCTTGGCGGACGAAGCTACCCTGGGAGTGGATCACACCCTTAGGCTCGGCGGTCGAGCCCGAGGTATAGATGATTCCGGCCGGGTCGCTGCTGTGGATCTGCGCCTCTGCCGCGGCAAGCATGGCCACGCCGACGGCTGGCTCGCGGGACAAATCGACCCGGGTTGCCCAGGAGGGGACTTCCGGCCCGCCCCAGAAGTAGACCTCACGCAGGTATGGGGCGGCATCAAGACGATAAGGAACACGCCCGGTGGTTATGTCCGGGAACGCGCCCTCGATCCGCGCCACGTAGTCGTGGTGCAGGTAGCGTGGTGCCGCGAACAGCATATGCAGATCGGCATGCCGCACAATCCGCTCGATTTCAGCGGAAGTCGACAAGGTCGACAGGGTCACGGCGACAGCGCCGATACGCGTGACCGCCATCCACGTGATGAGAAATGTCTCATCGCTGGGCAGGATCAGGCCAACGCGGCTTCCCTTGCCCACGCCGGACGCAATCAGTTGCCGCGCGAGGATGGCGGATTTTGCCTCCATCGCACCGTAGGTCAGTCGGCACGCGTCGAGCACAAGCACCTCGTGCTCCGCCCAGTGTGCCTTACAGTGCGCGAGAAACGCCGGAACGTGCGGCGCGATGTCCGGCAGCCTGCTCCAGGCGGCTTTGGCACCCTTGTCCCTATCACGCGGCTCAATCATGCCCATCCCTCATGCGCGATCTCCACTTTCAAGTATAGTCACTGTGCGTTCCGACTTGCGATCCTTCTGACGCCCGGCTTATGCGGGTCACCAGTCAAATAAACGATCCGGCGAGCGTAAGCATCCCCCTTCCGCCATCGTTCCGGAATGTTTATTGAGGGTGCCGGGTCCGTTGATGTCTTATCACGATCAAGTCGGCGCAGGCGTCTGTATATATTCCACAATGCAGAACCGTAGGCGACCGGGTTGTGCTAGGAATCCGCGCACGCGGCGAAACTGCATCGCCGCACTACGCCGCTTCGGCATTCTCGCCCAGATCAAGCGCACAGCCATCGATCGGCTCGTCTAACCAACGCACAGGAGATACCAATGTCCAGAGTCCTCGTTACGGGTGGCAGCCGTGGAATCGGTCGTTCCATATGCCTGCGGATCGCACGCGACGCCCTCGCCCGCGGTGAGAAGCCGAAAATCGTGGTGACCGGAACCGGCACCTCACCGGACTTGGGCAACGTCGTTGCTGAGCTCGAGGCCATGGGCGCCGCCGCGCTGGCGGTGACCGGCGACCTCAACGATCCGGAGGTGCCCAAGCGCCTGGTCGCGCAGGCAGTCGAATTCTGCGGCGGCCTCGATGCGGTCGTCCATAACGCGGGCGGCACAGTCGCCGGAACATTGATGAAGATCAGCGTCGCGAATTGGGACTCGGTATTCGCAGTCAATTGCCGTGCGTTTTTCCTGCTCGGCGTTGCCGCGCAACCAGCCCTGCGCCAATCCAAGGGGGCGCTTTGCGCCATCGGCTCGAACGCGGCGGAGCGGGTGCAGGCGTTTCTCAACGCCTATCCACCCTCGAAAGCCGCCCTCCTCATGCTCGTCCAACAGATGGCCTACGAATGGGGCCGCTACGGCATCCGCGTGAACTGCGTGTCACCCGGCCTGACCATGTCGCGCTCAACCGAGGCGGCGCTGTCCGACGTCAAGGACCAAGAACGCGTCGGCGCGCATATCCCGCTGAAGCGTGTCGGAACGCCGGAGGACATTGCCAATGCCGTTGCCTTCATCATCGGCCCGGATGCCACCTACATCACCGGCGAGAATATCAACGTCGATGGCGGTCTGCGCCATCTCGGCAGCGAACAAATGCTCAGCGAAGGCGCCGGCAGCTGGGCCGCTGAAAAGGGCGGGATGCTTAAGACAAGCTGACCGCCGAACCGGGAGCGAACCGGCGGACTCCCGGCGGCCAATCGGAGATCACAAGGCCGGAAAAGAAGAAGAGGACGCTTGTTGCCAAGCGTCCTCTTCCGGTCGTCAAGACTCTTGGTCTACTTCCTCAAGAGATCGAGAGGCCGTACCGTCAAACGAATCCACAGTTCCCGGCCACGATCGGCATTGCAGGCGACATCGTCCGGGGTAATCCCGGGCGTTGCCTGGCCGGTATTTCCGAGCCCCAGCGATCCGCCGAGGTTTCCGGTGAAGAATTCCGAGTTCGCACAATAGCCCGTGGTGACCTTATCGGTGAGATTGGTCCCGATCATGGAAATCTCCCAAGCATCGTTCGGTCCGCTGAGCGTCACGCTGAGATTGGTCTTGAAGAAAGCGTGCTGGACCATGTCGCCACGCTCAGCAAGATCCGTGTAGTAATGACCTGAGAAGTTCGTGTTCGACGCTAACGCCAGCTTCATGTCGGCCGCGACAGGCATGGAATAATCGAAGCCGAAATTCGCTGTCACTTCAGGCGCCTTGATGAGCGGCCGTCCGTGGAGATCCTGGTTCTGGAAGCCGCCCGTTCCAGCGTTGGCGAGTGGATTAAAGTTCTGGTTGCAGCCTTGCGAGATCGATTGGCCGCCCCAGCACGGAGCGTTCTTGAAGGTGCCGAAGCGAGCATGGTTGTAGTTCAAGGCGCCGTTCAAGGTCAGTCCTTCGATGGCTTCCGGAGCAAAGGTGCCTGAGAATTCAGCGCCCCAGATACCGGCCGTACCTGCGTTGATTGTCTTTACGATAAGACCACCGTTCGTGACGATATTCTCGCCGACTTGCAGGTTCGTATAGTTGTACTTGTAGCCGCTCAAGTTGAGGTTCGCCTGACGATCGAACGCGCGGGCCTTCACACCGACTTCGCCGCCTTTCGCGCCTTCGTCGCTGAACGAAAGATCCTGTCCGGCAGGCAAGAGCTGCGAAGTTTGGAAACCGCCGGATTTCGTGGCTTCCTTATAGGAGCCGAACAACGTGAGATCATCCGTCGGTGTATAGGTGATCGTGAACTCAGGATTGACGTGGTTGGATGAAATCCGTGGAACGCCTGTGGCGATCGGGCCGACGGGCACGCCGAAGCCCGGATTTACATCCGCTGTTACGCCGTTCACCTCGGTGAGGGTGTGCGTCTCATGACTCCATCGCGCACCGGCTGAAAGCTCAACGTTCGGCACGATTTTATATCGTCCCTGGCCGAAGAACGAAATCGCGTCCGTATGAACGTTGAAATAGCCGTTCTGGAAATGAACGAAGGGAGAGCCGAGGAACTGATTCAACAGCCCGTTGAGATCCTGGCGCATGTCGCCATTTTGGTAATAGCCACCCGCCGTGAAATTCAGCGGACCGCTGAAATCCGAGTTCGCACGTAACTCTTCGGACACGTCGCGGCGAGCGAAGTTGTTATCGAACACGTAGAGGGGCGCGCCTGCTCCCGTGTCCGTCCCGTTGAACAGGTCTGTTTCATAAAGCTTATAGTAGCCGGTGACTGACGTTATCGTCAGATCTGGCGCCGCGTGATAATTGGCCTGCAACGTACCAAAGGCTTGCCAGAGATGGTTGAACGGGACGCCATTGTTCCTGACCCCTGGGAAGGCCGCGGGGTTCACATCGACGATATTGATGTTTCTGTTGAGCTTGCAGTCCTCGTTGGGAGAGATGAACGGCAGACCACCGAATGAGCCCGTTCCATTCGGGCAGGACGTCAGCTGTTCGGCGCCGTCATCGCCATTGGTATTCGTTCGGCTATAGTTTGCCTTCAGCTTGAAGTCGAACTTGTCGGACGGCGTCCAAATTGCCGTTCCCCGCATGATCAACTCGTCCGTCGGCGCGAAGTTCCGATAGCGCGGCGTCACACCCCCTGTCGGCGCAAATCCGGTGGCGGTGTTCGTGAAGTAACCATCCAGTTTCGAATATGACGTGGCCAGCCGAAGCTTGAGATCGTCGGTCACCGGCCCTGAAACGATAAATTCGCCTTTTTTCTCGCTCGCCTCGGTTTCGTAGCCGCCCCGCATGATGACTTCGGCTTTATCGGTCGGATCGTTGCTGTGCAGCGATATCACGCCGCCCGTGGTGGACTTGCCGTAGAAGAGCGCCTGGGGCCCTTCCAGAACTTCGACCTGGCCGACATCGAACATGCCGGTCGAGTAGGAAAGTCCTTGGCTCATCTGAACGCCGTCGATGTTGAGCGAAACCGCCTGATCGACTGTGGCGTTGAGGGTGGTATTTCCGATGCCCCTTATGGAGACCTGAGCGCCGAAGTCCCCGAGATTGCTGCCAATCGCAAGAGCCGGCACATTTTGGGCCAGCGTCTTCATATCGTGCGTCCCGAATTCCTCGAGAGTCTTCTGCGTTAGAGCCGTTTCGACCACCGGCACCTTCAGGATCGACTCCTCGCGCTTACGCGCGGTAACGACGATCTCCTCGACTTGCGCCGCCGCAGGTAAAGCCTGCAGCACGAAGCCAATGGCCACCGTGGACAAAAGTGTTGTCTTAAATGGGATTTGCATATTCCCCCCTGAACTTTGGTTATTCTGAATCTGGCCGACACCGACCGCCGCGCATCCTTGATCAATCAGTCTCCACTGGCAAAGTGCCAGAGGGATGCGCAGACCGGCGATTTCCACATTGTGGGATTAGCGTCGGCCTCATGTCCACGTGTGGGAGATATGCATCTGGTTTAGACTTAATGTAAGCACGATGTAACCGCGCGACGTCGGTGCCATCGCGTACGCCGTCACATGGAGATCATGCCGCCACCCTCGCCGTGCCAGGGGGGTGTATTTGCCCAGGGCTCCGACAACGTTATCATCACTTCGTGTCCGACGAGGTCACCGCAGCGTGTACTGGTCGCCGCGAGAGCACAGTTGAGTACATATCGGCATTACAACCGACATTGAGGGGGAAACATGGTCGCGCAGGAGGAAACATTCGATTTCATCATCGTCGGCAGCGGGGGCGGCTCGGTACCGGCCGCACTGGTGATGAAGGAGCGCGGCAAAAGCGTATTGATCATCGAGAAGCAGACGCAAATTGGCGGAACCAGCGCGTATTCCGGCGGTGTGATCTGGATTCCGAATAACGACCACCTGAATGCGGCGGGCGGCAACGACTCCCATGAGCGTTCGCGCACCTATTTCGATACGATGATCGGTCCCCCGCTCCCGTCGTCATCGTACGCCCGTCGTGATGCTTGGATCCGCGAGGGCGCGGAAATGATCCGCTTCCTTGAGCGCAAAGGCATGAAGTTCGTTCATGCGCATTGGCCCGATTATTACTGCGAGCGTCCGGGCGGCATCTTAGACGGACGATCGCTGGCTGCGCCATTGTTCAACATCAAAGAGCTCGGTGAATGGGCCCCCAAGCTTGCCGCTCATCCAATGACGAGCATGCTGCCGCTCGCCAGCCCGGAGTCTGTGGCTCTTTTCACGGCGACAAAGACGCTGCGCGGCAAGTGGATCGCGATGAAGGTCGCGTTCAGGAAGGTCAAAGAGAAGCTCCTGGGGCAAACAATCCGTGGCGCGGGAAATGCGCTGCAAGGCCGCTTGTTCCAAATTGCGTTCCGCGAGAACGTACCGATCTGGACCGAAACGCCGGTGAAGGATTTTGTGGTCGAGAACGGCCGCGTCGTCGGCGTCATCGCCGAACGCGAGGGGCGCACCATCCAGGTGCGGGCGCGGCTCGGTGTCCTGGTCAATGCCGGCGGCTTCTCCCGCAACCTCGAAATGCGCGAGAAGTATCAGCCGAAACCCACATCCGTGAATTGGACGCAGGTCAACCCCGGCGATACCGGCGAAATGATCCAGGCAATCATGAAGTTGGGCGCGGCAACGGACCAGCTTGACGAGTCGTTCTGGCTGGCCTGCTCGTTCTTACCGGACGGAACGACCTTCGGATTTCATTCGCCGAACGACATCGGCAAACCCCATGCCATCGTCGTCGACAACAAAGGCAAGCGTTTCACGAACGAGTCCAGTTCCTATATGGAATTCGGCCAAAAGATGTACGCGGCCGGCGCGGTGCCCGCCTGGGCAATCTTCGATAGCCGCCATCGCCGGTATTACCCCTGGGGAGGAGCGCTGCCTGGCGTCACGCCGAAGTCGCTGATTGAAAGCGGCTACATGAAGAAGGCCGACACGCTCGATGAGATTGCGCGTCTTTGCGGCGTTGATCCGGCAGGTCTCGCGCAAACCGTCGAACGTTTCAACGGCTTCGTCCGCAAGGGCGTGGACGAGGACTTCCATCGCGGCGCGAGCGGCTACAACCACTATTACGGTGATCCGACCGTGAAGCCAAATCCGAACCTCGGCACTCTTGAGAAGGCCCCGTTTTATGCCGTGGCAATCTATCCGGGGGACGTGGGAACATGCGGTGGAATCGTGGCGGACGAGCACGCGCGTGCCTTGCGCCCCGATGGCTCGCCGATTCCGGGGTTATATGTCACCGGCAACACGTCTGCAGCGGCGGGCGGGCGTGTCTACATGGGTGCCGGCGCGAGTGTCGGTCCGTCGATGACATTCGGTTATATCGCGGCACGTCATGCCGCTGGCGCCAACCAGTAACGAGGTCTTGCCCCACATTCAGGCCGATGGCAATTTGCGGCACGATCGGATTTTACGCAGGTAAAGATTGAAGCCACCACAGAAGAAATAGTAGGCCTGTTCCCGCTTGCGGTCTTCGCGCGCGGGACAAGTTCGCCTGGAAAATGTGTGTCGAGTCTAATCCGTTGCGCTGTCACCGCTTTTTTTCAGCGATCGGCCGCCGCAACTGACGCCACGGGCAAAAAGAGTCCACTGACCCTGCAGATGCCGCGGCGCTATGCAGAGTTGTTATTTGATGCTTGATATACCTAGAAGGAAACGAAAATGGCTGCTGTGAATTACGAGACCGATGGCGATGTCGCAATTCTGACAATCGATAATCCGCCGGTGAACGCGTTGGCGTATCCGGTGCGCGTCGGCCTCCGCGATGGTCTTGCACGTGCCCTCGGCGACGCGAATGTGAAAGCAGTGGTGCTTATCTGCGCCGGCCGGACCTTCTCAGCCGGCGCGGATTTCACGGAATTCAGCCAGCCCGGTGGGCCGAAAGAGCCGCGGGTCCGCCAAATCGTGCAAACCATCGAAGCCAGCGCCAAGCCCATCATCGCCGCCCTTCACGGTACCGCGCTCGGCGGCGGCTTTGAGCTCGCCATGAGTTGCCATTGGCGTATCGCGCACCGGAGTACAATGATTGGTTTGCCGGAGGTGAACATCGGCGTGATCCCCGGCGGCGGCGGAACCCAACGCACACCGCGGCTCGCCGGCCCCGAGGTCGCCCTTGAGATGACGACCTCAGGAAAGCATTACGAGGCGGAATTCGGCCTCAAGCATGGGCTGATCGACGAACTCGTAGATGGCGATCTGCGCCCTGCGGCGATTGCTTTCGCGCGTCGCCTGGCGAGCGAGGGACGCCCGCTGCGGGTTACGAGCCGCTTGGACGAAAAAGTCCGTGGCGTGAATCCGCAAATCTTCGCCGATTTCCGTAAGAAGTTTGAACGCCGTGGGCGCGGTCTGATCGCCCCGTGGAAATGCATCGACGCTATTGAGATCGCGTGCCGTGACTCATTCGAAGAAGGTACGAAGTTCGAACAAGCCGCGTTCGAGGAATGCCGCGTTAGCCCTCAACGCGGTGCGTTACAGCACCTGTTCTCGGCCGAGCGTACAGCGCGCAAAATCCCGGATATCGGCGATGCCAAGCCCATGCCCATCCGCAAGGCGGCGATCCTGGGGTCCGGTACGATGGGCGGCGGTATCGCGATGTGTTTCGCCAACGCCGGCATTCCGGTGGCGTTGATCGATGTTTCCGAAGACGCCGTGCGCAAGGGCATGAGCGTCATCGAGAAGAACTACGCGACTTCGGTCGAACGCGGCAGTACGAGCCCGGAAGATATGCGCGCGGCGTTGGCGCTCATTAAACCGACCACGGATTACGCGGCGGTCGGCGACGTGGATATCGTGATCGAAGCGATCGTAGAGAACATGGCGGTGAAGAAGGACGTGTTCGCCAAGCTTGATAAGCTTGCGCCGCGCCACACGATCCTCGCCTCGAATACGTCGAGCTTGGATATCGACGAGATCGCGAGTGCGACATCGCGGCCGGAGAAGGTCGTCGGCACGCACTTCTTCAGTCCCGCGAACGTGATGAAATTGCTTGAGAACGTCCGTGGCGCGAAAAGCTCGCCGGAAACGCTTGCCACGGTCATGGGACTGCACAAGATCATCGATAAGGTGGTCGTGCTGGCCGGAAACTGCAACGGCTTCATCGGCAACCGCATGTTCCAGTTCTACAACACGGGCTGGGAGTATTTGATGGAGGAAGGCGCGACGCCGGAGCAGATCGACCGCGTTGCAACAGATTTCGGCTTTGCGATGGGACCCTGCGCGGTGCGCGATCTGGCCGGTCTCGACGTTGCGGTCATGGTGCGCGCAGCACGGGCCCCGTCCCTGCCCAAGGAGGAACGCCTCTCGCCGATTCTCGAGCGCCTGGTCGCAGCAGGACGACTTGGTCAGAAGTCCGGCGCCGGCGTCTACAAGTACGAAGGCCGCAAACAGATCTCCGATCCGGAGACGATAAAGATCGCCGAACAGGTCGCCGCGGATTTTGGTATCAAACGCCGCAAGGTCGCGGATGAAGAAATCATGCCGCGCATGCTGTATCCGCTTATCAACGAAGGCGCCAAGATCCTGGAAGAAGGGATCGCCCTGCGCGCCAGCGATATCGATGTGACATATTGCCATGGCTACGGTTTCCCGAAGCATCTCGGCGGACCCATGTACTGGGCGCAGCAGCAAGGATTCGACAAGATCCTCGCGATGATGAACGATCTGTCCAAGAGCCTCGGCCCGCGTTATCGCCCCGCGCCGCTGCTTGTACGCTTGGCCGCATCAGGCAAGGGATGGTAAGTTAGGCTCCGGAGGCCTGGCCAAGCGCCCGAGCCACACCTGTTGGAGCCGCGACGAATCCGAGACCCGGTAGCTAACGTTGGGGACGAGCGGCGAGCGGGCCCTCTTCCCACATTGTGGAATCTGTCGTTCGCGGACACCCCGCTGCATCTACACAGCGGATTAAGCTGCACGCTTTCTGCAATCGCAGAGGCGAGAGATCGACCGGGTTAGACTACCTGACGAGCGGCCACGGACGTCGTCAACGAGTACCCGCAGTCGGGGAACAGCATGGGAGCGGATGTTCAAATGAACGCAGTGACAGACTCGAAGAGCAACGCGGCGGCGAGCCCCCAAATGCAGCAAGTGCGCACCGACTTCGTGCCGGTGGAGCATTACACGTCGCCGGAATTTTTGCGGCTTGAGAAGGAACGCATGTGGCCGCGAGTATGGCAGGTCGCGTGTCGCGAGGAAGAGCTGCCGAACGTCGGCTCCTACGTCACCTACAACATCATGGACGAAAGCATCGTCGTGGTGCGGGTGTCCGAGGACGTGATCAAGGCATACTTCAACGTCTGCCAGCATCGCGGTCGGCGTCTCACCCAGGGCTGCGGTCAGATGAGCCGCTTCCATTGCACCTTTCATGCGTGGCAGTACAACCTCGATGGCTCGATCGCGCGCGTACTGGATCGCGGTGACTGGGCCGGCTGCCCTGATTTCGGCGACGCGGACCTAAGTTTGAAAAGCGTGCGCGTCGGCACTTGGGCCGGATGGGTCTTCGTCAACATGGATCCCGATGCCGAGCCGCTGGCTGACTATCTCGCTCCGGTGCAGCGCTACCTCGATCCGTTCGAGCTCGAGAAAATGCGTTATCGCTGGTACGTCTCGGTCAAGGTGCCGTGCAACTGGAAGACCGGGCTGGAAGCCTTCAACGAGGCCTATCACGTGGTGGGGACGCATCCGCAAATGCTGCCCACTTATGGCGATGATATCACCCGCAGCAGGACGTTCGGCCGCCACGGGAATTTCTACTATCCCGGCAACCCCGACTGCCCGCTTGGCGCGCCGTCGCCGCGCTTGAATCAGCCGGTTCCGAAGGATCTTCGGCCCAATCTCATCGATTATTACGACATGATCAATACCACCCTCAGGGCCATTTTCAGCGATCGCGACGCCGAAGCGGTGCGACGCCTGATGACCGAGGTCGATGCATCCACGCCGCCGGGCGAGATGATGATGAAGATGTTGGACTTCCAGCGTGAGGCAGCCGTCGCTTCGGGTGCCGGCTGGCCGAACATTTCCATGCAGCAGCTCGCCGATGCCGGCACCGACTGGCACGTGTTCCCAAACCTTATCATGCTGCCCTACCCGGACGGCGCGCTGGCGTATCGCGCTCTGCCGGACGCCAACAATCCCGATCATTGTATTTTCGAGGTATACTCCCTGCAGCGCTACGCGCCGGGAGCCGAGCCCAAGCTGGAACGCCAGTATTTCCATGGCCCGGACGATTGGCGCAACTTCAAGTCGATCAGCATCATCCTACAGCAGGACTTCGACAATATGGGCGAGGTCCAACGCGGCATGAGATCACGCGGATTTAAGGGCGCGCGGACTAATCCGTTACAGGAATCGACCGTTTCGAACTTTCATCGCGCGCTCTGCGAATATACCGATGGCGTCGCATCGCCAGCAAAAGCGGCAGCGGAGTGAGCTGACACGCTGACGAACGAAGCGGGATGACGAACGCTGCCGCGACCGGCTGCGCCAGGCGCAATCCGTTATGACCGCGTCGGGCTATGGCTGCGCTTGGGTCCCAGGTTGTCGTTGAAGAACTTCGTAATGATGCCGTAGGCGTCTCGCGCCTCGGGCATGTCCGATTGATAGATGTAACAATGTCCCATGCCCTCGCCGACGATCAGATCGCCCTTTGCACCGGCTTTGACCAACTCGGTATGGGTGTAAATCGCCGCGCTTAGATCGGGCGCCCGATTGCCGGTGATGATCAGCGTCGGCGGGAACTTGGCCAGGATATGAGGATCGAGGGCGGGCGAGACCAAGGGATCATCCGCTTTGGCGCCCTTGAAATAGCCCATAGGCGCCGCTGAGCTTGCGCCCGGCTGCGGCGGCGGGAAACTCCCGTCGATGTACGCCGAAACATAGGGCGAATCGCCGACTCCGAACCGAATGCCGCCCGAGCCGAAAATCCCGAGCGCGCCCGGATTAGGCAGTTTCTTGTCCTGCAGCCAGGCCTCGACTTCGGCCGTGAGCGCACCACCGGCCGAGCAGCCGTAGATGCCGATATTCTCCGGCCGGTAGGTTTTCAAGAGTTCCTTGTAGACTGTGGCCACGTCTTCTGACGCGGCGGGGAATACGTTCTCAGGCCCCTGGCGATAATCGACGCTGATGACCTTGTAGCGGCCGACGGCGGCGATAGGGATCGATTCCACCATGGCGCACCCTTCGGCGCACATCATGAAACCGCCGCCGTGGAGATTGATCAACACGCGGTGCGAATCGGCTTCTCCTGCCTTCGGCGTGAAAATACGTGTCTTTACGCCCGCGATCTCCTGTGGCACGACATCGACGTCATAACGCTGTTGTGCCGCCTTGACCGAAGGCGCAACCGTCCGTTCGGTGGTGGCACGCATATCTTGGATCGTCGCCCCGCCAAAGGGGTTTATCGCGGGCACGCCGGCCCGCGCCTTCAGCGTTATCTGGACGGCCTCCGGACTCATCAATCCCGATGGAGGAAGGTCGAATGCCGGCACGTGGACTACTCCGTCCGGCGTAAAGGTGGGCTTATCATTGGTGGCTTGCTGTGCAAATGCACACGTGCCGGCAAAAAGGATTACGAGAGCGAAGCCGGCCGCAAAATAGTTTGATCTCTCGATCATCTACGCCCCTCCCCAGTGTTTAAAGAACTGCTCTTAGCTCCTCTCCTCATACGCATCAGCCGGGCGTCTGAAACGCCCGGCTGATAACGCTATCATATTTTGTCAGTCTCAGATCGCTTAGCGCGATCCGAAGGCATAGGAGACGGTTAGGCCGAACTCCTGGCGTGGCGTGGCCAGCGGCCCGAGGTTATTCGAATTGGTACCCCCGGAAGAGTAATATCCCGAGCTTCCGAAGAGCGTACTGGGTGTGGCCATACCATCGACGGCGGGGAAGTTGATCCCCAAGCCCTTTTGAGTGTTGAACGCGTTCTTGACAAAGGCTGTCACCGACCACGCGCTGTCAGGGCTGCGCAAACCGACAAAGAGGTTGACAAGACCATAGGCCGGGGCCGCGTAGAAGGCGCCCTGGTTGGTGTTGCGCCCATAGAAGGAGAAGAGACCGCGAACGAAGGCGTCAACATCGCTCGTGATCGGCCTTACGTATTCGGACTGGAGGGTCCCAGTAAAGTTCGGCGACGTGCTGACGGAGGCATGCGACTTACAAAGGAAGATGTAAGTGCCCGCCGGGAATGCGGCAGGCGTATTACCACCCCCGGGCGGACTGCAGGGAACACTGGCGTTGCTAAGTGCGCTTTTCACATAACTCACGGCCGCATCGACGCTCCACTGCGGCGTGATCTGGAACCCGGTATCCACGTCCACCCCGTCCACCTTGGCATTGGCGTTATCGGTAAACGAGTTGGACATGACCGAGGTCTGCGCACCGTTATTCGCCAAGTACAGTGTCTGGAGCCCCTTGTAGATCAGCCCTTTGTAAATCTGGTGGTAATACGACGCATTTAGGCGTCCCCGATGATCGAGGAACGACGTCTTGAAGCCGCCTTCGAAGGAGTACGACTTCTCCGGCTTCAGATAGGTCAGTGCACTGAGGGTAGGATCGGCCGCGGCATTGGAAATGCCGACCTGAACCACGGGGGGACGCCAGGCGCTGCCGGCGCTGCCGTAGACCATCAGGTCGTCGTTAAACTTATGTGAGAGCGACGCACTGAAGATGGCCGGATGATCCGTCTCGTTCTGGTTGGTGGTGGAAATGGCCTGCCCCGGCACGTGGAAATTACAGGTACCGGGATAGGTGCTGCCGGCGCTTCCAGGAACGAATGAGCAGGGCGCCGGGATCGGCACGGCGACCAAGGCACCGGGCGCAAGCGACAACATAGTGGTAGCTGTGCTTTTCTCGATGATGTAACGGCCACCGGCGGATAGCTCGGTATTGTCGGTCAGGTGGAACGTCACATGGCCGAAGAGCGAGAATTCCTTGTTGGCCCCCGGCGCATTGATGTGAACGAGGAGCCTATAGGCCGGATTGTATATGAAGGGGTTGGCCGGTCCCGCCAAAGGCGACCCGAAAGCGCCGCTCAGATAGGACGCGACTTGGTCGAGCGCCACCGTCTTCGTGTTCTTACTGAAGAAGGCGCCTGCGGTATAGTCCCAGAACCGGTTAGGCTCATTTGAAGCAAGCCGCAGCTCATGGGTCTGCTGTATCTGCGAGCTGAAGAAGTTCTGATTGCTGAGTGAAGTTAAGGTTCCACCACCGGCAATCTGATTGGCCGGGTCAGTGTCGGCAGGCGCATTAAACGCGATCTTGGACCAAGAACCGACATAGCTCAGCTGCTGGCCGGCAAAGCGCCAATCAAGCTGGCCGGTCACGATATCTTCCTTTTCGAAGACCTCGTTGGCCTGGTGCGTTACAGCAAGCCGCTGCTGCGGCGTGATCGCCGGTCCATTGTAGCCGGCGGGGGCGTTGGGATTCACGCCACCCGGAGCGCCTGGGCCCTCCACCTGCGTGAACGTGTGCTGTCTGTAGTAGATATGCTGATAGGTCACGTTCGTGCTGATGTCGTCGTTCGGCTCGAAACGGACCCCCACGCGTCCACCGTTCGTGTGCGTGTAGGGATTGGTGGGGTTATTAAGGCTATGAACGCCGTCATAGTCGTTATCGTTGATGACCCCGGCGACCCGTACAGCCAGCTTGTCCTTAACGATAGGAATGTTCACCGCACCGTTGGCATCGACGTTGCCAAAATGAGTTGCGGTCACATTGATATTGCCGCCGAACTTATCCAAGTCCGCCTTGTGGGTGGTGATCGTGATCGAGCCCGATGGTGCCGGCTCACCGCGCAGCGTTCCTTGCGGTCCGTGCAGCACTTCGATCTGGCCGACGTCGAAAAGAGATGTGAAAGCGAGAAGAGCTTCAACTGGCGCATCGTTTATATAGAACGCCACGGTCGGCGAGGTCTGCGTCGTGATGTCGAAACTCACGCCGCGAATGGAAGCCGAGGCGTTATAACCAAAGCCACCGCCATTCAGCACGAGCCCCGGCGTCACAGCCGCGACGTCCGTGAGGTTCAGGAGGTTGAGTTTTTGGATCTCGCTGGAGGTGACCGCGTTCACGGTTTCCGGCACGTCCTGCAGGTTCTCTGCCCTGCGGCGCGCGGTGACTACGATTTCCTCGGTGCCGACCTCGGCTTTTTGTGCGGTCTGAGCCACCTGCTCCGGCGCTCCCGCGGCCCGTACCGGCGCTGCATGAAGTCCGACAATCGACGCAATGACCAAAAGGCTCGACCCAGCGAGCACAGTCGCTCTACGACTTCTCATAGATTCCTCCCCCTATTGCAGGCTCCGATCTCGTCGGCCCACGACTTTAATGTCCATATATCTACGTGCCTGCAACTTAAGTGTCCACTATCTATGAGATGATTCTCCCCCTATCGCCCTGGCGATATGCGAGAATCGCCGCACTCACACATGCGAACACGATGCCTGCTCCGCAGCGCGTCCTATAGGCCGCTTCCTATACCGCGCGGACAACCGGCAGAGTGGTGACAGGCGGCGCGATCTCGCCCGGAGGTAAGCGATGCAATATTGGACTCTGGCCGAAACGCCGCTTGGAGACTTACCTGCGGCGCACAATTTTCGACTGATGGAAGCGCCAGTCCCAATCCCTGGGCCAGGACAGGCGCTGACTCGCACGATCTATGTCTCGCTCGATCCGTATCAATGGCATTACAAGAAAGACGGGATAGAGACCCCCGGCACGCCCTGCCATGCCCGCACCGTTGCACAGGTGATCGAGAGCCGTATGCCCGCTTACGGCCCGGGCGACTTCGTGTTCAACGTCAATGGCTGGGCTGAATATGGGCTGATGGGCGAAGGCATCGCGCGCCCGGACTATATGGTTCCGCGCCGGCTCGACCCAGCCAAAGGCAATATTTCCTATGCGCTCGGCGTGCTCGGCATGCTGGGACTCACCGCCTATGCCGGAATGATGTTGCAAGGCGATCCGCAGCCCGGTGAAATGGTGGTGGTGTCAGCAGCATCGGGCGGTGTCGGCCAGATTGCCGGACAGTTGGCCAAGCTCCGCGGCGCGACCGTCATCGGCATTGCCGGCCGGCCGGAGAAGCAGCGCTATGTGGTGAACGAACTCGGCTTTGATGCGTGCGTCTCGCACCTGAGCCCGACGCTCGCCGCCGATTTGGCGGTGGCCACGCCGAATGGCGTTGACGTCTATTTCGAGAATGTCGGCGGAGCGGTGTTTGATGCAGTCTTGCCGCGGCTCAATCGTGGCGCGCGGATGAGCCTGTGCGGCACCATCGCCGATTTTCGCGATCATCCCCATGGCGGCGGCAAGGCCGGGCTCATTGCGCGCGGCGGGGCCGCTCTCGCCGCGGCCGGAGTCACCTTGCACGATCTCTTTGTCGGCGATTATGTCGCCAGCCATCACGATCGGGTTCTCGCCCAGATGGCCGAGTGGGTGGCAAACGGTCAGGTCCGCTATCGCGAAGATATCCGCAACGGATTTGCTAATCTACCGACGGTCTTTGGTGAGATGATGCGCGGCGACAATTTCGGCAAAACGCTGGTCCAGGTTAGCGTTGACCCTTCGCTTGGTCGATAATGTCGCTCGAACGTGGTGAGGATATGAACTGCGGCAATAAGTCCGTGCCATAGCGCTGCCCACACATTGCCGGTAGGCATACGCGCAACCTTCGAGGCCGAGACCCCATATGGTTCTTGAGCATATACCCGTTGTGTTATACTGGGCCGCATATACGCCAGCGACCGACCTGCATGCGAAATGGAGGAGTTCAGGTGACGCAGACAGTTGACCTGTCCGGGCTATTTACGCCGTTTCAGCTGGGCAACATCACGCTG
>SCTM01000066.1 GCA_004297485.1 Rhodospirillaceae bacterium
CGCAACACGGCGCTCAAGCTGTTGGGCAATGTTCTCGGCAACCAGTTGGGCGTCGATTTCCGGCTTACGGATTTCGACAATATTCAAATGCACTTCGTTGCCGGTCATCTTCTGGAGTTCCTTGCGGATCACCTCGATGTCGGCGCCCTTCTTGCCGATCACAACGCCGGGACGGGCGGTATGGATCGTGACGCGGGCCTTTTTCGCCGGACGCTCGATGATGATGCGCGATACGCCCGCCTGAGCCAGCTTCTTGCGCAGATAATTGCGGATCTGCAAATCCTCGTGCAGCATCCTGCCGTAGGTCGCGCCGCTGGCGAACCAACGTGAGTCCCAGGTGCGATTGATGCCGAGACGCAACCCGATGGGATTGACTTTCTGACCCATTAGGCGGCCTCCCTCTTCTCACGAACAATGATCGTGAGGTTGCTGAATGGTTTCATGATCCGGCCGACGCGACCACGCGCGCGCGGACGCCAGCGCTTCATAATCAACGCCTTGCCGACATAAGCCTCGGACACGATCAACTGATCGACGTCGAGCTGATGGTTGTTCTCGGCATTGGCGATCGCGGACTCGAGCACTTTCTTGACTTCCTCGGCGACGCGCTTGGGCGAGAACGCCAGCTGCGATAGCGCCGCACCCGCGGTCTTGCCGCGGATCGACTGCGCCAACAGATTCAGCTTGCGCGGGCTGACGCGGATCGACCGGGAAAAGGCCCGGGCCTCGGTCTCTGCGACCCGGCGTGGAGCGGATTTCTTGCTCATCGCTTAGTCCTTCTTTCCAGCAGGCGCCGACGTCGCCTTCTTATCGCCGGAGTGGCCATGGAAGGTCCGCGTCGGCGCGAACTCGCCGAACTTGTGACCAATCATATGTTCCGTGACCATCACAGGGATGTGCTTGTGACCGTTGTGAACGCCGAAAGTGAGACCGACGAACTGCGGCAAAATGGTCGACCGGCGCGACCAGATCTTGATCACTTCGTTGCGACCTGAGCCGCGAGAGGTCTCTGCCTTCTTGAGCAGATACCCGTCGACGAAAGGACCTTTCCAAACCGAACGTGCCACGTGCGTTCTCCCTTAGGCTTTCTTGGCCAGATGACGGCTGCGTATGACGAGGCGCTGCGTCTTCTTGTTGGTACGTGTGCGCTTGCCCTTGGTCGGCTTACCCCACGGAGTCACAGGATGACGTCCGCCGGAGGTCTTGCCTTCGCCGCCACCGAGCGGGTGATCGACCGGGTTCATGGAAACGCCGCGGTTATGCGGGCGGAAGCCCAGCCAACGCATGCGGCCGGCCTTACCGTAATTGATGTTCTGGTTGTCAGGATTGGACACCGCACCCACTGTCGCGACGCATTCGCCGCGCACGATACGCAGTTCGCCGGACGACAGCCGCAGCTGGGCGTAGCCCGAATCCTTACCGATCAGCTGGGCGTAGCATCCAGCCGACCGCGCGATCTGACCACCGCGACCAAGCTTGATCTCGATGTTGTGGACGATGGTGCCCACCGGCATGTTCTTCAGCGGCATGGCGTTGCCCGGCTTTATGTCCGCCTGCTCCGACGCCACGACCTTGTCACCGGCCTTGAGACGCTGCGGCGCCAGGATGTAGGCAAGTTCGCCGTCCTCGTACTTGATCAGGGCGATGAACGCCGTGCGATAGGGATCGTATTCCAAGCGCTCAACCGTCGCGACCGCATCGCGCTTCTTGCGTTTGAAGTCGACCAAACGGTAACGGCGCTTGTGCCCACCGCCCATGAAACGGCTGGTCGTGCGGCCCTGATTGTTACGTCCGCCGGTCGAATGCATACCCTCGGTCAATTCCTTGACCGGCTTGCCCTTGTGCAGGTCGCTACGCTCGACCAGCACGGTGGCGCGGAGCGACGGCGTAACCGGATTAAACTGCTTCAATGCCATGACTTTAGAGTCCCGTGGTCACATCGATCGACTGGCCTTCGGCCAGCGTCACGAAAGCTTTCTTCACATCGCTGCGGCGTCCCGGGCGACCGCGGAAACGCTTGAGCTTGCCCTTGGTGATCAGCGTATTGACGGCGTTGACGTTGACCTTGAACAAGGCCTCGATCGCCTTCTTGATCTCCGGCTTGGTCGCCGTAAGCGGCACGCGGAAAACCACCTGGTTATGCGCCGACACCAGGGTGCCCTTTTCCGTGATCAGGGGCGCGCGAATCAGATCGTACAACGCCGGATCGAACGTGGCCTCAGCAGCCTTTTTGCCCTTGGGCTTCTTCATTTCAGGCGCTCCTCAAGATTCTCAACCGCGGCCTTGGTCAACACCAAAGTGTCCCGGCGCAGGATGTCGTAAACATTGGCGCCCTGGGTGGGCAGCACATCGACGCCCATGATGTTACGCGCGGCACGGGCGAAACCTTCGTTGACCTCAGCGCCGTCGATGATCAGCACCGAATTCCAACCGAGCTTCTTGAAACGGCCGGCGAGATCCTTGGTCTTCGCGTCGGACGAGATGCCATCCAGAATCACCAGCTTGCCGTCCTTTGCCTTCGACGACAGCGCCGTCATCAGCCCGAGGCGGCGCACTTTCTTGGTCAGATCATGGGCATGGCTGCGAACCACCGGCCCAAAGATGATGCCGCCCCCACGGTGCTGGGTAGACTTCTTCGAACCCTGACGGGCCGAACCGGTGCCCTTCTGGCGGAACGGCTTCTTGGTCGTGCCGCTGACTTCCGGGCGCTGCTTTGTTTTGTGAGTTCCAGCCTGGCGCTTAGCAAGCTGCCAACGCACGACGCGCTGCAGAATATCGCCGCGCACGTCCAACCCGAAAATCGCGTCGGACAGGTCCAGGGAGCCGACGCTCTTGGCGTCGAGATTGATGATGTCCGCTTTCATAGCTCGTTAGTCCTTCTTGGCCTTGAGGCCGGCGGGCATGGGCGCATCCTTGGGCGCCTTCTGCTTCACAGCGTCACGCACCAGCACGAAACCGCCGGCATGGCCGGGGATCGCGCCTTTGACGAAAATGAACCCCTTGTCGTCGTCGACCGACACCACTTCCAGGTTCTGAATAGTGACCCGTTCGGCACCGAGGTGACCGGCCATCTTCTTACCCTTGAAGACCTTGCCCGGGTCCTGGCGCTGACCGGTCGAGCCATGGCTGCGGTGGGAGACCGACACACCGTGCGTGGCTTCGAGGCCGGCAAAGTTCCAGCGCTTCATGGCGCCGGCAAAACCTTTACCGATCGTGGTCCCGGTCACATCGACCATCTGACCGGCGACGAAATGGGACGGCGCCAATTCGGCACCGACATCGATCATGCCCTTATCGTCGACGCGGAACTCAACGAGTTTCCGCTTCGGCTCGATCTTGGCCTTGGCATAGTGACCGCGCAGCGACTTGTTGGTGCGCTTGACCTTGCGGGTGCCAATGCCGAGTTGAACGGCCGTGTAGCCGTCCTTGTCCTGGGTGCGTTGGGCAACGACCTGCACACCGTCGACCTTGAGGACCGTCACAGGCACGTGATTCCCCTCGGCGGTAAACACGCGCGTCATTCCCACTTTTTGAGCGACTAAACCGGAACGCATTTCTCTCACCTTCGCTTCAGCTCTATCGCCTTAGAGTTTGATCTCGACGTCGACACCGGCCGCGAGATCGAGCTTCATCAGGGCATCGACGGTCTGCGGAGTCGGATCGACAATATCCAGCAGGCGGCGATGGGTCCGAATCTCGAACTGCTCACGCGACTTTTTATCGACGTGCGGCGAACGATTGACGGTGAACTTTTCGATCCGCGTCGGCAGCGGAATCGGCCCCCGCACTTGCGCGCCGGTACGCTTGGCGGTGCTGACGATCTCCTTGGTGGATTGATCCAGCACGCGATGGTCAAACGCCTTGAGGCGGATGCGGATGTTTTGGTTATCGATCATGGCCATATCCCGTGTCTTTTACTCTTTGCGCATTGTCGACGGCGAACCGGAAATCCGCTTCGCCCGAAAATGTGCCCGCGGCCTTAAATAAAGCGGCATCCCTCCGAGATGGAGGGATGCCGTTAAAGTGGTTTCTACTCTACGATCTTCGCAACGACGCCCGAACCGACGGTACGGCCGCCTTCGCGAATGGCGAAACGCAGACCTTCGTCCATGGCGATCGGCGCGATCAGGTTAACCTGCATGGAGATGTTATCTCCCGGCATAACCATTTCGGTGCCGGCCGGCAGTTCGATCGTGCCGGTCACGTCGGTCGTGCGGAAATAGAACTGCGGACGATAGTTGGAGAAGAACGGCGTGTGACGGCCGCCCTCATCCTTGGTCAGGATGTAGCACTCGCACTTGAACTTGGTGTGCGGGGTGATAGAGCCGGGCTTGGCCAGCACTTGGCCGCGCTCAACATCTTCACGCTTGGTGCCGCGCAGCAGGCAGCCGACGTTGTCGCCAGCCTCACCCTGATCGAGCAGCTTGCGGAACATTTCGACGCCGGTGACCACGGTCACGACCGTGTCCTTCAGGCCGACGATCTGGACTTCCTCGCCAACCTTGACGATACCGCGTTCGATACGGCCGGTGACGACTGTGCCGCGACCGGAGATCGAGAACACGTCTTCGATCGGCATCAGGAACGGCTTGTCCTTGGGACGCGCCGGCTGCGGAATGAAGTCATCCACGGCCTTCATGAGTTCGAGGATGGCATCATGACCGATCTTGGGGTTCTTGCCTTCCAACGCCGCGAGCGCCGAGCCCTTGATGATCGGAATTTTGTCGCCGGGGAATTCGTACTTCGTCAGCAGTTCGCGGACTTCCAGTTCAACCAGCTCCAGCAGTTCCGGGTCATCGACCTGATCGACCTTGTTCAGGAACACA
This sequence comes from Rhodospirillaceae bacterium, assembly GCA_004297485.1. Taxonomy (GTDB): domain Bacteria; phylum Pseudomonadota; class Alphaproteobacteria; order Rhodospirillales; family Rhodospirillaceae; genus SCTM01. Next base: position 4,827 of record SCTM01000066.1, read on the forward strand.
ACGATGGCGGGCACGCCGACCTGACGCGCCAGCAGAATGTGCTCGCGGGTCTGGGGCATGGGGCCGTCAGCAGCCGACACAACCAGGATCGCGCCGTCCATCTGCGCGGCGCCCGTGATCATGTTCTTCACGTAGTCGGCGTGGCCGGGGCAGTCGACGTGAGCATAGTGGCGTGCGTCCGTGGTGTATTCCACGTGCGCGGTCGAGATCGTGATGCCACGCGCCTTCTCTTCGGGAGCCTTATCGATCTGGTCGTACGCGGTAAACGTCGCGCCGCCCTTCTCTGCCAGCACCTTGGTAATCGCAGCCGTCAACGACGTCTTCCCGTGGTCAACGTGACCGATAGTTCCCACGTTGCAGTGCGGCTTGTCCCGCTGAAATTTCTCTTTTGCCATTGCTCACTCCGTTAGCACGATACTGGTTGTTGGGACGGGCGACTTAGCCCGCCATCTTGGCGCGAATCTCTTCAGAAACGTTGTTCGGCACTTGCTCATAGTGGTCGAACTCCATCGTGAACTGGGCACGACCCTGGCTCATGGAGCGCAACGTATTGACGTAACCGAACATGTTGGCAAGCGGTACCATCGCGGAAATCACGCGGGCATTGCCGCGGCTATCCATGCCACTGACTTGTCCGCGGCGGCTGTTCAAGTCGCCGATGACATCGCCCATGTAGTCTTCCGGAGTCACGACTTCGACCTTCATGATCGGCTCGAGTAACTTCGGGCCGGCCTTCGGTATTGCTTCGCGCACAGCGGCACGGGCGGCGATTTCGAAGGCGAGCGCCGAAGAGTCGACGTCGTGGTAAGCGCCGTCATAGAGCGTGGCTTTCATGTCGACGATCGGGAAGCCGGCGATCGGGCCGGAGTCCAGCGAGCCTTGCAGGCCCTTGATCACGCCCGGCACGTATTCCTTCGGCACAGTACCGCCGATGACTTCGTTCTCGAACTGATAACCGGAACCCGGCGGCAGCGGCTCGAAGCGAATCTTCACGCGGGCGTACTGACCCGAACCGCCCGACTGCTTTTTGTGGGTGTAGTCTTCGTCGTAAGCCTTCGATATCGTTTCGCGGTACGCCACCTGCGGCGCGCCGACGTTTGCTTCGACCTTAAATTCGCGACGCATACGGTCGATGATGATTTCAAGGTGAAGTTCGCCCATGCCCTTGAGGATGGTCTGACCGCTTTCGTGGTCGGTCGAGATACGCAGGGATGGATCTTCGGCAGCGAGACGCGCAAGCGCCATGCCCATCTTCTCGACGTCGGGCTTGGACTTCGGCTCAACCGCGACTTCGAT
>SCTM01000067.1 GCA_004297485.1 Rhodospirillaceae bacterium
TCGCCGCCCGCCTCCACTCCTATCAGCCGCACGTCCCGATCCTCGATGAAGGCGTCGAAGATCCCCATCGCGTTGCTGCCGCCGCCGACCAGAAAATCCTCACGGCCATTCCCAGCCTGAAGAACTTGGGCCACGACGTACGGGATTTCGCCGATACCGCCGCGCTGATCGCGGCGCTGGATATTGTGATCACGGTGGACACATCGGTCGCGCACCTGGCCGGTGCCCTGGGCAAGCCGGTGTGGGTGATGCTGCCCTATGTGCCCGACTGGCGTTGGCTGCTCGGTCGCAGCGATAGCCCGTGGTATCCCACCATGCGCCTGTTTCGCCAGTCTGCCGCCGGTGTGTGGACCGATGCGATTGCCGGCGTCGCCGCCGAATTGAACGCCGTGCTTGAGAAAAAGAAAGTCGAGCTGTCGGGTATTTGACGGCTATCCGAAGAACGGCGAAGCCGCGATGAAACCTATATGAGCGTCAAGTTCCGGCGGGAACGCGGCAAACTCCAGCTCTCGCTCGGGGTCGATGATATATCCGCCGATCACCCCTTTCCTGCCGAATATAAGTGGCGGAACGTGGCCAGCCACACGTAGATTTTCGAGCGCGGCGGCCACCGTTTCTTTTTGTCGCGATCCGAGCGCGACATTGACGATACCCTGATCCGACGTGCGGTAATCCGCGGGTCTCGGCCGCCCTACCGGATCGCGATAGCACACAATCTCAAGAAAGATATCCCCCGCCCGGACCAGGAAGGCGTCGCGGCGTGCACCCGGCAATCCCCAAAGCGCTTCGTGTTCGGGCTTGTGCAAGAGTTCGCCCGGCAAGATCTCAAGGCCAAGCACATTGGCGTAGAAATCGCGCGCGGTCTCCAGGTTCGAGACCGAACTCGTGGCATAGACAATCTCGGGGCCTTCGGCGCACCCCGCATCACCCCTTGGCTTCTCGATCACCTCGACAATCGCGCCGACGAATGGGTCGCGGAAGGCCACGCGCCGGAGTCCATTCTCGACCGTCGGCGACGTTATGGGAGACACGCCACTCTTGGCCAATACCGCCAAGCAGGACTCAAAGTCGGCAATGGCGATTCCGAAACGGTTCCAGCCATGATCAACCGGACGCCAGTCGGCACGCATGGGACGCTGTGACGGTCGGGTATGATGAAAAAACTCCAACTGGAAAAGCTTCTGGGCGCCGAGCATCCACCACACAATCCCGCGTCCGTCCGACGGCAGACCTTGAGCGCTCATCGTCGACCCCCAGATGGCCTGCGCTCCGGCGTTGACGAACCCGAACGCTGCCGAATAAAGCCGCAATGTGCCGGGCATATCCGACGTGTTCATACCAATCTGGAGGGCACGTAATCCTTGTTGAGCGCTCTCAGCCATCTCCCCCCCTCCGGCATACGTGGGATCTGCATTCAAGTTACTGTAACGCTTTGAGCAAATCGAGGGGCGCTTTAGGTAGCGTCTCGTAGCATCCCACCATGCGCCTTTTCCGCTAATCCGCATCCATACTTGGACGGAGCTGATCCCAAAAAGCGGCGGCTAAGCTTACCGGCCTAGAACAGCACGGCACTGTAACACCGGATTCCGTTGACCTAAATCAAACTCCCGCCGGATACAGGGTGCTATGTCATGTGCACAGGCACCTACAAGGCAGGAACACATGAATCATAAACATCGCAAGACGTTGCACGCGGTTTTCAGCCATCCGCTTAGCGGCAATATAAGTATCAAGGACGTCGAGCACGTCTTTAGCGAGCTTGGCGCCGAAATGGATCACGGTCACGGCGGGAAACTGATGGTGAAGCTTGCCGGGCACAAGGTCAGCTTCAATGAACACAGCCACAGCCTGGAAAAGGACGAGGTCATACAAATCCGCAAGTATCTCGAGACTTGTGGCGTCGATCCGGCAAAGGACTATCCACTCGCGTAATCGCGCGCGCTTGGTCTCGGCAATGCGACTACCATAAAAAAAGCCCCGCATCACTGCGGGGCTTTTTGAATTCGTAAGCGCGATAGATCAGCGCGAATAGAATTCGATCACGAGGTTCGGCTCCATCTGTACCGGATAGGGCACGTCGCCCAGCTTCGGGATGCGCTTGATGCCGCCGGACAAGGTGCTGTGATTGACGTCGATATAATCGGGCACGTCGCGTTCGGAAGACTCGGTCGCTTCCTTGAGGATCGTGAGTTCCTTGGACTTGGCGCGCACTTCGATCTTGTCACCGACCTTGACCATGTACGACGGCACCGTGACGCGGCGGCCGTTGACGGACAGATGACCGTGGCTGACGAGCTGGCGGGCGGCGAACACCGTCATCACCAGCTTCATGCGGTAGACAATGGCATCAAGACGGCTTTCGAGAATGCCGATGAGATTCTCCGAGGTGTCGCCGCGGCGGCGCATGGCCTCTTCGTAGTACTTGCGGAACTGCTTCTCGGAGATGTTGCCGTAGTAGCCCTTCAACTTCTGCTTGGCCATGAGCTGCACGCCGTAATCCGACGGCTTCTTGCGCCGCTGGCCGTGCTGTCCCGGACCGTATTCACGCTTGTTGAGGGGGCTCTTGGGGCGGCCCCAGAGATTTACCTGGAGCCGTCGGTCGATCTTATGTTTTGATTCAGCGCGCTTTGTCATTGGTGTCCTG
>SCTM01000068.1 GCA_004297485.1 Rhodospirillaceae bacterium
ACTCTGTATCGTCGACTACGTCGTCCAGGGTCGGGGTGGACTCGACCCGGCGGTCGTTCGGGCGATACAGAGTCTCAAGTCCTTGTGAGACGCAACACGCCTGTTCTCCGCCCTGTCCGCCGATAGGATTGGTTCATAACCAGACTATTATATCACTCGACATCCGCCGCGTTGCCTCGTGACATGAGCCCCTGAACTTCTCCCAAAAATGGGTAGAGTCCGACCAGCCAGGAAGGGGGCGGACAGTGAAGCGTTCACGGTTCACGGAAGAGCAGATTGTCGGGATTTTGAAGGAACACGAGACCGGAGCGAAGACGGCGGATGTGTGCCGCAAGCACGGCATCAGCGACGCCACTTTCTATAAGTGGAAGGCCAAGTTCGGCGGGTTGGAGGTCTCCGACGCCCGGCGGCTACGCCAGCTCGAGGAGGAGAACGCCCAGCTGAAGAAGCTGCTTGCGGACTCGATGCTAGATATTGCCATGCTGAAGGAGATCGCCTCAAAAAAATGGTGACGCCCGCCGCGAGGCGAGAAGCTGCGGCTCACCTCGGGGACGCCTTCGAGGTGAGCCAGCGCCGGGCGTGCCGTGTGATCGGGGTGGACCGGACGTCCGTGCGGTATCGTGGCCGGCGGCCGGACGATGCGCCGCTCCGGGTGCACTTGCGTTAATTGGCGGCTCAGCGCCGTCGTTTTGGCTATCGGCGTCTCCTGATCCTGCTGGACCGTGAGGGTTTGCACATGAACCATAAGAAGCTGCGGCGGCTCTATCGGGAAGCACGGCTCCAGGTCCGCCGCTGTGGAGGACGCAAGCGCGTCCTTGGTACAAGGGCTCCGATGACGATGCCGCAAGGGTCGAACCAACGGTGGTCTCTGGACTTCGTCAGCGACGCGCTCGCCGACAGCCGCCGCTTCCGCATCCTGGCGATTGTCGATGACTTCACCCGTGAGTGCCTGGCTCTGGTCGCCGATAACTCGCTATCGGGCATCCGGGTGGCGCGGGAACTGGACCGAGTGGCTGAGTTCCGCGGCCGTCCTGTTGGCGCCGTTCATGGCCCGATTCAGCCCACAACCGGCTTTTTAACGGGCGACTAAGAATTGGCGCTGGGAACGCCCCTGAACGCAGCACGACCGCGTGGGCAGTCGCGCGGTCAGCGTGAAGGGCTTCGTCACCGGACTCCCACTCGCCGCGCGTTTGTCTATCTGGCCCCGCGGGTGTTCGCGCTCAAGAGTGAGCAATAGGTTAGGATTTGCTATCGGGCGAGGCGGGTGCCTGCGGCTCGCAGGACTTTTGCGATAGCTTGTGGGAGGCCTTCACGACACAACAGGACAAGCTCCAGGCGGAAATCCAGATCGATGATCGGCCGATAGACCAGACCTTCCAGCGCTAGTGCCGTCAGTGAAGTCGGAACCACCGCGACGCCCGTACCCGCCGCTGCCAGGCCACCGGCAGTAATGAAGTCTTTGGTGCGGACTACCTCAGGGGGGGGCAATTTTCCGATCTTGACGATCCGGTCAATCACATCGATCAGGCCCGCTTCTTCGCGAAACTGCGGCACGATGAAACGGTTTGCAGCCAGATCAGCACAGGCGATCCGTTTGCGGGCGGTAAGCGGGTGAGCTGCAGGGAGCGCTAGCTGCACGCCTTCGCGATGCACACATTTGGCCCACGTTTCGGCCGGGTAGCTCGGCCTTGGCCGGACCAGCGCGACGTCGAGGCGATCGTCGCCAATCGCCACGATTTGCTCTGGCGTTTCCATGGCGATGGGCACGATCTCCAACGCAGGCAGCGCCACACGCAGAGCCCGGATCAGATCCGGCATTACCCCCGTCATGATCGCCGAAAACACGAAGCCGATCCGCAGCGCTCCGGCCTGCCCGCCAGCCAGCCTGCGCCCGTGCACTTCCGCCTTTTCAAGCTGGGCCAAAGTGGCCCGGGCCGTGGGAAGAAACTGCAGGCCCTCCCGGGTGAGGCCGACCTTGCTGCGCCGGTTGCGTGTCACGAGCCGGATGCCCAGTTGATCCTCCAGCCGCTTCAACCGCTTGCTGATGACGGATTGTGCACACCCCATCCTGTCGCCGGCGCGTACGAAGTGCCCTTCTTCGGCAACGGCGACAAATGCCAGCAGGCTTTCGGGTTCAAGCACGATTTTGTAATTCCAAAATGAGATTAAAATAGCAACGGCACGTGGTTTTTCCAATTCAAATATAGCGCCATCATTTGTCCAAACGGAGGTGAAATTGGCGGACCCGCTTCGCTTCGATTGGGAAGATGCATTGTGCCTCGATGCCGCGCTGACCGAGGATGAACGGATGATCCGTGCTTCGGCTCGGGCGTTCGCGCAGGACCGACTGCAGCCGCGGGTGATAGAGGCCTTCGACCGGGAACATACCGACCGCGATATCTTCCGCGAGTTTGGCGAACAGGGTCTACTGGGCCTGACGCTGCCCGAAAAATATGGCTGCGCTCATGCCTCCTACGTCGCTTACGGTCTCGTGGCGCGGGAAATCGAGCGCGTGGATTCGGGTTACCGCTCGATGATGTCAGTCCAGTCCAGCCTTGTGATGCACCCGATCCACGCCTACGGCTCGGAAGCGCAGCGCATGAAGTACCTTCCGGGCCTTGCTTCAGGCGACCTGGTCGGCTGTTTCGGCCTCACCGAGCCCGATGCCGGATCCGATCCGGGCGGCATGCGCACGCGAGCTGCCAAGGTCGATGGCGGCTATCGTCTGAGCGGCAATAAGACTTGGATCACGAACGCGCCGATCGCCGACGTGTTCGTTGTCTGGGCCAAATCCGACGCACATGACAGCGCCATTCGCGGCTTCATTCTAGAAAGGGGCATGGCCGGCCTTTCCGCGCCCAAGATCGAAGGCAAGATCAGCCTGCGCACCTCTGTCACCGGCATGATCGACATGGCCGATATGTTCGTGCCCGAAGATGCTCTCCTGCCGAACGTGGAAGGGCTGAAGGGCCCATTCGGTTGCCTCAATCGCGCGCGCTACGGCATTTCCTGGGGCGCGATGGGCGCCGCCGAGTTCTGCTATGCCGCGGCGCGCCAGTACGGTCTTGACCGCAAGCAGTTCGGCCGCCCGCTTGCCGCGACCCAGCTCTATCAGAAGAAGCTCGCCGATATGGCGACTGAGATTGCGCTGGGCCTGCAGGCGTCCTTGCGCGTCGGCCGCATGATGGACGAAGGCGCCTTCGCACCCGAGATGATCAGCTTGGTGAAGCGCAATAACTGCGGCAAGGCGCTCGATATCGCCCGGGTCGCCCGCGACATGCACGGTGGCAACGGCATTTCCGGCGAGTTTCAGGTGATCCGGCACATGGTGAACCTGGAGACGGTGAACACCTACGAAGGTACGCACGACGTCCACGCCCTGATTCTCGGCCGCGCTATCACCGGCGTTGCGGCATTCTGATGGACCTGCCTCTACTTCACGGGCGAGAAGTTCTTCCGCCATGAGTTCCGGCATGAGCGCTCCGACCTTACCAATTGGCGCAAGCGGATCGGGGAGAAGCTGGACAAGCTTTTGGCCGAGAGCTTGAGGGTGGCCCACAAGGTGGGCGCGCTTGAGACCAAGGACCCGGCGCGCGTGACGGTGGATACCACCGTTCAGCCCGAGGACATCACCTTCCCGACCGACGCGAAGCTGAGACATGCCGCGATCAAGGGCGTGACCTATGGTGCGACGCTCGGGGTTCGTCTCGCTGACGCAATGGTCCGATTTTGTGAGCGGCGATTGGACAGGCGAACTCCGTTGTTTAAGAATGTGCAGCACCTTGTGGGTCAAGCACTTCCAGCAAAGCTCAAGCGCATTCGTGGACAAATGCATACGATCATATAGAGAATGGCGCTTGTCCGCATCGAGCATCAGGCCCGAGTATGAGGCTGTGGGAGAGGATGTATTGTCCGCCAGCACGATGATCGCCGCACGGCTGCATGCGGTGGGAAGCCCGATGCAACTGGACGAATTGCCGTTGCCCGCGCCACGTCCTCTCGACGTGCTAGTGCGCGTCCGGGCGTGCGGCGTTGTGCCCAACCTGTCCAATGTTCTGGCTCATGCCAGCCACATCCTTCCTGAACTTTGCCAGCCCAAGCTCCCGGCAATCTACGGCCTCGATGCGGTGGGCGAGATCGCCGCGATCGGAGAGCAGGTACATGGCATCGAGGTTGGGACGCGAGTCTATGTCAATCCGGGGCGATCATGCGGGTCATGTGCGCAGTGCCGGCGAGGCAACACGAACGCTTGCCAGGACTATGCCTTGCAGGGTTATTTTGCGTGCCGACCAGAGGCCCGCCAAACCCTGGATGATTACCCTTATGGCGGTTTGGGCCAGTATTTGACCGCGCCGGTCAGTGCCATGGTGCCGATCCCGGACAACGTGACCTTCGATCAGGCCGCCCGCTTCGGATATCTTGGGACCATGTATTCGGCGTTACTCAAGGCGAATGCCGGGCCGGGAACCACCATCCTGGTCAATGGCATCAGCGGGACGCTCGGGATCGGTGGGGCGTTGCTCGGATTGGCAATGGGCGTTGATCGGATCTATGGCACAGGTCGCGATCGCGCGCTGCTGGAGCGCGTCAAGGGAATCGCCCAAGACCGCATCGAGGTCTTCAGCCTGGCTGACGGATCGATTGCGAGGTGGGTCAGGCGCAGGGTCGACGAGGGCGTCGATGCCCACATCGACTGCATGGGACCTGGTGCAGATCCTGTGACTTTCGCGGACGCCATGCGAGCGCTGCGACGCGGCGGTATATCCGTTAATATCGGAGCTATCGGAAATGCTGTTCCGATCGACCTTCACTCGATGATGGACAACGGCATTACCCTTCATGGTTCGGGTTGGTTCACGACTGATGAGGCCGTGAGGATGGCGGCTCTCGCTGCGACGGGAGCGCTGGATATGTCGATCTTCAAAACTCAGGGATATCCGCTTTCCAAGGTCAACGAGGCTATCTCAGGAACTGCGAAGCGCGACGGCGGCTTTTCAAATTTCGTCGTTAGACCGGACCAAATCTGATCTGATGGTTCACATCGCGGTGCGAGTCCGCATCTCGGGGCGGCGATTGTTATGGACCTGCGCAGGGTAGTTTCTGTCAAGGATGCAAGCGGGAAGTCATCGATCGTTAGCGATGGGGTGTCGCCTGATGTACGGAAACTAAAGCTGTCTCCCGGTTTCACCGTGACACCGTTGTGGTCGACCAAGGCCGATAGCCGCTACATCTATGACGGCAAAGACATGGCTAGCGGAATACCGACCTTGTTGCCGCGCCCGGGTGAGACCATGTTTCTCGCGCTCACAATACCCCCCGATGCGTCGATCGCAGACCAGATGGCATTATCCGACTTCGATCCCGTCGCGATGATGGCAGAACACTTTGCGGCAGCCCCCGGTATCGCTGCGCTAATGGAGTCGGGCGAGCCCGGTATGCACGCGACGCCGACGATCGACTACGGGGTGGTCGTCGATGGTCAGATCTGGCTGGAGGTGGATGCCGGCGAGTCGATCATGCTCGGCGTCGGCGATACCTTCGTCCAGCACGGTGCTCGCCATGCCTGGCGCAACAGGGGTGACCGTCCGGCAACTATCGTCTTTGTATTGGTGGGCGCGAATTAAACCACGTCACGCCCCTGACACCAAACAATGCCGGAGTTTTGACTCCAGTCGGGATTCGATCGGAATTGGATGGCCGTCAAGCCGTGCCAATCGGCATGATCGGCAGGCCATAGAGAGCTTTCCTATAATCGGTGGCGAGCGTAATCGATGTCGCTCACCGGCGCATCTCTCTCGGTGACCTACCGGTATGCGCCTTAAACAGACGGCTAAAATGAGCCGTATCTTTGAAGCCCCAGGAATATGCTATTTCACTGATCAGGCGGGCCCGTAGTTCTGGCCTGCGAAGGTCTTCCACGCATCGTGCTACCCGCTCGGACCAGATCCATCGCATCAAGGTTTGCGGCTCATCCGCGAAGAGCTTGTGGAGGTAACGGACCGGAAACTCGAGCGCGAGCGCGATCATGTCCGGGCCGAGTTCCCGATTCCTCAGGTTTTCCCGTGCGAACCGGCGAACGCGAAAGCGGTGAAGGCTTTCCAACTTGCCCGGCACGGTCGCGCGCGCCGCAGGCAAGGTTGCAAGCACGCTAGCTGTCGCGAAATGCAGGGAATCACTGAGATAATCGAGAGAATCATCCGGCATTAGCGGGGCATGAACGAAGACATTCTCGACCAGCGCACGCAACATCGCAGCTTGAGGAGAGGCGCCCGGAATGAGGATGCCTGTCAGCCCGTCGATCTGGGGCAGGATCTCGCGCATCCGCGATGAAAGCACGTCGAACGATTGAACATGGATCGCCTGAGAATCAATCAGGAACGGTCGCGCTGCATCGACCACCACGAAATCGCCTGCGCTTAAATAGGCCTCGCGCCCATCCTGCGCGACCATAACTGTACCATCCTTAATATGAGCTACCATATGATATGGTTCGATAAGCGGGTCGCGCACACCGCCAAGCTCGGTCTCATGGGCTGAAACCCGCAATGTCGTAAAGCGCAGCCGTCGTGCCGCGAAGCCCTCCGCAGTTGCCTTAAAGGGCTGCCTTCTTGGCTTGGTACGGAATTCAAGGCCGAAGGCTTTGCGATTTCCCCGCTCCCACGCGCGCATCGGGTTTGAATGCGGAGTCATCTCACTGCTGACAAAAACACGTTCTAACATTTTTTGGCCCGCTTCCGCTTCGCGCATCTCCATGGCGCACGTTTTTCGAAAACCCTCACTTGATTATGGATCAGCTCATATGGAGAGGCAAGCGCACACTGACGTGCAACTTGATCGACACCCTCAGTCAAGCAGCCATCGATAGCAAAGGAGCCTGTTTGAAATGACTGCCGTTCGAGGGTGCGCCGAAAATGCCACGCCCCTTTCCTCGCGAGATAAGGGCCGCCTTGTCGCCACATTTCGCTAATTTACTTACGCGGACGAGCAAGGTAGCTCGTCCCGAGGCCCCGCTTGGGGTGGCATTTCCGAACAGTCTTGGCCAAATCGGATCGCTTGTTCGGTGGGCTAACGAAACAAGCTGCAACTTGCATGTTACTAGCTCGTCGCAGGACGCTAAAACGCCAAATGAATTGGATGGTCTGCGCGTCGACCTGTCGCGTATGAACCGCATCCTCCACATCGATGATCGCGACGGCATGGCGATTATCGAAGCAGGAGTTTCGTTTCCGCAACTTGACGCGGCGCTCGGCGAGCATGGTCTTCGTTCCTTCAAACCTTTGCTGCCGTCCCGGGGCAAGTCGGTCCTTGCGAGCCACCTCGACCGCGAACCGACCACCAGCCCGCACGACCACTGGGATTCTCAGGATCCCTTGGGAGGCGCGGAAATGGTCTTTGGTAACGGCGAGATCTATCGGACTGGGACGGCTGCGGTCAGGGGAACGCTCGACAAGCAGCTGAGCCGGGGCGCGCTGCCAATGATGGCGCTGGGTCCGGCCTCGACCGATTTCCTACGTGTCGTTCAGGGGTCGCAAGGGACACTTGCGATTGTCAGCTGGGCTTCCGTCTTTTGTGAGCGAATTCCAGCGATTGAGAGAGCGTGGTTCGTCGGCTCACCGGTTTTGGAACCGCTTGTTGATCTCGCCTACAAGCTACTTTGGCGGCGGACAGGTGGGCAGACGTTCATCGTCAACGCCACTCAGCTTGGAATGATCGGAGGGAAGGACTCATCCACTTGCGCGGCGTTGGCTGCCAGAGCGCCGCAGTGGGTCCTCTATGTCAATCTCGTAGCCCCGGACATTTTCCCCCAGGAACGCATGGCCTATCTCGAGGCCGATCTTGCCGCCGATGCAGCGGCGCTGGACTTATTGCCGGTCCGCGAGTTGGCCGGTCTTTCCGCCGATGCGATCGGGGGACAGCAGGCCGATCTGCCGTCCGTTCGATACAAGGACCGCTGGTCGGGCGCGCATCGCGATCTGTTCTGCCTGACTCAGATGGACCGCGTTCGGGACTTGCTCGATGCAGCTGCTCTCGATCCTGCCGCATCGGTCGGAGTCTACCTGCAGCCTCAGGTACAGGGCACGAGTTGCCATTTCGAATTGGTATTCCCTTGTGATCCGCGTGCGAAGGATGCGACAGCGCGAACCGAACAGAAGATTGATGAAATTGCCGCCCGTCTTGCCGATGCAGGCGCATTTTTCAGCCGCCCGCATGGATCGTGGGGCCGATTGGCCTTTGAAAGGGATCCAGCGATCAGTCCCCTTCTCAACGCGGCAAAGGACATGATGGATCCAGTCCGGATCCTCAGTCCCGGCACGATCTGCTTCTGAATTCCCGAACGGAGAGCCCGTGAGCCTCGAAGAACGAAAACGCTATATAGCCAAGTGTCCACGGTGCTCGCAGTGCAAATGGGTGCCCGCACCCAAGAGCCAGCGTTTTGCGGCAATCTGTCCGTCGATCGAATATGGCAAGTTCCACAGCTACAGCGCCGGTGGTAAAGGCGTGACCGCCTATGCCCTTGCCGAAGGCAAGGCCGGTTATTCCGAAACCATGGTAAAAAGCGTCTATGCCTGCACCATGTGCGGCGCCTGCGACACGGCCTGCAAGACCAATTTCGGCGACAATGTCGAACCACTCGACACGCTCTATGCGCTGCGCAGCCATATCGCCGAGGCGGGGCATGGCCCGTCCCAGCATGCAGCGATCATCGACAACCTGCGGCGTGAAGGCAACCGCTGGGGCAAGCCAAGACGTGACCGGGGGGCTTGGGCCGATGGCTTTGGCCTGAAGGACATCACCGCTACGCCTGCCGAAGTGTTCCTGCATATCGGATGTGCGAGCGCATATGATCCCGAGCGTTGGGGCGAAACGCGGTTCGCAACGGGCCTTTTGCAACGGGCGGGGGTCGATTTCGGCATTGCCGGAAACGCAGAGACCGATTGCGGCTCCTTGGCGCACGACCTCGGATTCCGTCGGGAGGCGTTGGACTTCGCGAAGGCAAACGCCGAACTGATCCTCGCATCGAAGGCGAGTGTTGTCGTCACCTTGTGCGCCGAAGCCTACGCGGCCTTTCGCAACGTCTATCCGCGATTGGGCGTCTCGCTCGGCGATGTGCGGATTCTTCACATTTCCGAATATGTCGAAACGCTGCTTGCTGAAGGCAGGATCGATCTCAAGCTGGCCGGCGATCTGGTTGCGACCTATCACGATCCCTGCAAGCTGGGTCGCCTCAGCGAAGTCTATGAACCTTGGCAAGGACGTTGGACTCAGGTTCTCAACGTCGTCACGGTGGCTGACCCGCCCAGAAAGGTGCTGTTCGGCACGCAAGGCAACTATGACGCTCCGCGCCAGCTTATGGGTCGGGTTGTCGGACTTTCGCTGGTCGAAATGGAGCGGACTCGGGAGATTTCCTATTGCTGCGGTGCCGGCGGCGGGGCTGCGGAGACCTATCCCGATTTTGCCGAAGCTACCGCGCGTGACCGTCTCTCCGAAGCCGAGGCGACCGGCGCGAACGTGTTGATCACCGCATGCTCGGGTTGCGAGGTGCATCTGCGCCGGACAGCAGAGGCAACAGGCTCTGTCATGAAGGTGCGCAGCCTGCTTGGCCTCCTTGCCGAAGCCGCTGGAATGTCCCGATGCTGAACGCGGCAGCGTTGCGGGATTTTCGCGCGATCGTCGGGCCGGACAACGCCTGTGACGATCCGGCCACTTGCTACAGTTATGGTTGGAATGCGGGGCTGGGCGGGCTGCCCAAGCCAAACCGCCTTGCCGACATTCCGCCAGTCGGGATCGTTCTACCCGGCTCCACGGAAGAAGTGCAGGCGATTGTCCTTGCCTGCCTGAAGCACAACATCCGTTTCAAGTCGCATTCCACCGGGTGGGGTTCGTTTGCCTCGGTCGCATCGCCCAACTCCATTTCGATAGACCTGAGGCGTATGAACCGGATCGAGGCGATCGACGAACGCAACCAGATGGCTGTGATCCAACCCTATGTCACCGCCGGCCAGCTTCAGGCGGAAGCGATGAAGCGCGGTCTCAACTGCCACATTGTCGGCGCCGGGCTGACCCATTCGCCGCTCGCCTCAGCAGCAGCGTTCATCGGTATCGGCATTACCGGTACGACCACGGGGAACAACGCGCGCAACCTGCTCAGTCTCGAATGGGTCACTCCCGAGGGTGAAATCGTCCGGATCGGCTCGTCCGGATCGGGTGCTGGTTGGTTCACTGGCGAAGGCCCGGGACCAGGCTTCCGGGGCATGATCCGTGGTTTTGTCGGCACGATCGGCGAACTGGGGGTGTTCACCCAGATCGGCTACAAGCTCTATCCTTGGCCAGGCCCCAAGGCGCTCGAACGAACCGGCCGGCACCCGCAGACCGGCATTACGATTCCCGAGCATTTCCGGCTCTACCACATGGTCTGGAGCAATTGGGAGGGCGTGTCGCGCGCCGCGTATGACTTCAACAAGTCGGGTGTTGCCTATGTCTTGCTGCGCTTGCCGCCCAACACGTTCGGCGCCCTGTTAACCGCGACCAACAATGAATTTCATAAACTGGTGACCGCGGCGGACGCACCCGACATTGTACGGGACACAGACTCCCACCGTCATAGCTGGACCTTGCTCACGGCAGCTTCTTCAAAGGCCGAAGCAGCTTATAAGGCACGCGTGGTGCGAGACATCATCGAGCGCACGGGCGGGCGAGAAACCACGCTTGATCCTGCTCATAAGGAACTGATCGCCCATCTCCTATTGACGTCGATTTCGGTGCCGCGTGCGCTGCGTCCATCGGCCTCGATGGCATCGAGCTTCGGCGGCTTCGTGCCTTTTGCCAAAATGCCAAGGATGATGGAGGCGGGAGCAAGCGTCCTCAAGGATGATATCCAGCCCGGGGGAGACTTGGCGCAGGGCAGCAGCGAAGAGTTCTGGGTCTGGCCGAACGAACGGCGGCAGATGTGGGCTGAGAATGCGTTTTCCTATGACGTCAACGCCGTGCGCTCGCGCGGGGCGGCTATCCGAGTTGCCCTCGATCAGGGCAATATGATCGACGCGGCCAGCGATCTGGGGTTTGACGGGTTCGGGGCGATCGGACCGCTTGCGGATTTCTATGGCCCTGCGGGCAACGGCGCGTCGACGTGGATGCGGCGGATCAAGCACCGGTTCGATCCGCGGGCGGTGAACGAAGCAGCGTTCTACATCGGCCGCGATCTGCCTTGGATTGCCAAATATTGGCCATTCCTGCGCAAAGTCCTGTTCTTTCGACCATTCCGGCCAATCTTCCGACAGATCACCCGTGTCCTGGCCGCCGTGGGCGTGGGCATCGTGCTCAAGAAGCGACGCAAATGGGTCGATCGCGGAGCGGGATTGTGAATGAACTGGCGACCTTGATCGGCATAGCGGCTGCGCGCTGGGGCGACGCGCGCTATGTGACCTTCGACGCCGAGCCGTTCGGATTTGTGCGGCTGGCGAATTTGGCTGGCCGCTTCGCCGCCGGATTGGCGGCAAAAGGGGTGAACCGGGGCGACCGGGTCGTGCTGTATCTACCGAACGGCTGGCAATGGGTGGTGGCCTATCATGCGCTGGCACGGATGGCTGCGGTGGTGGTCCCAGCCAATATCCTGCTGAGCGCGGCTGAGGTTCGCTACGTGGCGGTAGACGCGGGTGCGCGGGCGTTGATCGTGCCGGACGATCGCGCGGAGCTGCTAGGCGAGGCCGCGGAGCTTCTGGTGACGCCGGGTACTACGCCGGTCGCCATATCGTTTGATGCGCTGCTGGCTGCGGAGCCGCTGGCACCCGCGGCGGTCAGTCCGGATGATCTTCTGGCGATCAGCTACACTTCGGGAACGATGGGGCGTCCCAAAGGCGTCATGCAGACCCATGGCAATGTTGCGGCGAGCATTGTCCATACGGCGACAACGCACGTCCGCCATGAACATGACCGCATCTGGTCGGCACTGCCCTTTGCCCACGTCTACGGCAATGTCGTGCTCAACACCTGCTTCCTGAGCGGGGCTAGGCTGTTCACGGCAGCGCGCTTCGACGCGCGCGCGGCGTTGGCGGACATAGCCAAGCATCGCATTACGCTCTTCGAGGGTGTCCCGACGATGTACTACCAGTTGCTTGCCCACCCGGCGCTCGCCACGGCTCTTCTCTCCAGCCTGACGCGATGTACGGTGGGCGGGCAAACCATGCCGGTGGCCAAACTCGACGCGGTGGCGATGCGCTTCGGCTGCCCGCTGCTCGAGCTGTGGGGAATGACTGAGCTGTCCGGCCCAGCGACCTCGCATTCTCCCTACTGGCCGCGTCGGCACGGTTCGATCGGACTGCCTTTCCCAGGTACTGAGGTGCGGCTGCGTGATCTCGGCGATCCCTCGCGCGATGCAGCGCCCGGCGAGGCGGGCGAGCTGACGGTGCGCGGCCCTTTGGTGACCCAGGGCTACTGGAACCGGCCCGAGGCTACTGCCGAGGCAATCGATACGGCGGGCTGGCTCGCAACGGGTGATATCGCGACGCGCGATGCGCACGGCTATCTCCACATCATCGACCGCAAGAAGGATATGATCCTGACGGCCGGCTATAATGTCTATCCTGCCGAGCTCGAGCGGGTCATCGCAATGCATGGCGATGTCGCCATGGTCGCGGTGGCGGGCTTTCCCGACGAGGAAAAGGGCGAACTGGCCCATGCCTTCGTCGTTCGCCGTGCCGGCTCGGCGCTCACCGCCGACGCGCTGCTGGCGCACTGCCGGCAGCATCTCGCTGCCTACAAGGTGCCGCGCGGCATCCATTTCGTCGACGACCTGCCGAAAACCAGCTCGGGCAAGATCATGCGCCGCGCGTTGGCACTGCCCCCTACATAGGCCCTCGGGAGACCCGGATGAGCATCGATTTTTTCAGCGACTATACGATGACGATCAACGGCCGGGCGGCCAGTTCGGACAAGTGCTTCGACGCCTTCAATCCGGCGACCGAGGCCGCGATCGCCAAGGTGCCCGATGCAAGCCGCGACCAGCTCGAGGAAACCGTGGCGACCGCGAAGGCGGCCTTCCCGGCCTGGAGCACGCGGCCGCTTTCGGAGCGGCAGGCGCTGGTCGCGCGCATCGGCGATGCCATCGAGACCCATAGCGACGACTTCATGCGGTTGCTGACGCTGGAACAGGGCAAGGCGCGCGCGGGCGCGGAATGGGAAATCGGCGGATCGGTCATTTGGTGCCGTGAGATCGCCAAGCAGGAACTGCCCGTGCATCTGGCCGAGCAAACCGAAGCGCGTACCGTCGAGATCCGTCGCGTGCCGCTGGGCGTGGTTGGGGGAATCACGCCGTGGAACTTCCCGGTCCTGCTGGCGATCTGGAAGATCGCACCGGCGCTGGTGGCGGGCAACACCATGGTCCTCAAGCCCTCGCCATGGACACCGCTCTGCACCTTGAAGCTGGGCGAGCTGCTGCGCGATGTCCTGCCGGCGGGCGTACTCAACGTCGTGTCAGGCGGCAACGACCTCGGCGCATGGCTGACGCAGCACCCGGAGGTGCGAAAGATCAGCTTCACCGGATCGACCGCGACGGGCCGCAAAATCATGGAGAGCGCGTCCGGGAACCTCAAGCGCATCACGCTGGAGCTGGGCGGTAACGATCCGGCGATTGTCTTGCCCGACGTCGATGTCGAGAAGACTGCCAAGAAGCTGTTCTGGGCGGCGTTCCAGAACAGCGCGCAATTTTGCGTAGCGGCTAAGCGGCTCTATATCCACGAGGACATCTATGACGAGCTCTCGCAGGCGTTGGTTGCCTATGCAGCGACCGTGAAGGTCGGCGACGGGTCCGAGCAGGGCACCGACCTCGGTCCCATCCAGAATGCAGTGCAGTTCGAAAAACTGAAGGCGCTGCTCGGCGATGCCAGGGCGAGTGGCCTGCGCTTCTTGGCCGGCGGTGAAATCCCCGAAGGCAGGGGCTATTTCGTGCCGGTCACCATCATCGACAACCCGCCGGAGAACGCACGCGTGGTCACCGAAGAAGCCTTCGGCCCGGTACTGCCGCTTCTCAAGTTCAGTGACATCGACGATGTCGTTGCCCGTGCCAACCGCACCGAATACGGCCTCGCCGCATCGGTCTGGGGCAAGGATATCGGCAAGGCCAGGTCCATCGCGGAGCGTATCGAGGCGGGCACCGTCTGGATCAACGAGATTCACTCCTTCTCCCCCCACGTCGCTTTCGGCGGGCACAAGCAATCCGGCATCGGCATCGAAAACGCCCTCGAAGGCCTCGCCGAGTACACTAACTCCCAAACCATCGTCACCAATCACGCAGAATGATCGAGAACGACTTGGTCAAAGCGATTCCGCGCAGTATCGGCATCTTCGGCGCCAGCCGTCACATTGGCAAACCGATGGCCCGCTGGCTCAGGTACAGCGCACCCCATGTGCGTCTGCGGCTGATTACCAGCCGGCCGGCTTCTGCAGAGGCTTTGCACGCTGAATTCCCTGACTGCGAGGTGGCGATCGGGAACTACGACGATCTGTCCATTCTCGCTGCGGCCGTGGCCGGCATGGAGGGGCTGTTTGTCGTCACGCCGACCGG
>SCTM01000069.1 GCA_004297485.1 Rhodospirillaceae bacterium
GCATGCTTGAGGAGGATTACGGGATACCCGTCGCGGAGTTCTACGGTGCGACCGAGTTCGCCGGCATCATAACCGGCTGGACATCCGCCGATCTGAAGCTGCTTACGGCCAAGCGCGGCAGCGTGGGACGCGCGCTGCCCGGCATCCAGATTCGCGTCGTCTCAAGCGAGACGGGTGCGCCGCTGCCGGTCGGGCAGACAGGACTGGTGGAGGCGTTGGTTCCACGGATCGGTCCGGAGTGGGCCCGTACCAACGATCTGGCACGCTTGGACGAAGCCGGCTTCCTATATCTCGAAGGGCGTGCCGACGATGCGATTTTGCGCGGTGGTTTCAAGGTGATTCCTGAAGAGGTTGCAGCCGTTCTGCGTACCCATCCGAAGGTGGGCGACGCGGCTCTGATCGGCATCCCAGACGAACGCGTCGGAATGGTGCCGGCCGCGGCCATCGAAAAGCGCGCCGGTGGGTCCGCACCAACATCACAGGAGCTGGAGGAGTTTCTCAGATCCAGGCTGCCCGCCTACAAGATTCCGGTGCGCTTTGCCGTCGTCGACGAAATTCCGCGCACGGAGAGTATGAAACCGCGGCGCGAAGGGATGCGCGCGCTGTTCAGATAATTAAGATGCCGCTAGGCTGTGCGTAGGCATGCTTGGCATCTTGAAACTCGAGCCAAGTGCATTATGAAGGCAATGAGGTCCGGCAGTACGCGTTACGGTTCCTGTGTCGAACGGAATGGTGTTCGGCGACGGGCGGGTAGGACTCCTCTCCCACATTGCGGAATCCTTCGTCCTCTGACGCCTCGCGGGGACGGGACGGCGGATTAGTCTGCGCGCAGGCAATTTTACGGAAAGGCGTACGCGGTCATGAATTTTTCCGACTACAAGGCCATCGTATTCCGTCGTGACGGCCGCGTGTTGCACGCGACGTTCAATCGGCCTGAAACGATGAACGCGATCGACGACGATCTGCAGGCTGATCTCGACTTGCTGTTCACGGATGTAAAGGATGACGACGAAACGAACGTTCTCGTCATCACCGGCGCGGGCCGTGCGTTCAGTGCCGGCGGGAATATCGACACCATGCAGACATGCATCGACCAGCCGGAGCTGTTTCGCAAAGGGACCGAGCACGGCAAGCGGCTGGTTTTCTCGATCCTCGACTGTCCCAAGCCCATCATCGCCAAGGTCAACGGGGCCGCCATCGGGCTCGGCGCGACCTTGGCCCTGTTCTGTGACATCGTCTTTGCCGCGCAACACGCCAAGATTGCCGATCCGCATGTGCAAATCGGTATCTCGGCGGGTGACGGGGGCGCTGTCATCTGGCCGGCGCTCATCGGCTACGCGCGGGCGAAAGGATTCCTCTTCACCGGCGATCCGGTCACCGGCGAGGAGGCGGCGCGCATCGGGTTGGTCAATCGCGCCGTGCCTGCCGAGGAACTCGACAAGGTCGTCGACGAGTATGCCCTGCGCTTGGCAAGCGGGGCCACGCGCGCCATTCAATACACCAAACTCTCGGTGAATATCGGCCTGAAGCAGCTCGCGAATTCGATCCTCGATACGTCTTTCGCCTACGAATTGCTGTCACAACGCACGCAGGATCACCAGGAAGCGGTCACCGCCTTTCGCGAAAAGCGCAAGCCGCGTTTTACCGGTGAATGATCGCTTACGTGCTGGGCTAGAACGCCGCCGGATGATGCGCGTCCGCCGACACAGCCGGGACGCGCGGGACCATCTTGTTGCGGCAAGTCGCTTCGTTTACTTTGAATGGAATTCAAGTTATTGCGTCGACGTTGAGGTCGGCTCTTGAAGGTGTGCGGATGGCATCCCCGCCTTAGGACCGCACTCGTGCCGCCGCTGCGGGAGGGTAATGAACCATGCGCAAATATCTGAAATCCACCGACTTCATCATGTTTGAGGTTCGCGACCGCGTCGCGCGCATCACGCTCAATCGTCCGGACAAGCGTAATGCGATCAATCCGCAGATGAGTAGGGAGCTGCACGATGCGCTGATCGAGGCCGATGCGCTTGCCGACGTGAACGTGATCCTGCTCGCAGGGGCAGGCAAGGATTTCTGCGCCGGGTTCGATCTTGCTGGCCGTTATGCAGGCAAGCCCGACGATCCAAACGGCATCGACGAGACAAAGTATCGGACCCTCAATGCCACGCTTGACGATGACAGCTGGCATATCGAGGACGGGCAACGCGACGTCAACACCCTGTTCGATATCCACAAGCCGGTGATCGCCAAGGTCCAGGGCAACTGTATGGCCGGTGGCACCGATCTCGCGCTGATGTGCGACATGATACTTGTCGCGGAGGATGCAAAGATTGGGTTTCCCGCCACGCGCGCCAACGGCACGCCAGCCAACAATATGTGGCTCTACCATGTGGGGCCGCAGTGGGCGAAGCGCATGCTCATGACCGGTGACAGTCTCTGGGGCCGCGATGCGGCACGCATCGGCCTTGTGCTCGATGCGTTTCCGGCGGCCGAGCTCGATGCTGCCGCGGACGAACTCGCGCGCCGCGTGAGCTGCATTGACGGGGAACTGCTCGCGGCACACAAGCGCGTCGTGAATGTCGCGCTTGAGCTCGGCGGCGCGCGCACGTTGCAGCGCATGGCGGCCGAGCTCGACGCACGTGCGCATCTTTCGCAAGGACCGCGCCGCAAGCAATTCAAGGCGGATATGGCGAGCGGCGGACTCAAGCAGGCGCTCACGAACCGTGATGCGCCGTTCGGCGATAGCATGGTTAAGATTCATTGGGCCTCGAAATAGAGGCTGTGTCTATGCCGGGACCGCGGCCGCATCATCTGCGTTCAGTCGGCACTTGCCTGGTTCGAATCGCCCAAGACGACGTCGGGATTCATGGAGATCTGGTATGAGCGAGCCAAGTGGCGAACTTCTGCAGGTGCGTTACGAAGGCAGCATCGCGGTCATCACGTTCAACAATCCGAAGCGCATGAACGCCCTCAATTTGGCGATGCGCATGACGATGTATGAGCGATTGCTCGAAATCGAGGCCAACGAGGCGTGTCGCGCCATCGTTCTCACGGGCGCCGGCAGCAATTTCTGCTCAGGCGGGGACATTTCGGAAATGGCGCAGCGCCAAGTGCTGGCGGCGCGCATGCGCATGGACTTGCCGACGCGCATCATCAGGTTGCTCGTCACCGGCCCAAAGCCCTTCCTCTGCGCGGCGGAGGGCAACGCTTTTGGTCTTGGCGTGTCTCTCGTGGCGGCAAGCGATTTTGCGGTGGCCGCCGCGGACACGAAGTTCTCGTGCGCGTTCATCAAGGTCGGGCTCATTCCGGACTTCGGCGGTCTCTGGTCGATTGCGCGCAAGGTGGGTCATCGCAAAGCGATGGAGATGGCGGCTTTCGCTGAAACGTACGATGCCCAACAGGCACTCGATATGCAGCTTATCAACCGGATTTGCGAGCCGGGACAGGCGTTCGCTGTGACGATGGAAGCCGCCGAGAAGCTCGCAAAGAATCCGCCCGTTGCCATGGCATTGTTGCGGTCCGCGCTCAACACCGGCAACGATACACTGGATCAGTCTATCGCGACCGAGATCAACTTTGTGTCGGTGCTGCAGCACACCGATGATTTCGGCGAGGCCACGCGGGCCTTCATGGAAAAGCGCAAGCCCAACTTCACGGGCCGCTGAAGCGACGCTGGCAGAGGCGGACGCAGGCCTTACAGGGAATCGCCGATTTTCAGGGCGCCGAGCTTGGCGCGCATCTCGTGCGGTATCGGCACCTGGCCGTTTTGATCTCGCATAACGTGCACGATCTCCGCATAGGCCCCCACGCGCCCGTTCTGCGTCGCGATCTGGCCGAGGCGGAATGATGTGCGGCCGATGTCCAGCACGCCGGTGGCGACCTGAATGGGATCCGGGAGGATCATTTCGCCGGCGAACTCAATGGTCAGCCCTGCGACAACCTGCTGCACATCCTGATTGTCCGTCAGGTCGAGTGTCCGGAAAAGCCGATAACGCCCTTCCTGAAAAATTCCGGCGATCACGACGTTGTTGATGTGGCCGTATGTATCGAGGTCCGCAATCCGCGTCGCTATTTCACAACGGAAGGGAAAGATGCCCTTGTCCAGCCGCGTCCGATCGAGTCGAGCCATTTCGAAAATTTCGCGTTATATTTCAGCAGACTCAAGCAAGCCACCGGTGCGCGCTAGAACGCCCAGATGATGATTGCTGTCACCGAATTGCAAGTCGATCATCGTCAAGCGTCGGTAGTAGTGGCCTATCATATATTCGTTCGTCATGCCGATGCCGCCGTGGAGTTGGACGGCCTGCCCGCCGACAAAATGGCCCGCGCGACCAATCTGTGCTTTCGCCGCTGACACGGCGCTGCCGCGTTTCAATGCATTCGGTTCCTCGGACATCATGGCAGCATACAGCGCCATGCTGCGCGCCAGCTCGACCTGGACGAGCATGTCGACCGCGCGGTGCTGCAGGGCTTGAAACGAGCCGATGGTCGTTCCGAACTGTTTGCGCATCTTGAGGTAATCCACCGTAACGGTGTGGGCGCGCGTCATGGCGCCAACAGCCTCGGCGCACAGCGCGGCCATCGCCGCACTGACGACCTGTTCGATGAGCGGCAGCGCTGCGCCGGGTTCGCCTATGACGGCGTCGGCATCGACGCGCACATTCTCGAATGTGATCTCCGCGGAACGTAGACGGTCTTGGGTCGGATAGCCCCGGCGCGATACCCCGGCCGCTGCGGCATCCACGATGAAGAGGCCGATGCCAGTCCGATCGCAGCTGCCGCCGGAGATGCGTGCCGTGACAATGATCTTGTCGGCGCAGTCGCCGTGCAACACATAGCGTTTCCGACCGTTGATCACCCATCCGGCACCATCGCGCCGTGCCGCGGTGGCGACGTCGGCAAGATCGTACCGCGATTGTTGCTCCGCCTGCGCGAAGGCAAGCAGCAGACTCCCATCTGAAATGCGTGGAATGAGGTCGGCGCGTTGTGCTGCCGAGCCGGCGAGGCGAAGAAACCCGCCCCCGAGCACGACGGTGGCGAGATACGGTTCGAGGACGAGCGCGCTGCCGAAAGCCTCCATGACAATCAGGGTCTCAACCGCCCCGCCGCCGATTCCGCCATCGCTCTCGGCGAAAGGCAGCGCGAGCAGGCCCATCTCCGCGTAACGGCCCCACTGCTCCCGGCTCCAGCCATCGCTTTCCGCCATGTGCTTCTTGCGCTGCTCGAAGTCATAACGGTCGCCGAGCAGGCGCTCGACGCCATCCTTCAGAGCACGCTGGTCTTCATTCAGATCGAAATCCATGGTCGAAACATTCTCTCTTTAAAGTTCGAGGACGGACTTGGCCAAAACGTTGCGCTGAATTTCGTTCGTGCCGGCGGAAATCGTTGTGTGCCGCAGCCAGTATTGGTTTGGCGCAACCGTGAGGGCCCAATCTTCGCCCCCCAACGGCTTTGCCCCTCCGCCCACGAAATCGGCGTCGAATTCCATCGCGGCATAGCCCGCCACCTCTGTCTGCAGCTCTGTTGTCGCCTGCTGCAATTCGGAACCCCGTATCTTGAGAATGGGCGCCATCGGGTCGGGCTTGCCGGCGCGTGCGTGCGAGGTGTCCGACAGGGCGCGCAACTGCAGCATCTCAAGCGCTTTCAGGTCAATCTCGAGCGCCGTGATGCGTTCGCGGAAGGATTGATTTTCGCTCAACGGTCGTCCATCGACATTGATTCGCGATGCAAACTCTTTTGTGCGTTGCAGGCGCAGTTTGCACAATCCGACGCGAGCGACGCCGCCGCGTTCATGGCCGAGCAGATACTTGGCGTAGTCCCATCCCTTGTTCTCTTCGCCGATGCGGTTGGCGACGGGAATGCGGACATTGTCGAAAAACACTTCGTTAAATTCGTGATGCCCATCGATCGTAATGATCGGACGCACCGTGATGCCCGGTGTGTTCATCTCGACCAGCAAATAGGTGATGCCCTGTTGCCTCTTCTTCGCCGTCGGGTCCGTGCGGACGAGCAGGAAACACCAATTGGCGAAATGAGCGAGCGTGGTCCAGATTTTCTGTCCGTTGACGACGTAATGATCGCCGTCGCGTACCGCTTGCGTGCGCAGCGAGGCCAGGTCCGAGCCGGCGCCCGGTTCGGAAAACCCCTGGCAAAACCAGTAGTCGAGCCGCGCGATCTTCGGGAGAAAATGCTTCTTCTGCTCCTCCGTGCCGAAGGCGATGATCACCGGGCCGATCATGTTGACGTTGAACCCCAGCGGCTCAGGGGCCCCTGCGATGTAGGTCTCTTCCTTGAAGATGTACTGCTTTACCGCATTCCACCCCGTGCCGCCCCATTCCACGGGCCAGCTGGGTGTCGCCCATCCCCTTTCGTGCCGGAGCAGCGTCGCACGAACAATATCGTCCCGGTTAAAGCGCTGTCCGAGAATACCCTTGCGCCGAATATCATTCGGCAGTGTGGTACGGAAGAACTCCCGCACTTCCTCGCGGAACGCAATCTCTTCGTCCGAATAACGCAGATCCATGAGTTCTCTCGCTGTCTCTCTTACGGTATTATATCTATCAAGATTATATCTATTAGCCGACGATGAGGTCTTCGCGCAGGATGGCAATCTTGGTGCGGGAGTAACAGGGCGGCGGCGCGGCATCAATGTCGACCCGGCCGATTGGGACCGAGGGGCCAGGATCAGCTTCCACACTGTGGAATTCAAGCGCCGGCTTAAGAGTTTCCTGCTGTTTTCACGCTCTAGGCACGGTTACTTTGATCGCGTAATCTCGTCGCGCTCGCTGGGGCGCTCCTCTAACAGATTCGACTCACGTGCGGTATTGCTCGATCAGTTCGTGTCGAAGGATCATACGAGCATCGCGCGATAATTGCAGTTCATAAAAACGGTAGATCTGTGCTTAAGTTGCTTGCTGTCTCCGGGCGCTTGCGGCGTGTCGAGCACTTAGATCGGGTGTTATTTTCGAAGGGTGGGAGTCAATGAATAACGTCAAGCCACAGCTGCGTGCCGGACATGAGGTTCGATATGCGCGGCACCGCGAAGCGGGGATCGTGCAATGAAATCGGTGTATGTAGATATCTATCGGCGCATGACGCTCATCAAACAGAATGATGAGCGCTTTCGCGCGGTGATCAAATTAGGCCGCATCATTTCGCCGTATTATCCGGTGCGGGGCCAAGAGGCCATTCCGGCCGCAGTGTCCGCCAACCTGACGAACGACGACTATATCTGCACGATTTATCGCGGCGTGCACGACATGCTCGCGAAGGGCGTGCCGATGCGCGCATTGTGGGCCGAGATTGCGGGCAAGGCCACCGGCACCTGCAAAGGCAAGGGTGGTCCGATGCATGTGACGCACCCCGCGACCGGCGTGATGGTAACGACCGGGATTGTCGGTAGTTCCATGCCCATCGCGAACGGGCTCGCGCTCGCGGCGCAGATCCGTGGCGAGAAGCGGGTCGCCGTGGCGTACTTTGGCGACGGCGCTTCCAACATCGGCGCCTTTCACGAATCGCTCAACATGGCGTCATTGTGGAAGCTGCCGGTTCTGTTTGTGTGTCAGAACAACGGCTACGGCGAGCACACGCGTTATGAGCTGGCGACATCGGCTGCCAAGATCTCCGATCGGGCGGCGGGTTATCAGATGGCCGGCGTGACGGTCGATGGCAACGATCCGCTCGCGGTGTACGCCGCGGCGAAAGAGGCTGTGGAACGTGCCCGGTCGGGCGGTGGCCCGACCCTCATCGAGGCACGCACGTTCCGTTTCTTCGGCCATCTCCTCGGCGATGCCGACAACTACATGAAGAAGGGCGAGAAGGAAGCGGCTATGGCCAATGATCCGGTGCCAAAATTCCGCGCCTGGCTCATCGCCAACGGCCACGCGACCGAGGCGGATCTTGCCGCCATGGAAGCTGGCATCGAGAAAGAGATCGATGCCGCCGTGGAGTTCGCTCTCTCCAGTCCCAACCCCGACGTCGCAGAGCTGCGCCGCGACGTCTTTGCCCACGAGTTATCCGCATGAGCACCGCGACGAGCACTGCCAAACCGAATACCCTCAATACCGTCCAGGCCGTGAACATGGCGCTTGACGAGGCCATGGGGCTCGATCCCAACGTCATCGTGCTGGGCGAGGACGTGGCCGACGAGCAGGAAGGCGGCATCGCCGGCGTCACCAAGGGTCTGTCCACCAAGTACGGCAAGAGCCGGGTACGCTCGACGCCGATTTCGGAGCAGGCGATCATTGGCGCCGCGATCGGCGCGGCGATTGTCGGCATGCGACCTGTTGCGGAGATCATGCTGATGAACTTCACGACGGTCTGCATGGACATGATCGTGAATCATGCGGCCAAGCTGCGCTTTATGTCGGGCGGGCAGACCCATGTGCCGCTCACGATCCGCACGATGACCGGGGCCGGCTTTGGCACCGGCGGCCAACACTCGGATTATCTCGAGGCTTGGTTCGCGCACACCGCGGGCATCAAAGTTGTCGCGCCCTCATGTCCCGCCGACGCCTATGGTCTGATGCTGTCGTGCGTCTTCGACGATGATCCGTGCCTGTTCATCGAGAACATGCCGGCTTATTGGGCGCCCGGTGCGCCGCCGGAGAAGGGTGTGCGCATTCCGCTTGGCAAGGCGAACATCGTGCGCTCGGGTGGTGATGTCACGGTGATCGGCTACAGTCGCATTGTCAGCGACTGCATCGCCGTCGCCGACAAACTCGCGAAAGAGAAGATCGGCGTCGAGGTCCTCGACCTGCGCACCGTATCGCCGTTCGACGAGGAAGCGATTCTCAACTCCGTGGGGAAGACGCGCCGTGCGGTCATCGTGCACGAGGCGGTGACGCCCTTCGGTGTCGGCGCGGAGATCGCCACGCGCATCAATAAGGCACTATTCGGTAAACTCGCCGCTCCCGTGGAACGGGTCGGTGCCAGCTACTGTCCGGTACCGTTCTCCAAGCCGCTTGAGACGGCCTTCGTTCCGAGCCAGGCGCAGATCGAAGCGGCTGTGCGCACGGTACTCAAATAGGTCGTCCAAGCATCCGCGAGCGGGACTCCCAAGATCACTGCGCGGATACACGAGACCTAGCCGGCCGGCGAATCGCTTGCGGAAGTTCTGTGGGTGTGTCGGGCGGGGCGTCGTTGTCTTCAATGGCACGGGATAAGGTGTTTGCCCGTGTACGCTTAAGCCGATGATTGGGAGCTTCTGACAAGATGAAGGCGCTGGATGGGAAGGCCGTCGTCGTCACCGGGTCGGGACACGGCATCGGTGCAGCCTACGCCAAAGCTGTCGCGAAACGTGGCGCCGCCGTCGTCATTAACGGCCAGGACGCGCAAGCCGCGCGCGACGTGGCAAAAGACATCAACGATGCCGGTGGCCGTGCTGTCGCCCACCCGGCGGACATTGCCAAATGGTCGGAGGCGGCGGGGCTGATCCAGCGCTGCATCAGCGAATTCGGTGCGATCGACGGCCTGGTCAACAATGCGGGCCATTATTCCATAGGGCGGCTGGACGAGCTGGGCGAGCACGATATCCGCAAAGCCATTGACGTGAATCTCATCGGCACGATCAATTGCGCGGCCCATGCCGTGCGGCCGATGGTGGCGCACGGAAAGGGTTCGATCATCAACGTCACATCGGGCTCGCAAATGGGCGTGCCGACAATGGGCGTGCATAGCGCGACGAAGGGCGCCGTTGCCTCAATCACCTACACCTGGGCCCTTGAGCTTAAGGACAAAGGCGTGCGCGTGAATGCGATTTCGCCGCTCGGGGCGACCAGAATGCACGAGCTGCGAGACGCTTATCTGCGGGCCAGGGGATTGCCACCCTTACAAACGCCACAGACGCCGCCGGAAAACAACGCGCCCGTGGTGGAGTTTTTGCTTTCCGACGCCTCGGCCGCGGTGACCGGGCAGGTGGTTCGCATAGATGGTCCTCAGCTCACCCTGTGTACGCATCCCGGCATTTTATTGCCGATCTTGCATGATGAGCACTGGACGTTTGAGTCTGTGTGCAAAGCCTTCGAACAGGATTTGGCGAAGCGGCAGGTTCCACTCGGCATTGTCGGGATGGATGTCACGTTCACGCCGAACCCCTCAAACTTCTGGAGCCGTGTCGGGGAGTCTCGATGAGCCCTCAAGCTCCCGTTGAAACGATTATCGAGCCGGATCTGCCTATCATCGATCCTCACCATCACCTTTGGTTCCTGCCGGAGGCATCGGTGCGCGCCATCGGAAGCCAGGATAATGCACTCTCCCGGGCGATGACTTCCGTGCTTCGCCATCACGCGCACTACATGTTCGACGAGTTGATGGCCGACCTCCAGAGTGGCCACAATGTTCGCGCAACGGTGGCGGTAGAGGCTCACGTGATGTATCGGGCTGCCGGTCCGGAGGTGATGAGATCGGTTGGCGAGGTTGAGTTCCTCAACGGCGTTGCGGCCATCGCCGCCAGCGGTCTTTTCGGCGAGACCAGGGCCTGTGCGGGAATTGTGGGCGGCGTCGACCTGGCGTTGGGCGATGCGGTCAAGGACGTTCTGTTTGCGCACATACAGGCCGGAGGTGGCCGCTATCGCGGAATTCGCGCGCGGTATACAGCCTACGACGACGATACGAGCATCCTGGGGTCCGGGTCGTCGCGGCCTCAACTGCTGCTGGATACGAAGTTCCGTTCAGGCTTCAAACATCTACAGCCCATGGGTCTTTCCTGCGATATGTGGTTGTACGAACCGCAGCTTCCGGATCTGATTAATTTCGCATCCGCTTTTTCGGATACGCAAATCATTCTCTGCCATGTCGGCAGTCCCTTGGGGGTCGGTCGTTACGCGGGCCGGCTCCCGGAGCGGTTTCCCATCTGGCGCGACAATATTCGTGCGCTATCGCAATTTCCGAACGTGGCTGTAAAGCTCGGCGGTCTCGGCTTGCCCTTGCGCGGATTCAACTTCGCCCCGTCGGCGGGCTCCGCAGAGCTGGCAAAAGCTTGGGCACCCTATATTGAAACCTGCATCGAGGCTTTCGGCGTCCATCGCTGCATGTTTGAAAGTAATTTTCCGATGGACTCTGGCACCTGCAGTTATGCCGTGCTTTGGAACGCCTTTAAGCGGACCGTGAGCGGAGCCTCGCGCG
This sequence comes from Rhodospirillaceae bacterium, assembly GCA_004297485.1. GTDB lineage: Bacteria > Pseudomonadota > Alphaproteobacteria > Rhodospirillales > Rhodospirillaceae > SCTM01. Next base: position 11,119 of record SCTM01000069.1, read on the forward strand.
ACGAGAAGGCCGCGCTCTTCTACGGCACGGCCGCGCGCATGTACCGGCTCGACTTATGAGGGCGGGCTAGAGACTTGTGCGCGCTCTTGGGCGAGCGCCTTCAGCTTGGGCATGTCGACTTTGCCGCTTGAGAGCAGCGGAATCTCGGCTTGGCTGAGTCGAAGGATGCGTCGCGGCACCTTGTAACTGGAGAGTTTGGTGGCAAGCTTTTGCTTGAGGGCTGCTTCGTCAACCTTGCTGTCGTGGTCAGCAATTAAAATGGCAGTCACAGCCTGGCCCCGCTGTGGGTCCGGAAGGCCAATAACGAAGCATTCCGTACCGCCAGTCAATTCGCTAATCGCCGCCTCGACCTCGCGCGGAGCCACGTTGGCAAACGAGGTCTTGATCATGTTGCCCAGCCGCCCCTTGAGGTAGAAGAAACCCTCGGCATCAATCGTTCCAATGTCGCCAGACCGCCACCAGTTGTCGTGCATGAAGACTTGGCTGCGCGGCTTGCCGTAGTAACCTTCCATCATAAAGGGTCCGCGAATCCACAGTTCGCCCATTTCCCCTTGAGCACACTCTTTCCCGGTATCGGCATCGACGAGCTTCGTCTCGAAGCCTGGTAAGAAACGTCCGCATGATCCACGCTGATGTTCGGGAAGATCGCTTTCGTCGCCGCTCATCGACAGTGCGCCGCCGGCCTCGCTCATGCCGTAAACATCGTGACGCAAGGCTGGATCGCGCGGCCGCGCATCAGCCGCCTTGATCGGGTGGAGATTGCCCTGGCGTATTGATGAGAGTTTCCGTTTTGCGAAGCTCGGATCGGCCGCAAGCCGCGCGACGGTGGGCGCATAACCCGAGGTCATGGTGGGCTGCTCGCGCTCGAGCAGATCCAGGGTATCGGTGGGCGAGGTCGTATTCGAGCAGACGACGCGTCCGCCCGCCACGACCGTGCCGAGCATCGAGTAGGCAAAGCCGGCAACCCAGAACCAGGGCGCCGTTGTGAAAAGCACGTCGTCGGGGGTGAAGCGGCGAACCTGGTTTATGTTGTCGAGATGTCGGATCAGGGAAGCGTGGGCATGTATCACGCCCTTGGGCGCGCTCGTCGACCCAGAGGTGTGTATGATCACCAATCGGTCTCCAGGTGAAACGCGCGCCTCGACCGCCTCAAGATATGTATCGTCGATTGTCGACGCCGTCGCCTCGAGAGCCGCAACGGACCAGCCCGCATCGTAACCTTTAGGTATGGGGCCAGTGAACCAGATTCGGCGGAGCCAAGGTGCCGTGAGTGAGCACATGGGCGGTGGACGGGAGAAGTCCAGTTCAGGAAATGCCGTTTGCAGCATCTCGCCATAGCGGTGCGAACGGAATTCCGGGGTGGCAAGCAGAAAAGCCGTGTCGGAATTGGTGAGCAGCCACCGTAATTCGTCGGCCGTGGACAATGTGCTCAAGGGAACGACGACCGCGCCGATCCTGGTTACGGCCAGCATGTTGACGAGGAAATCGGCTCCATTCGGGAAGAGCACAGCCACGTGCGAGCCCTTGGTGGCTCCGGCCGCCAGCAGTCCGCGGGCCAGCCGTCGCGAACGCGCGTCCACCTCCGCATAGGTAAGGCGGGCTCCATCGTCAGCAACCAACGCGCGCTCCGCATACTTGCGCGCCTGCCTACGCCATAGTGCCGGAATCGTGAGCGGGAGGTCGTCTCCCGCATCGATGACTGCCGACGTCATGAAGGTCTCCGGTTTAAAAGGTTTGGCAGCACCGTCACGCTGGACGCCGCTGCGCAGCGGCGTCCGCAAAGCAATTATAGCGTGCGGCTGCTTTTGGGCAGACGCGGGGCAGACTCCCATACCACATTGTGGACTTCACCTGCCGGTGGCTCGTGGCATTACGTGATCAACGTCCCGTAAACCGCGCGGCACGTTTTTCCCTGAACGCGGCCATCCCTTCTGTGGCGTCCGCGATGTTCGCGGCAATCGCGACCGCATTGCTCTCTCGATCGACGAATTGATCGAAGGTCCCGGCATCGGCATTGAACAGGCGCTTGGTGAGCGCGAACGCGAGTGGTGGGCCGGCGGCCAACTCGCGTGCAAGCACGACGGCTTCGTCCATCAACGCTTCCTCGCTGACGAGCTGGGTCGCGAGCCCGAGATCGACGGCCTCGCGGCCCGACACGAAGCGTGCGCGGTAAATGATGTCGCGCGCCTTCAGCGCGCCGATGAGTCGCGACATGAGGAACATAATGCCACCTTCCGGAACCTTGGCGAGATTCATGAACGCCGGTCGGAACTTGGCGCCTTCGGTGACCAGTATCCAGTCGCAGCACAACGCCATCGTCCAGGAAATGCCGATGGCGGCGCCGCGCACGGCCGCGATGGTGGGCTTGGGCATATGATAGAGGCGGCGAATCACGCTGTTTATTTCGGCCATCATGTCGAGCGCGCCGGCCAGGCCGGTCTTGGCGTCCTGTTTGCGGCCCTGCCCGCTGATATCCGCGCCGGCACAGAATCCGCGTCCAGCGCCGGTCAGGATGATCGCGCGCACAGCGTCGTCACGCTGGCAACGATCCAGGTGCTCTGCAAGCTGTCCCCACATATCGTAGGTGATCGCGTTCAATTTATCGGGACGATTGAGGAGAATGGTCGCGACACCATCCGAAATGCTGCAGTCGACACTCATGGCGGCTTGCCTTTCATCATATGCGGGGAGACCGGCAGTATAAGCGAATCAATAGCTCAAGTTGGCGATAAATTTAGTTTATCCGTTCAGAAGATGTCGCTGTTCTCTACATGGTGGGACGAACGGCGCGGCCGCTCGTTGTGGCGGCGCGCTACGGCCGTTTTTTGCGGGCGGGAGTTTCCGTTGGCCGGCGCTGTAACCCCATTTGCTGGAGGTAACGCTCGACAAATGCGAGCGTTTCCGCATGCCCCACGGAGACTCCAAGCGCGGCTTCCGTCGCGAGTGCGCGCGAAATCCCTGCCATAAGAACTGATGCAACAACCGGGGGACAGGTTTCTGGGCTGATGCCGTGTTCTTCAAGCATCCGCGCCCACACCGCAGTCTCGACGTTGCGAATCCTCTTCGCGGCACGCGCGAGTTCCGTGCGAATGGCCTCGCGATGATGTGCCAGGGCCATGAATTCAGCAACGAGTCGATTGCCTCTGGCGTCGATACTCCGATCCCACAACATCTGTAGCGGGTTGCTCGAGGCCGAGGCCCGCATGTGACTGGTAAAGAACGCTTCTTCAGTCCGGCGGAACAGAGCAAGAAACAGATCGTCCATCGTTCCGAAATGATAGTGGACAAGCTGGGACTTGAGGCCCGCCACCGCGGCAACGCGCCGAGAGCTGACGGCGGCGTATCCTTTTTCGCGCATGATCTTCTCGGTTGCGTCGAGGATGGCGGTGCGAGTCTTCGCACTTTCCTCGCTGCTCCGTCGTTCCGATGCCATCTGCGGCTCCCGCATTGCACATGCCGCTCACGGAATACCGAGGCGGGCAAGGGTGGCCCCTTTCGGTGCGATATGACTTGTCTTACTTACATTTACAAGCCTTGATCGCGGGCGGTGCGACCCCGCCCTGACGTGGTTGACTTTAAGCGAGTGCTTAACTATCTTAAGCCTTAGACGCGCGGTCCCAAAGGACGTGCGCGTAGTCCCATTTTTTATGCTCGGAGTGATCAAGATGAATGTGGCAATGCTCAAACTCAAGACGATCGATTTGACGCCGCGCATCGGAACGGAGATCCAGAGTGACGTGGATACCCTGCTGAGCGGCAAGTATGCCGCTGAGATTCGCGAACTTCTCGAGCAGCGCGGCGTCCTGATCTTCCGCGAGCTAGGCCTTACCGAGGAACAACAGAAGGTCTTCTCCAATACGCTCGGCAAGCCCATGCAGCAGAACGGGAAGGTGGTCCTGAACATCTCGCTCGACAAAGGCCTCAACGGTGCTCTCGCCGCATATCTGGAAGGTTCGTTTTATTGGCATATCGATCTCTCGACTGCGGACGTTCCGTCCCGTGCCTCGTTGCTGACGGCGCGGAAGTTGTCGCAGACCGGTGGCGATACTCTGTTCGCCAACACCTATGCCGCTTGGGACGATTTGCCGGAATCCAAGAAAAAGGAAATCGAGAATCTGCGTGTTGTTCACACGTTCGAGAACTCACAGCGTGTCTTCAAACCAAATCCGACATATGCCGAACTGCTGGAATGGCAGGAGAAAAAGCCCAAGACTCATCCGCTGGTCTGGACACATCAGTCGGGCCGCAAGTCGTTGGTGCTCGGAATGACGGCCTCGCACGTGGAAGGCATGAGCCTGGAGGAAGGCCGCCTGCTGCTCTGTTGGTTGAATGAATGGGCTTCTCAGCCGCAGTTTGTCTACACGCACAAGTGGAAGGTCGGCGATTTGCTGATCTGGGACAACACCGGCTGTATGCACAGGGTCGAACCGTACCCCTTCGACAGTGGCCGCCTGATGACCCGCACGACGCTAGAGGGCGAGGAGCGGGTGGCCTGAGCCAAGCGGTGCCTGTGAGGCATCGGTTCCAGAAAGAGAACCTGGGGCGTCTCTGAAGAACACAGTTGACGCCGTCACCACCGGCGCACCGGGAATCGCGCGGGCGGTATTGCAGCCCCGAGCCGCGATGGCGTCCAAAACGGAGCGATGGCAAAAGGACGCAGCCACCGCGTTTGCCGCGGGTTATTTTCGCCGGCCGCCTTCGGTGCTTTGCGTAATCCGGTTTGACTGATGTTGGCGCCGTCGCGACGTAAACCGCGCCGTGTTGATTTCACCGACGGCAACCAAAGATCACCGAAGAGTGAATTCCACATTGTGGAAGAGAGGGCCTGCCTGCGTCTGCCAAAAGGCGACCGGCCACTATAGTCGTCTATAATTACCCTTCACACACATTATCAGCGTCGACGCATCAACGCCGCCGCAGAGGAGTTCGCCATGGGCGCTATTGAATTCGACCTAATCCCGGTACCTGTTGAACGGAAGGTTCCCGCCAACAGCTGGCGTCCGCCTGCGGACATCCGGATGATCTCGGCGGATGATC
>SCTM01000070.1 GCA_004297485.1 Rhodospirillaceae bacterium
CCGCACCCAAGGCGCCCTATCAGTTAGAAACCACCGATCCGGGCGAAAGCCAGATTGCCATGCTGCGCGCCTTGGAACTGGACGAGCGCGCCTATCCGCAACTCATGGCTGCCTGCCGTGCTGCCGGACTGGTGTTCATGTCTACACCCTACAACGAGGAAGACATTGCATTCCTGATGGGCCTCGACGTCCCCGCCCTGAAACTCGCCTCGATCCACGCCCCCGAGCCGTCCCTTCTCCGCGCTGCCGCCGCGACCGGACGTCCGCTCATCCTCTCCACCGGCATGTGCACCATGGACGAGGTCAAGCGCGCGGTGGATGTGATTCACGGCGCGGGCAATCGCAACCTCGTCGTCCTTCAGTGCACCACCAACTATCCGTCCGCCATTGCCGATGCCAACCTGAAAGCCATGGTCACCATGCGCGATCAACTCGGCGTGCGCGTCGGTTATTCCGATCACACCCAGACCGACACCGCCTGCATCGCCGCCGTGGCGTTGGGTGCCTGCGTGATTGAGAAGCACTTCACCCTGGACAAGACCATGCCGGGGCCTGATCAGCCCACCTCCCTTGAACCGGACGAAATGCGCGCCCTGGTGCGGGCGTTGCGCGATACGGAAGCCGCTCTCGGCGACGGCATCAAGCGTCCCGCCGCCAGCGAAGCCCGCAACATGATCGGTATGCGGCGCGGCATCGTCGCCCGCCACACTATTGCCAAAGGCCAACGTATCGCCGCCGCCGATCTCATCCTCAAGCGTCCCTTGTCCGAGGTGCCACCGTCGGCCTGGGATAAAGTCGTGGGCGGCATTGCCGCGCGGGACATCGCGGCGGGCGTCGCGCTCACATGGGCCGATCTCCAGGGCAGATCATCCCCATGACCATCTACATGTCCTCCGGCGCGTTTCGCTCCCGCACCTTGCCCGCCGTCATCGCCGACGCCAGGCGCCTGGGCATAACCCATGTGGAACTCAGCTCCGGCCTCGCCCACGCGCCGGACCTGGACAAAGCCATCGCCGATGGAATGGCGGCGGGATTGACCTTCCTGGTACACAACTACTTCCCGGCGCCCCTGGAACCCAAGGTGCTCAACCTCACCGCAAGCGATCTGGAAGGCTTGGCCTGGAGCCTCGATCACTGCCGCCGCGCCCTCGATCTGTCCGTGACCGTAGGCGGCGCGTTCTACAGTCTCCACAGCGGCTACGCCGCCGCCCTCAAGGCGGCCATGCTTGGCCGCCCAGACGTTCAGGCCGCCGCCTTCAAGGACACCACCATCGACCGGGAGCAAGCCTATCAGCTCATGATCCGTTCCGTGCGCGAGATCGCCGACTACGCGGCCGCGCGCGGACGTGGTTTGCTATTGGAAAACAACGTCATCTCGCCGGTGTATCTGGAGAAAGTTCCAGTCAACCCGCTCCTCATGACGCACCACGATGAAATCGTGCGCTTCATGTCCGAGATCGACCGGCCCAACGTCGGATTCCTCATCGACACCGGTCACGCCAAGGTTTCCGCCACGGCGCTTGGTTTCGACGCCCATGATTTCATGGCCGCCGTGAAGCCTTACATCCGCGCCCTGCACCTGAGCGACAACGACGGCCGCGAGGACCAGAACCTGCCCTTCACGGACAAGGCTTGGTTCTATCCGCTGCTGCGCGATTTTGCCGGACTGCCCATGGTGATCGAGGCCTACACTCTTGACGACGAAACCATGCTGAGCCAGCGGGCACTTTTGCGCCGGGCGATTGGCGTGAACTGAATCGGGTCGCGTCCGCACGCCGTCGTCCCAACACTTGTCATTGACGAGACTCCGTCTTCTTCACATTCTGGTGGGACGCCTCACGTGGTGAAAGGACGACCATGCCCGCGCCTTCCCGCTCCTCATTCTCTCCCGGCACTGCGCGCGGATTAGCC
>SCTM01000071.1 GCA_004297485.1 Rhodospirillaceae bacterium
GTGAGAGTGCCCTGTTCGGGCGCGTGAACCCGAACTTGTACGCGGCGCGCGGTTTAATCGATGCCATGATGGCGCCACTTGTCATAGTGGCGGCCGTTCGATCGAAGAAATGGCCCATTGATCTGCACGTTTCGCGCCGCATCGTTTACCACTCGGCGACCCTCATGGTTGCTGGTGTTTACCTAGTTGTTATTTCGGCCATTGGATATTTCCTGCGCCTTCTCAACAGCCCTTGGGGCATGGTTGCGCGCATCAGCTTCGTTGCGGGCGCTATTCTGCTGCTCGTGGTGATCTTATCGTCGGCCAGTGTCCACGCTCGGATCAAGAATTTCGTCAATCACAATTTCTTCAGCTATAAATATGACTATCGTCAGGAATGGCCAAATTTTATTGCCGCGATCTCAGGCAATCTCACTGAGGTCTCTATTCCGGTGCGGATTGTCCGCGCATTGGCGAATATCCTCGATGCCACTGCCGGCGCGATATGGGTCCACATTGAAGAAGATGGCGCCTATCGGTTGACGGGATCGTGGAACATCGACGGCCTTCCGCCGAATGTGCCCGCTCAAAATCCGCTCATCCGAACCCTCGCCGGTACGCAAGGCATTATCGACATCGAACACAACGCTGTTGACGCGAAAACATTGCTGGGCGACCCATTGCCGGTCTGGCTGAAGGACGATCAACGGGTTTGGCTTGTCGTTCCCCTGACCCACATGAGCGGCCTCCTGGGATTTGTGGTTCTGGGGCGGCCGCGTGCGCCTCGCGACCTCAACTGGGAGGATTTTGATCTGTTGAAAACGGCCGGGCGGCAGGCGGCAAGTTATATTGCAGAGGAAGAATCCTCGCAGTCTCTTGCCAAGGCGCGACGGTTCGAAGATTTCAACCGGCAATTCGCATTTGTCGTGCACGATATCAAAAATCTTGCCGGCCAGATGAGCTTGATTCTGAAGAACGCCGAGCGCCATGGTGATAACCCTCAGTTTCAAACCGACGTGCTGGCTACGGTTGCGGACTCATTAAAGCGCATGCATTCGCTTCTCGATCAGCTCAAGCAGCGAAGAACCGCCAGCGCACCTGTCAATCGACTTGATCTCATCGGCACGCTTCGGAAACTTGCGGAGCGCTGGCAGCTTCAAATCCCGAACCTCAACGTCGACCTGCCGGATGGGACGATCGATATTGTTGCAGAACCTCAGCACGTTGAAACTGTGTTCAATCATCTGCTTCAGAATGCCGTTGAGGCTGCCGGGAGGGACGGGCGCATCGCGATGAGAGTGTATGCCGGCGCAATGACAGATTTTCCGGAGACCGAGGCTTCTCCGGGCAATGGTTGGGCGGTCGTCGAGATTGCCGATAACGGTCCAGGGATGGACGCTAAGTTTATCGAAGAGAAGTTATTCCAACCTCTGGATACCACCAAGAGATCCGGCTTCGGTATTGGTGCTTATCAGGTGTTATATCTAGTGCGAGACATAGGGGGCCGCCTTGACGTACAAAGTGAAGTCGGTCAGGGCACACGGATGATCGTCCGGCTGCCAATCGCGCCTTCGCTGGTTGTTTCCTCAAAATTTGGCGAATTTTCCTCCATCTAGAGGCATACGGCATAAACAGCGTCATGACCAAAGCACCAGTTCAAGGCGGCGATCAAATTGACGAACTCCCTCTGCTGTTGCTTGTGGAGGACGATCCGGGACTGCAGCGCCAGATGGGGTGGGCGTTGGCCGATGCCTTTACGGTGATTACGGCGGGTGATCGCGTGACCGGCCTTGAACACTTGGCGCAGCATAAGCCCCGTGTCGCTGTTATCGACCTCGGTCTGCCCCCTGACCCCAATGGCGCAAGTGAAGGTCTGTTGCTGCTTGAAACCATCGTTTCAAAATATCCCGGTATCAAGGTAATCGTGGCAAGTGGCAACGAGGAGCGGGCCAACGCACGCCGCGCCGTTTCGCTCGGCGCTTACGACTTCTTTGCGAAGCCAGTGGATATCGATGAGCTACGTCTGATCCTCATGCGGGCTCTGCGTTTCCAGTACTTGGAGGAGGAAAACCGGCGTCTGTCGCGTGTCGTTCACAGTCCCCTTGAAGGAATTGTTGCTGCGTCCCCGGCGATGTTGGCGGTTTGCGACACCATCCGGCGCGTCGCTGTGGCCGACATCAGCGTCATGATCCTCGGTGAAAGCGGCACGGGAAAAGAACTGATTGCACGTGCGATACACCAGTTGAGCCATCGCGCCGACGGACCGTTCGTTGCCACAAACTGCGCCGCGATTCCTGACAATCTGCTTGAAAGCGAACTCTTTGGGTACGAGCGGGGCGCCTTCACCGGCGCGCACGCGAAGACCATCGGTCGCATTGAGAGTGCCGCTGGCGGCACTTTGTTTCTGGACGAAATCGGTGACATGCCTCTGCCGCTCCAGGCAAAACTCCTCCGGTTCCTTCAGGACCGGACGTTCCAGCGCCTGGGAAGCCATCGCGATATCACTGTCGATCTGCGGATTGTTTCGGCGACAAACCGAAATCTGCAGAATATGATCCGCGAGGGGACATTCCGTGAGGATCTGTTTTTCCGCATCAATGAAATTTCTGTTGCCTTACCGCCGCTTCGCGAACGCGCCGAAGACGGGATAATGATCGCGCAGGTTCTTGTCCGCCGATATGCCGAAGTATACAATCGTCGCAATGCCGGTTTTTCAAATTCAGCCCTGGCGGCAATCTCTAACCATTCCTGGCCAGGTAACGTCCGCGAGCTGGAAAACCGGGTCAAGCGGGCGGTTCTCATGGGAAGCAGCGACCAGTTATCGGCCCAGGATCTGGGCTTGGGCGAAGCTGATGGGGAGTTGGCATTCCCCACGTTGAAAGACGTTCGGAATCGCGCTGAACTTGAGATCATTCGCAAGGTACTGACGTCGTGCCAGAACAATTTAAGTCAGGCGGCAAAGATATTGGGCGTCAGCCGGCCGACCCTATACAATCTCATGGCGAGTCACGGCATAAAGCTTAATGGCATTGCCGAATAGAAGGAAGACGTTATGCCCCGACAAAGCGTGAAGCACCGATCTGTCATCGCCGCTATCATTGTAGCCGGCCTGATGGCCGTCGGGCCGCAATCTCGCGTTCTGGCTGCCATACCGTCCGACGCTCAGAATAATATGCAGAAAGCCGCAGCGCTTGAGAAAAAGGGCGACGTGCCCGGCGCTATCATCGAACTCAAAAATGCCCTGCGTGCCGACCCGGATTTCTCGGAAGCGAGATTCAATCTCGGCGTACTGTATTTGCGGATCGGCGATCCGAGTGCGGCGCAGCACGAACTGGAGGCGGCGCGGGCGCGGGGCTATGACATCGCGAAGATACTTCCGCCGTTGCTTCAGGCATATCTGGGGCAGTCTCGTTACCAGGATGTGATCAAGAACTTTAATCCTGCTGATTTCGCGGGCGATACATTAGCAAGCTTGTTGGCTGCACAGGCGCGCGCTCAGATTGCTCTGAGTAATTTGCCTGCGGCCCATGCTTTGGTTGATCGCGCGCTTGCGCAATCGCCAACGTCATCCTCCGTGCTCCTTGCCGCCGCCTCCGTTGCGCGCGCAGAGCAGAAGTTTCCCGATGCCGAGAAATACGTCGATCAAGGTCTGGCGGTTGACTCGGATAATGGAGAGCTTCTTGTCTTCAAGGGTGAAGCCCGGCAATTGGCAAATGATCTCGACGGTGCCGTCGGATTTTTCAACCACGCCGTCGAAAAGCACCCACAATACTCCCGCGCAAGGGTTGCGCGCGCAATGGTCAATCTGAGGCGGGGCAAGACGGATCTGGTGCAAGAGGATGTGAGCGCATTGCTCGCGGCAGATCCGCAAAATCCTTTGGCGCAATATCTCAACGCCTTTCTTCTGAGTCAGACCGGCAAATACCGCGATGCCGCTCAAACTCTGCTGACAGTTCCGCAGCTGCTCGACAATTATCCTCCGGGACGCTACCTGCTGGCAGCCTGCTACCTTGCCGACAATCAGCTGCAGAGCGCGATGAGTAACGCCGAGCTTTATCTGAAGAAGGTGCCGAATGACTTTTCGGGATCGAAGCTGGTCGCGGCGATCGCCCTGCGCATGAACGATTCCAAGCGCGCAGTCGAAGTCTTGGAGCCCTTCGCACAGACGCACAGCGACGATCATCAGTTCCGCATGCAACTCGCGAGCGCCTATCTTGGCTCGGGCCGCAGCGCGGAGGCCACTAAGTTATTTGCGGAAGGGCTAAAGGATGATCCACAAAATCCCGATACACGCATGGCGTTGGCCGTCAGTGAGCTGCGTTCCGGCGCTCCGGATGCCGGTGTCGAACAACTTCAGGAATTGATTAAAATCCGCCCAGATTCTCTGCAGGCGAACACTCTCTTGGCGCTGACCGAGATTCAGGGCCATCACATCGATAAGGCGCTCGCGGTTGCCGACGCGATGATCAAGGCTGCTCCCAAAGATCCAAATGCCTATAACCTTCGTGGGACCATAAATCTCGCCGCCAATGACCTTCCGGCAGCGCGGACATCTTTCAAGGCCGCATTGGATCAGGATGCCAAGTTTGTGCCGGCACTTCTGAATCTCGCGCGTGTCGAGGAAAACAGTAAGGATACGAATGCGGCAAAGGGATGGTATGAGAAAGCCCTCGCCGTCGATCCGGGGAATCTAACGGCTTTCGGTGGACTTACGAATATCGCTCTCCATGGCAATGATGCGGAAGGGGCTGCGAAGATTCTGGAACAGGCGATCGTGGCCAACGCGAAAAGTCCAGAACCCCGGCTTAACTTGATCGATCTGCTCTTAAGAACTCGGCAGGCGGGACGTGCCCTTGTTGTCGCCCGCGATCTCGCCGACGTGCAGCCCGACGATCCTCGATCGGTAGATGCGCTCGGCCGGACACAGCTGGCTACCGGCGATATCATAAACGGTCTAGGCACATATCGAAGACTAGCGGCACTGCTGCCGACGAGCGCCGAAGCCCAACGGCGTCTCGGCCGGGCGTTGATGGTCGCGGCCGTCGGCAAGACGGATTCCGCGGCTGCGGGCGACAAGGCGGTCTCGGTGGATGCGCAACAGCCAAGTCCGGCCAAGATACAGAATCCCGCCCTGATGAACGAGGCCAAGGAGACTTTCAATAACGCGATTGGGCTTGCGCCGGATTATGTCCAAGCGCTGGTAGATCGGCTGGCGCTTGAGCGCACGATGAATGGCGATT